>CAYQYG010000016.1:34897-42215 GCA_964421485.1 uncultured Polyangiaceae bacterium | reverse complement strand
CGGCGGCTGCGGATGCCGCGCCGCGGGCGGCGCGCCCGCCGGCGAGGCGCCGGCCGGCCTGCTCTCGCTACTGGCAGGCGCGCTGATGCTCGCGCGGCGGCGGCGGCGCGCGGCCTGACGGGCACGATTCGCGCGCCCCACGAACGAGGCGCGCTCGGGCCCCCACCGGCCCGGCGCGCCTCGCCCCCTCGATCACGGCTTGTCCATCCAGCGGCCGAGCTCCGGGACCTCGGCCTTGCCGAGCAGATCGAGCAGCGCCTCGGGCTCGGCCGCGGAGCAGATGAGGCCGCGGAGAATGGGGCGGATGAAGCCCTCCTCGACCGCATGATCGATGAAGTGAAGGAGGCGGTCGTAATAGCCCCTCACGTTGAGGATCCCCACGGGCTTCAGGTGATAGTTGAGCTGCGCCCAGGTCGTGACCTCGAAGGTCTCCTCGAGCGTGCCCCAGCCGCCGGGCAGCGCGATGAAGGCGTCGGAGAGGTACGCCATCATCGTCTTGCGGGCGTGCATGCTGTCGACCACGAAGAGCTCGGAGAGGCCGGTGTGCGCGAGCTCACGCGCGCGCAGCTTCTCCGGGATCACGCCGATCACCTCGCCGCCCGCAGCCAGCGCGCCGTCCGCGACCGCGCCCATCAGGCCGACGCGCCCGCCGCCGAAGACGACGCCGATCCGCTTCCGGGCGAGGAGCGCGCCGAGCCCTCGAGCGGCCTCGGCGTACTCGGGGCGCGCGCCCTCGCTGGAGCCGCAATACACGCAGATGCGGCGGAAGCGGGCGGGCTGCGAGGCGTCCTGGTGCGCGGGGATGGGTGCCATGCGCGATTCTACTACTAGAAAGGCTCGTCGTTGGCGCGGCCCAGCGCGGCGCGCAGATAGTTCTGCGCCCGGAGCGTGTGGGGACCGCCAGGGGACGCCTCGAGGTGCCTCCGGAACGCCTCGACGGCGGCCGGGTAGCGCTCGAGCCGGTAGA
The DNA here is from genome assembly GCA_964421485.1 of uncultured Polyangiaceae bacterium. GTDB lineage: Bacteria > Myxococcota_A > Polyangia > Polyangiales > Polyangiaceae > CAYQYG01. The sequence continues at coordinate 41,248 of CAYQYG010000016.1, read as the reverse complement.
GGACGATGCCGCGGGCGAGGTCCCGCGGGTACGTGGGGTCGAGCGCGCCGAGCTCCTCGATCTTCTTGAGACGGTACTGCTCCTGGGCGCGCCGCTCGAAGGCGGCGCGGGCCGCCGCGGCGCGCTCGGCGGATCGCGCGTCGCTCGCCGGGATCACCGTCGAGGCCGGATCGCGGATCGGGTGGGCGAGCAGGAACGCGAAGAGGGCCCGCTGCTCGTCGAGCGTCGGCTCGAACACGCCGCCCTGCACGCCGACCACGGAGCTCCACCGCTTCTTGAACATCACGGCGAGCACGCCGGCGTCGGGCAGGGCGCGGCGGCGCCCGGGGCGCGCGGACGGGTCAGCGCCCTCGTCCAGCCAGCCGCTCCGGCGGAGCAGGCCGAGGAAGTCGCCGCCCAGCTCCCGGAGCGCGATCGTCTCCTCGCCCGTCGCCTGCCAGCGGCGCACCTCGCGCAGGAAGGCGCGCGTCTGGAACGCGCGCAATGCGAGCACGGCCTCCGCGCCCTGCGCGAGCGCCGGGCGTACGGCGGCGGCCAGCCGCTCGCGCGCCGCGATGAGCTCCGCGTCGGTCCGGTCGGGATCGCCGTCGACCATGCCGAACGCGCGCACGGCCGCCCCCAGCTCGCGGACGTCGACGTCAAGGGTCATCCGAGGCGGGCCGACGCGCCCGCCGCCGAGCTGCACCGGCTCGAGCGCCTCGGCGCGCGCCGCGTCGTCCTGGGCCGCGCGGGCGAGCGCCCGGGGATCCACGGCCGGCGCGGGGACGTCGATCGGCTCGACGGGGCGCGGCACGACGAGCGCCGCGACCGAGCCGGCGATGAGCACCGCGACCAGGGCGGGCTGCCACCCCTCGAAATGCCGCGCCCAGCCGGGTCCGCCCGGCGGCGGACGCGTCCCTCGCCAGTGCTGATCGGCGCCGCTCTTGACAGGCGCGCTCCGGGATCGCGACGATTGCGTCACTCGCTCACGCCCTGTGAATGGGAACGCCGTGGCGCTCCCTGTCCGAAACGATACACCCCGCCGCGCCGCGATCCCAGCGTGCCGCGGGCGGCGAAGGAGATCCGTGCGAGATCACCGAAAGCACCCGCGAACGCCCCTCCAGGCCGCTGTCGCGTTCCAGGTCGCCGATGGCCCCCGGATCGAAGCCACGTGCCGCGACATCAGCCTGGGCGGCATGTTCATCGAGACCCTCACGCCCGCGCCGTTCGGCGCGCCCGTCATCGTCTACCTGTCCCTCCCGGGGCTGCGCCAGGAGGTCGCGGTGCGATCGACCGTGCGGTGGACGATGCCGGACGGGATGGGAGTCCAGTTCGGCGTGATGGGCGCGCGTGAGACCCACGCGCTCACGCAGCTGCTCGGCTCGGCGTGACGGACGAGCGGCGCTCGGCCCGCGCTCACTCCTCGATCGTGACCGCGACGGCGATCTCCGGGCCCGCGGAGGGCGCGAAGCGGCCGCCGTAGAGGATCTGCGCGCAGGCCTGGAGATCCGGCCTGAGCGGCGGATCGAAGCGGACCCCGGCGACGCCGCCGTCGCTCCCGATCTTGATCCGCAGCGTCGACATGATCTTCGTCTGGACCGACGGTGATCCGCCGCCCCGCTTCGTCGCGAAGCAGCTCGCGAGCGAGGCCCGGATCGAGGTGGGCGTGAGCAGCGTGGGCGCAGGCGCGGGCGCAGGCGCCGCCTCGGGAGGCGCCGCGGCGGCGCCGTGATCCTCCGGCGCGGCGCTCGTGCCTGCGTGTGCGGGCGCGGGCGCGGCGCTCGTGCCTGCATGTGCGGGCGCGGCGAGCGGGCCGGCGGGCGCGGGCGCGGCGAGCGCGATCGGCGCGGGGGCGACCGGCTCCGAGGGATCGCGGACGTCCACCGCGGCGAGCCCGGCGGCCGGATCGAGCGCGGGCCCAGGCGGCGCGGCGTCGGCGAGCCTTGGCGCGGGCGGGAGCAGGCGCGCTACGCGGCCGCCGTCGAGCGAGAACTCGCCGCGCGCCGGGCCGATCAGGAGATGGCCGTTCGTCGCCCCCGAGTACGCGGCGGGGCCTATCGCGACCGCGCCGCGCTCCACGTCGACCTCGACGCGCTCCTCGAGGCGCGTGACGGTGAAGATCGTCCCGTGCACCGCGACGCGCGTGCCGTCGACCTCGACCGCGAACGCCTCGACGAGCCCCTCCGACGGATCGCGCGGCGTGACCTCGGCGCGCAGTGATCCGCGCGCGAGCGTGACGACCGCGCCGACGCCGCCCGCGCCGATCGCACGCACGACGGCGCGGCCCCCCGGCGCGAGCGTCCAGCGCACCGAGCCGGGATCCGCGAGCGAGATCGCCTCGCCCCCGGCCTCGATCACGTCACCGGGGCGCAGCCCGCGCGCGTCGAGATCCCCGCGGGCGCCTCCCCCGCCGGCGACGCGCGCCGCCGCCGCGACGTCCACGACCCGCTCCGGCGCGGGCTCCGCCGTCACGCGGGCGCCGGACCCGCTGGCCGAGATCCCCAGCGCGATCGCCGCGGCCACAGCCGCGAACGCCGCCGCGCGGCCAAGCCACGACGGCCCCGGCGCCGGGCGCGCCGCCGCTGCGCGCTCCTCCTCGATGCGCGCGAGCAGGCCGCGCTCGATCACCTCCCAGCGCGGCTCGGGGACCGGCGCTGCGCGGAGCAGCTCCTCCGCGCGCTCCAGCGCGAGGTCGTAACGTCTCGCTCGGCTCACGTCGCCTCCGTCGTGTCGCGGGTCGCGACCGCGCCCCCCAGCTCCTCTGCGAGCTGGGCGAGCGCGGGCTCCTCCCGCATCATCTCCTCGAGCTCCCGGCGCGCATAGAACAGCCGGGTCCTGACCGTCAGCACCGGCGCGCCCACGACCTCCGCGATCTCGGCGGGCGACATGCCCTCGAGCTCGTGCAGCACGTAAACAGCGCGCTTCTTCTCCGGCAACCGATCGAGGAGCCGCCGGAACGCATCGATCCTGCGCCGACGGATCACGTCCTCGTCGGGCAGCATCCGGCCATCGGCCTCCCGCTCTGCGAGCGGCTCGCCTGCGAACACCGGGCGGCTGCGCGCGGCCCGCCGCGCCATCAGCACGACGTTGACCGTCACGCGGTGCAGCCAGGTCGTGAACTTGGATTGCCCCCGGAAATCGCCCAGGCTCCGGTGGACCTGCAGGAAGACCTCCTGGATCACGTCCTCGGCTTCGGCCACGGGCCCGAGCATCCGGAAGACGAGGCGGGCCACGTCGGCCCGGTGCCGCCGGAAGATCTCGGTGAACGCCTTCCTGTCCCCCTGCTGGAACCGCCGGATCAGCTCACCGATCTCGTCAGGCTCCGTCACGGGCGCGAGCCTACCCGGACCCTCGAGAGGAGGTGAAACGGATGGCGCGGTGTGGGTGACCTCGGAGAGCCCGACGAGGCGCAGCGGCGAACGCGCCGTTCCAGGGGCGATCTTCGACGGCTCGGAGAGAGCAAGCGCCGCGCACACGGACCCCTTGGGTGCGGGACCGGCGGCGGACATTCAGCCCGAGAGAGGGCCCTCGCGCCGGCGCGCCGGCATGACGCGCAGGGGCACGCGATGTTCCGCACAAAACTTGGTACTGCACGCCCATTGGCGCGACCTTCCGGCGCATGGTCTTCATCGCCGTCTCGATCGCCGTGGCTCTGGTCGCCGCCGACCTCTTGGACGTGAGCTCCCGCCGTTCCGAGCGCCGCAGGATCTGAGCCTGCGGCGCTGCTTCCAGCGGCGTATCGCCTAGCTGGCCGCCTCGGCCCCGCCGCCCTTCTTGGGCAGATCGAAGAGCGCGGTCAGGGCCACGGGCTCCTGCTTCTTCTGTTCGAGCAGCCGGTTCACGGCGCGGAGGAGCCGCGTCTTCGCCGGCCCGCTGATCGCCTTGCCGTGGAGCGCGGCGTCCAGGGTCCGCTGCGTGATCGGCCGGCCCGAGCGCGGCTTATCGGCCGCGAGGCCTTCCTTCTTCTTCCCGCCGTCCTCGCTCTTCCGGGCCTTGCGCTTCGCGAGCCGGATCGCGCGGTCCTTGGGCGTCAGGCGCTCGATCTTCTCGGACGCCGAGAGGATCCGGCGGGGGTCGATCTTCTTCTCCTTGAGGAACTCTTCGATCTTCGTGGCCATCGTCCTTCACCAGCCGGGGCATCGGGCCCGTCCGTGCGGGGTTTGGGGCGCTGCGGCGCCTCTGCCGGAGCCCCAAATGTCAACAGGGGGCGGGACCCTAACACGAGCCCGCGCGCCGCGCATCTCCGCCGTTTACCCGTGCGGGCGCCCTGGAGTAGGTTCCCTCCCCGCTCATGACCACCCCGCTGGAGCTCAGCGCCGTCGATGCCGCCGTCCAGGCGATCCGAAGCCGGATCCAGGCCCCGCCCCGCGTCGGCGTGGTGCTTGGCTCCGGGCTCGGTGCGTGGGGCGACGCGCTCGATGGCCTCGTCAAGGTCCCTTACCGGGAGATCCCCGGCATGCCCGAGCCCGCCGTCGCGGGGCATCCGGGCAACCTCTGCGCAGGGCGCGTCGGCGACGTCCCGGTGGCCTGCCTCCAGGGGCGCATCCACCTTTACGAGGGGCACGCGCCCGAGCGCGTGGCCTTCGGCGTCCGCGTCCTCGCCCGCCTGGGGTGCCGCGCCGTGCTGCTCACCAACGCCGCGGGCGGCGTCAACGCGGCCTTCTCGCCCGGCGATCTGATGCTGGTCACCGACCACCTGAACCTCATGGGCACGAACCCCCTCGTCGGACCCAACGCCGACGCGCTGGGCAAGCGCTTCCCAGACATGACGTACGCGCACGATCCGCGGCTGCTGGCGCTCGCGCGCGAGGCCTCGGCGGAGACGGGCTCGTCGCTCCGCGAGGGCGTCTATGCCGGGCTGCTCGGGCCGATGTACGAGACGCCCGCGGAGATCCGGATGCTGCGCGCGCTCGGCGCGGACGCGGTCGGGATGAGCACGGTGCCCGAGATCATCGCGCTCCGGCACATGGGCGTGCCGGCCGCGGCGATCTCGTGCATCACGAACCTCGCGGCCGGCCTCACGCGCGCGGAGCTCGATCACCGCGAGGTCGAGGAGACCGCGCGCCGCGCGCGGGCGCGCTTCGTCGAGCTGCTCTCCGCGTGGGTGCGCCGGGCCGGAGCGGCGGCATGAGCGGCGCGCCGACCCCCATCGACTGGGATGCCCTGAGCCGGGCCGCGCTCGAGGCGCGGGCGCACGCGCACGCCCCGTACTCGCGCTATCAGGTCGGCGCCGCGCTGCTCATGCGCTCGGGCCGGGTGTTCTCGGGCTGCAACGTCGAGAACGCGTCCTACGGGCTCTCGGTCTGCGCCGAGCGCTCGGCCGTCCTGCAGATGGTCGCCGCCGGCGAGCGCGGCCCCGTCGCGCTCGCGGTCGCGACGCGCGGCCCGACGGCGGCGGCCCCGTGCGGCATGTGCCGGCAGACGCTCGCCGAGTTCGCGGGCGATGACCTCCCGATCCTGCTCTTGATCGCGCCCGAGCCCGGCGAGGCCGCGCCGCCGCCGAGGGTCACCACGCTCGGGACGCTGCTGCCCGACGCGTTCCGCGGCGACGCGCTCGACCGCTAGAGAAACAGCTCACTCGATCGGCCGGGCCTCGGCCTCCTGGATCTGCGACATCGCCGCGGCGAGCGCCTGGCGCGCCCGCTCGAGCGAGGCGCGATCCTCGCCCCACTTCGCGCGCGCCTTCTGGAGCCGCGCCTGCTCCATCGCGAGATCCCGGGAGAGCTCCTCGCCGCGGCTCTGGAGCGCGTCGCGCTCGAGGGTGCGCTGCTTCAGCACGTCGCTGAGCGAGCGCGCGCGCTCCTCGGCGTCCGCGAGGTCCTCGCGCGTCTCCGAGAGCTCGCCGGTGCGCGCCGCGAGCTCCGACTGCAGGCGATCGCGCTCGCCGGTGCGCCCTTCGAGCTCCGCCGTGCGCGCCGCGAGCTCGTCGTTCCGCTGCGCCAGCTCGCCCGTCCGCGCCGCGAGCGCCCGGTCCAGCTCCGCCGCGCGCGCCTGGTACGCCTTCAGGGTGTCGCGCGTCTGGCCGAGCTCCGCGCTGAGGCCTCGCACCGCCTCGTCGAGCTCGCGCTTCGCTGCCGCCCACGCGGCCTCTCGCGCGGCGACATCGGCCTGCGCGTCGGAGATCTCCTGCGCGTGCTTCGCCTCGGCGCGCCGGAGTCGATCCGCCGCGGCCGCCTCGACCTCCGCGAGCTTCGCCGCGTGCGCCTGCTCGAGCGATCGCAGCGCCTGCTCGCGCGCGTCGGTGAGCGCCCGCTCGCGCGCCGCGAGCTCGGCCGCCGCGGCCGCGCTGGCCGCCGACATCGCGCGGGCGTGCTCCGCGCGCAGCGCGTCGATCGCCGCCGAGTGCTCGGCCCGCAGCTCGTCGATCGCCGC
>CAYQYG010000016.1:0-34797 GCA_964421485.1 uncultured Polyangiaceae bacterium | reverse complement strand
CGTCGATCGCCGCCGAGTGCTCGGCCCGCAGCTCGTCGATCGCCGCGGTGTGCTCCGTGCGCAGGTCCTCCACCGCCGCCGAGTGCTCGCCCTTGAGCCGCTCGACCGCGCCCGCATGCTCGGCCCGCAGCCGCTCGATCTGCCCCGCGTGATCCTTGCGCAGCCCGTCGACCTCCGCCGCGTGCTCGCCGCGCAGCGCCGACATCGCGGCCGCGTGCTCGCCCTTGAGCCGCTCGACCGCGCCCGCGTGCTCCGCGTTCAGCCGCTCGACCGCGCCCGCGTGCTCCCTGCGCAGCCCATCGATCTCCGCCGCGTGCTCGCCGCGCAGCGCCGACATCGCCGCTGCGTGCTCGCCCTTGAGCCGCTCGACCGCGCCCGCGTGCTCCGCGTTCAACCGCTCGACCGCGCCCGCGTGCTCCCTGCGCAGCCCGTCGACCTCCGCCGCGTGCTCGCCGCGCAGCGCCGACATCGCGGCCGCGTGCTCGCCCTTGAGCCGCTCGACCGCGCCCGCGTGCTCCGCGTTCAATCGCTCGATCTGCCCCGCGTGATCCTTGCGCAGCCCATCGACCTCCGCTGCGTGCTCGCCGCGCAGCCGCTCCGTCGCGCCGGCGTGATCGGAGCGCAGCCGCTCGACCTCTGCGCGATGCGCGGCGGCCGCCTCGGCGCGCGCGCTCTCCGCGGCTTGACGCTCCGCCGCGATCGCCGCATCGAGAGACCGCCGCGCCTCCGCCTCCGAGGCCGCGAGCTCCTGCGCGTGCTCCTCGCCCGCGGCGCGCAGCGCCGCCGTGTGCTGCGCCTCGGCCTCCACGAGGGCCTGCCGCGCCGCCGTGAGCTCCGCCTCGCGCGCGGCGACCTGCGCCTGGATCTTCTCCCCGCGGGCCCTGAAATCATCCGCCCGCTTCGACGCGAGCTCCTTGTCCGCGCGCAGGGACGCGACCTGCCCATCGAGCTCCTCGCGGGCCCGCTCCAGGTCGAGGATCCGGTCGACCTGATCGGCCTTCTCCCGCTCGAACGAGAGCGACTGATCGCGCAGATCGAGCAGCTCCTTGTCCTTGCGCGAGATCTGGTCGCGCAGCGCCAGGATCTCCTTGTCCTTCTTGTTCAGCGCCTCGCGCAGATCGAGGAACTCTCGGCTGGAGACGCCGCCGGTCTTGACGCCGCCGCCGGCGGCGAGCTTCGCCCGGAGCTCCTCGGCCTCGCGCCGGAGGCGCGCGACCTCCTGCGACGAGTCGCCCGCGCCGGCCAGCTCGCTCTCCAGGCGCAGCGACGTCGCGCGCGCGGCCGCCACGTCCTTCGTGAGCCGCACGATCTCGTCCTTCGAGCGCTCCAGCTCGGCCCGCAGGCGCTCGATCTCCTCCGGATCAGGCCCGGCCGGCAGCGCGCTCGGCGCCGAGCTCCGCCCCGCCTCGTGGCGCGGCGCGCGCTGCGCCCCCCCTACGGGCCCCTGCGCCGCGCCGGAGAGCGCTTGCATCGCCCCGAGCGGTTTGACGACCGTGCGCTCCTCCTCCTCGTCGCCGAGCAGCCGGTTGAACGCGCCGCCGATGAACTCCTCGATGTCCTCATCGCCCTTCGCGCCCCCCTTCCGGGCGCTGCTGGGCTTCCCGCCCGGGTCGGAGCCCCTGCCCACCGCGGGTACAGCTGCGGGCGGGCGTGCTGCCACGGGCGCGTGCACCGGCGCGGGCGCGTGCACCGGCGCGGGCGCGGGCAGCGGCGCGGGCGCGGGCACCGGCGCGGGGTGATTGGTGCCGCTCGTCGGCAGCGGCGTCGACGTGATCATGGTCGACTCGCCGAGATCGTCGTCGATGATCCCGTCGTCGAGCACCTCCGCCTCGTCGATCATGATCGGGTCGGCCTCCACGGGCCCCAGCGGGACGAACGGGCGGATGTGCTGGAGGAGCTCGCCGAACGCGATGGGCTTGTGGACGTAGTCCTCCGCGCGCGTGCGCAGCTTCCGGTGCTGCTCGAACGTCTCCTCGCTGGACTCGCTCGACATGATGACCAGCGGGACGTCCTTGAGCTGAGCGTCCTTCTTGAGCTTGTTGCACACCGAGAAGCCGTTCATGCGCGGCAGCTCGATCGACAGGAGGATCAGATCCGGACGATCGGCCGATGCTGCCTGCAGGCCGACGTTGCCGTCGTCGACCACCTGCACGGTGCATCCCAGGCGCCCTAGTTCCGTTCGAAGCTCCCCCGCGAACGCAGGGTCGCTCTCAAATACGAGGACTTTCGTCATGATAGCCGGGTTGTGCGCGGGGGTGGGTCGAGAGGGAGGACCAAGATATCGGCCCACTTCCGCGAGTGTCAAACGACTCGGACGGGAGGGCGCGCCCTGGCCGCATCGGGCCGCCTGGGCGCTCGTCGCTCGTCAGGGCGCCGCGAAGTGCCCCGGCGGCTCGTCGCCGAAGCAGATGCCCATCTCGCGCGCCGTGACCACCGTGTCCGAGTCCACCGGCACCAGCTTCGTCTTGCCCGCGACCTCGTCCAGATCCACGAGCTCGATGCGGCCCTCGCGGAGCGCGACCATCCCGCTGCCCGCGCCGGCCGCGAGGAAGCGCACCGCGGCGGCGCCGAACCGCAGCGCGAGCAGGCGATCGCTCGTCGTCGGGGTCCCACCCCGCTGCAGGTGCCCGAGCACGATCGAGCGCGCCTCCTTGCCCGTCCGGGCCGCGAGCTCCTTCGCGACGCGCTCGGCGAGGCCGCCGAGCACCGCGACGCCGCGGAACCGGTCCCCCGCCTCCTTGATCGTGACCTCCCCGCCCGCCTCCGCCGCGCCCTCTGCCACGACCACGATCGAGAAATGCCGGCCGCGCGCCTCGCGCTGCTGGATCTTCTCGACGATCGGCTCGTACCGGAACGGGATCTCCGGCATGAGGATCACGTCGGCGGTCCCGGCCACGCCCGCCGCGAGCGCGATCCAGCCGGCGTGCCGCCCCATCACCTCCACGACCATGATCCGCTCGTGCGCCTCGGCGGTCGTGTGCAGGCGATCGATCGCCTCCGTCGCGATCCCCACGGCGGTGTCGAACCCGAACGAGAGGTCCGTCCCGCAGACGTCGTTGTCGATGGTCTTCGGCACGCCGATCACGCGCGGCAGCCCGCGCTTGCGGAGCGCGTTCGCGATGCGCATCGAGCCGTCGCCTCCGGCCGCGATCAGCGCGTCGAAGCGCAGCTCGCGGAACCGCCGGACGAGCTCCTCCGAGCGGTCCATCGGCGCGAGCTTCGGCGCGATCGAGCCCGGCGGCAGGGACGCGGACGGCGACGGTGCCCCGCCGGACGGCAGCGGCGCAACGGGCTCATGAACGGCAGGGAGGACCTCCGTCGGATAGTTGAAAGGGTCCCCGCGGTTCACGGTGCCGAGGATCGTGCCGCCGAGCTGCACGATGCCCCGGACCTTGTCGCGGTCGAGGCGCACGAGGCCGTCCGGCGAGGGCTCGATGAGCCCGCGGTAGCCGTGCCGGATACCCCACACCTCCCAGCCGCGCTCGAGCGCCGCCAGCGTCGCCGCGCGGATCACCGCGTTGAGCCCCGGCGCGTCGCCGCCGCCCGTGTTGATCGCGATCCTCCTCGGCCTCGACATGCGCGAGAGCATCGCGACGGGAGGCCGCAGGCGCAATAGCCTTCGCACCTGCGCCGCGAACGCCTCGCCGCGCTCGCCCGCGAAGCGCGCTTCGCACCGCACGCGCCGCTCGCCAGCGATTGTGATCGCGACGCGTCTCGGGGTTATGCTCTGTCAATGGCTTCCGGAGCCCCGGCGTACAAGGTCGAGGATCGCTCGCTCCTCCTCCCCTTCTACCGCCGTTTCCTCATCGATCCCTTTCTGCCCTACCTGCCGAGATCGCTGCACCCGAACACGATCACGCACGTGGGGCACCTCCTGAACCTCGCGGGCGTGATGCTGCTCGTCGGGCTCTGGCCCCAGGGCGGCTGGCCCTACGTCGCGGCGACGATCCTGCTCCAGCTCTACTGCTGGTGCGACAACGCCGACGGCGCGCACGCGAGGAGGACCGGGCAGTGCTCGCCGCTCGGCGAGTTCCTCGATCACGGCCTCGACATGCTCAACACCGCGTACATCGCGCTGCTCACCGCGATGGCGCTCGGCGCGGCGCCGCTCGGCTGGGTCAGCTTCGCGGTCGTGATCCCCGGCGCGGCCGTGGCCGCGTACTGGGAGCAGGCCCAGACGGGCGTCTTCCGCCTCGGCCTCCTGAACCAGATCGAGTCGATCGTCGTCCTCTCCACCGCGCTCATGACCAGCGCGATCTTCGGCAACCGGATCTTCGACCAAGTCGCGCTCGGCCCCCTCACCCTCGGGCTCGCGATGACGCTCTGGCCCGTGTCCACCATCCTCTTCGGCGTCGCGCGCGGCATCGTGCGCGTCATCGCCGCGCAGGGCCTCCGCGGCGCCGTGCCCGTGCTCGGGCCGCTCCTCCTCTGGACCGCGGTCACCGCCGCCACCGCGCTCGAGGTCATCCCCACGGCCTTCGCCGTCATCATCGCGCTGGCCGGCAACGTGACCATGGGCATGCGCATGCTCTCCTCCCGCCTGCTCTGCCGGCGCCCGCGCCTCGAGCCGCCGATCGTCGTCACCGCCGCGGTCCTCTTCGGCCTCGTCGCGCTCCGCCTCGCCGGCCACGGCGCCGATCCCCAGGTCGCCGGCCCGGCGCTCGCCACCGTCGCCTGCGCGATCTTCGGCCTGCAGTCCATCCTCGACGCGCGGGACAGCGTCCAGGAGCTCTCCCGCACGGAGCAGGCGGGCGTGGCCGTCAAGTGAGCCGCGCCTGATGAACCGCGCGACGATCATCCGAGGCATCCAGCTCATCGTCGCGATCACGCTCGCGAGCTTCGCCTACGTCCTCTACGACTCGATCCGCACCGAGCAGGCCAGCCTCTCGGCCGGCCTCGCGCACGTCAAGCCCGCGTGGCTGCTCGTCGCCGCCGTGCTCGCCCTCCAGGAGGGCGTCTGCGGCGGCCTCCGCGTCTTCGTCCTTGGCCGGGTCCTCGCGCCCGCGCTCCGCGTCCGCACCGCGATCGTCTCCGAGTTCGTCCTGATGTTCTGCGCCGGCGTCACTCCGGGCCAGGCCGGCGCCGCCCCCTCGCAGGTCGCGGTCCTCATGCACGGCGGCATGCGCTTCGTCGACGTCGCCACCGCCGAGCTCCTCACCGCCTCGTGCACGATCCTCTTCTTCCTGACCACGGCGCTGACCGTCTTCCTGCTGCGCGCGAACGGCCTGCTCGTCGTGCAGGGCGGCCACGAGATCGACGTCCTGCTCTACATCAGCGTCGGGACCTTCGGCTCCGGCCTCATCGGCCTCACCCTCGCCGCCGCGTACCCCCCGCTGCTCAAGGGGATCGTCCGCGCCCTCGCCGTCCCCCTCGGCGCGCTCTACCGCGTCGCGCTCGACCTCGCGCTGCGCTCCACGAGGCTCCGCGCCCGCGCCGAGGCCGCGCTCGCGAAGCCCGGCGCCGTGAGCGCGCGCTTGCTGCGCAGCGTCGACGATTTCCACCAGGGCTTCCGCATCTACCTCCGCCGCGGCAAGCGCGCCTACGCGCTCGCCATCCTGCTCACGTTCGGCTTCTTCTGCTCCCGCTTCGCGGTCGCCTACTTCATCCTGCTCGGCCTCGGCGTCCCCACGACCCCCTCGACCTTCGTCGCGATCGGCCCGCCGATCGTGCAGGTCCTGCTCGTGCAGGCGCTCCTCAATTTCGCGCTCTACCTGAGCCCTACCCCCGGCGCGAGCGGCATCGCCGAGGCCGGCTCGAACGCGCTCATGGCCCCCTGGGTCAAGGGCCCCTTCGAGCTCCCCTACCTCGTGCTCTGGCGCCTGCTCGCGCTCTTCCTGTGCATGTTCGTGGGCGGCCTCTACGTCTTCCGCTACCTCGGCACCGACGTGCTCGAGGAGCGCGTGAAGCAGGCCGAGGCGGAGAAGCGCGCGCTCGAGGAGGCCCGCGCCGCCGCCTCGACGGGCGACGGCGACGGCGAGATCGCCGCCTGATCCACTACCGCCGGAGCTTCTGCGCCATGATCGCGCCGAGCTCCGCCGATCGGTTCGCCGCCGCCTCGACCGCGTCGATCAGCGTCCGCCGCAGGCCGCCGGCCTCGAGCGTGTGCAGCCCCGCGATCGCCGTCCCGCCGGGGCTCGTCACCATGTCCTTCAGCCGCCCCGGGTGCTCCCCCGTCTCGAGCTGCAGCTTCGCCGCCCCGTAGACCGTCTGCGCGGCCAGCATCAGCGCCGCGTCGCGCCCCAGGCCGACCTTCACGCCCCCGTCCGCGAGGGCCTCGATCATCAGCATGATGTACGCCGGCCCGCTGCCGGACAGCCCCGTCACCGCGTCGAGCAGCGATTCGTCGAGCACCACCACACGGCCCACGGAATGGAAGAGCGCCCGGGCGACCTCGACGTCCTCCGGCGTCGCGCGCGCCCCGGCCGCGATCGCCGTCGCGCCCGCCAGCACGATCGCCGGCGTGTTCGGCATCGTCCGGATCACGCGCGTGCCCTCCGGCAGCCGCGCCTCGATCGCCTCGATCGGCACGCCGGCCGCGATCGAGATCACGAGATCGTCCGGGCTGAGCCCGGCGGCGAGCGGCGCCAGGACACGATCCACGATCTGCGGCTTGACCGCGATGACGAGCACGTCCGCCCACGTCGCGATCTCCTCGTTGCTCGCCGTGGTCTCGATCCCATATTTCTCGCGGAGCTCGGCGAGGCGCTCCTCCTTGACGTCGCTCGCCCGGATCTGCGCGGCTCCGACGGAGTGCGAATGGATGAGCCCCCGGATGAGCGCCTCCGCCATGTTGCCGCCGCCCAGGAACCCCACCTTGCGCCCGCGCAGCCGCGCCTCGTCGCTCTGCACCATCGATTGCCTCCTCTTTCGAAGCGGGCGCGAACGTAGCAGGGTTTCCCGGGGTCGCAGGAATGAATGCGCCCCCGGCCTTGTTCGGGCCCATGATGAACCCGCTGGTCTCCCACGATCCGGTCCGGCGCGCGCGGACGAGCCGCGCCGCGCCCCTCGCCCTCGCTTTCTTCGCGGCCCTCACGCCCGCATTCGCCGGGTGCGGGCAGCAGGCGCACGCCACGCCCCCCGCGCCGCAGGCCGCCCCCGCCCCGGCGCCCACCGCGCGGACCGCGCCGCTCGCGACCGTCCAGCTCCCGCCCGCGCCGGTGCCCGCGACGTTCGACGTCGCCGACCTCGCCCAGCGCGTCACGCCGACCGTGGTGAACATCACGACCACGCACGAGGTGCAACGCCGGGATCTGATGGATCCGTTCGAGTTCTTCTTCGGCCCGGGCGGCCGGCGCGCGCCGCGCGATCGCATGCAGAAGCAGAGCGCGCTCGGCAGCGGCTTCCTCATCGATCCGAACGGCTACGTCGTGACCAACGAGCACGTCGTGCACGACGCCGACGCCGTCCGCGTGCGCCTCGCCGACGATCGCGAGTTCGACGCCGACGTCGTGGGCCGCGATCCGAAGCTGGACCTCGCGCTCCTCAAGCTGAAGGGCGCGAGCGGCCTGCCCGTCTCGCCGCTCGGATCGAGCGAGGCCCTCCGCGTCGGCGAGCACGTGCTCGCGGTCGGCAACCCCTTCGGCCTCGGCCACACGGTGACGCTCGGCATCGTGAGCGCCAAGGCCCGCACGATCGGCGCCGGCCCGTATGACGACTTCATCCAGACCGACGCCTCGATCAACCCCGGCAACAGCGGCGGGCCGCTGTTCAACTGGCGCGGCGAGGTCGTCGGGATCAACACGGCCATCCGCGCCGGCGCGAATGGCATCGGATTCGCGATCCCGGTCGACGCATTGAAGGACGTATTGCCGCAGCTCCGGGACAAGGGCTACGTGCAGCGGGGCAAGCTCGGCCTGATGTTCCAGCCCATCACGCGGGACCTCGCGACCGCGCTCGGGCTCGACGCCCCCAAGGGCGCGCTCGTGGCCGAGGTGCAGCCCGACGGCCCCGCCGCGCGCGCCGGCATCAAGCCCGGCGACGTCATCGTCGACGTGAACGGCGCCCCGATCCACCACGCCGAGGAGCTGCCGCGCAACGTCGCCCGGAACGCGCCCGGGTCCGAGGTGAAGATCGGCCTCCTGCGCAACAAGGTCCGGCGCGAGGTCACCGCGAAGCTCGACACCCTGACCGACGACGACGCGCCCGCGGCGCGCCCCGGCAAGAGCGGCCAGGGCGAGCCCTCGCAGCAGCGCGCCGGGAAGCTCGGCATCGAGATCTCCAGCGTGCCGAACGGCGGCGGCGTCCGCGTCGAGGGCCTCGCCCCCGGCAGCGCCGCGCAGGAGCTCCAGCCCGGCGACATCATCACGGAGCTCAATGGCACGCCCGTGAAGGACGTCGCGTCCCTGAACGCGGCGATGTCGCAGCTCAAGCCCGGGACCACGGCCCTGCTGAAGGTCCGCCGCGGCGACATCAGCCGGTTCGCAGCGATCCCCATCCCCGAGAAGTGATCAAGCGTCGTCCAGCGCTTCGCCCGCGGCGGACAGCGCAGGATGCAGGACCCATCGCCGCGCGGCGCCTCCCGGGCGCCGCATGTCCTTGCGTCTGCGCCGGAGCACGCCCAACGTGGCGCCCGCGATGGTGCCGGTCGACGACGTGCGGAGGTGGCTCTGGTGTGATCCGGCGGCGGCGCCGCCGGAGAGGCCGGCGGAGATCCTGTACGAGGTCGCGGCGGATCACTGCGACGCGATCCGCCGCGACCAGGGTCCGGTGAGCGCGCACGTCCTGCTCCGGCACCCGCAGGGCCCGCAGATCTATCCGCGACGCGCGGATGTCCCCTCGCCGTGCACCGTGTTCGATCTGCTGCTCCGGGGACAGAACGTCCTCGTGGTGGGCGGGCGGAGCACCGGCAAGACGGAGCTCATGGCGCACGTCGCCGCGCAGTCCCTGAGCCTGGAGCCCGCGTGGGTCCCCTTCCCCGTCCCCGTGCGGCTCCTGACCGAGCGCCTCCTCGACGAGCGGACGATCGCGGAGCTCTGTCCGATCGGCGCCCTCCGGCTCGTGCGCGAGGCCACCGCGCAGGGCCGCGCGCTCGTGCTCGTCGACGGGCTGGACGAAGCGGGCGCCGGCGCCCGGCCCCTCTCCGAGTCGATCGAGACCTTCGCCGCGGCGCACCCCGGCGTCCGCATCGTGGTCACGACGCGCCCGCGCCGCACCGGCATCCCCGGCTTCGCGCGCGTCGAGCTGCGCGGCTTCACGACCGCCGCCCTCCTGCCCCCGCAGGGGAGCCGGCTCTATTCGGCGCACCGCTTCCTCGAGCGGCGCGCGCCGGAGCAGCGGGCGCCCCTCATCGCGGCGGAGGTCGAGGCGCGGCTCCGCGCCTCGGCCCCCGCTGGTCCGACGCCCGGGGCGCCGGGGGGCCCCGACGGCTCCTCCGACGCCGTCCTCGCGCGCTTCGACATCGACGACCGGCGCGCCCTCTTCGGCCTCCTCGCCCACTCCATGCACGAGCAGGGCATCGCGGAGATCCCGGAGGATCTGCTCCTGACGATGTTGAAGCTCCACCTGCACGGGGTCCGGCGCACCGCGGGCGGGTCGCGCCTCCTGCTCGACAGGACGGACGAGCTGGACGACCACATCACCGACGAGGAGATCGCGGCGATGCCGCGCGAGGGCGAGCTCGTGGACGACGTGGCGGACCTCGCCGCGCGCATCGTGCGCGAGATCAAGGAGCGCCCAGCGCTCCTCGTCCAGCGGAGCCCGGGCGTCTTCGCGTTCGCGGACCTCATCTACCAGGCGCACCTCACCGCGAAGGACGCCATCCGGATCCGCCGCCTGGACGAGCTCATCGACCAGCGCGAGGACCCCTGGTGGCTGGACGTGCTCGTGCTCGCCGCGAGCGCGCCCGAGCACGACCCGGTCGGTCTCATCCAGGGGCTGCTCGAGTCGGAGAACGCGGCGACGGCCACGCTCGTCGCGGCCCGCTGCGCGGAGGCGACGGCCTCGCGCCTCCCGGAGCCGCTCCTGCGCACCATCCAGCGCCGGCTCACCGCGCTGGTACCGCCCGACAGCGAGCCTCACCTCGCGCACCTCATCGACCTCGGCGAGCTGGTCGTCCCCGCGCTCTTGAAGGTGCTGCCCGCGGCCACCCCGAACCAGCGCGCCTACTCGACGATCGTGCTCGGCGCCCTCTCGGACTACCGCGCCTGCCCCACGCTGGTCCGGCTGGCCGCCGACGAGGCCCGCACCGAGGGCGCGATCCTCACCCGCATCTGGAAGAGCGACGTCGTGCTCAGGCGGCGCCCCGTCGCGCACTTCGCCCTCGCGGCGCTGCTCAACCTCGCGATCCAGTCGGCGCAGGGGCGCGCGCCCTTCGAGCAGGCGCTGCAGCGCTGTCACCTGCCCTCGCTCAAGCGCATCCACGACTGGGTCGATCACGACTACATGACGCTCGAGAAGGCGGACCGGGACGCGGAGGTCGTCCGCGCGCTCCTCGTCGCGATGGAGAAGGCGCTCAGGAGGCTCGCCGCCGCGTCCCCTCGCAAGCCCCCGCCGCCCCCACCTCCCCGCCTCCGCCGGCGCTGAGCCCCGCGCGCGACACCCCCGATCCGGCTGGATCTGTCAAGCGGATCTCGACGCGATGGGCCACAGCGGCGCGGACCTTACGCTGCGAGCGACTTTGCACTAACTCTCGGCCCATGAAGAACGCCCCGACCGTCGGCGGCGCCAGCGCTCGACCAGGGTGGCTCCGGAGGAACGTCCGGTGGGTGCTGGCGGCTGCGGTGATCCTCGCCGCGGGCGGCGCGCTCGGCGCGCGGCGGCTCATGCCGATCGCGGTCACCGCCTCGCCGGCCGCGCGGGGGAAGGCGATCGACGCGGTGTACGCGACCGGCACCGTCGAGGCCGAGGAGCGCGTGAGCGTCAAGGCGAAGACCAGCGGGAGCCTCGCCGAGGTGCTCGTCAAGGAGGGGGACGCGGTCAAGAAGGGGGACCTGCTCGCGCGGATCGACAACCCGGTGGTCACCTTCGACCTCAAGCGGGGGAAGGCGGACCTCAGCGCCGCGTCGGCGCAGGCCAGCAAGAACGCGCCGCAGATCGAGGCGCTCAGGGGCCAGGCCAAGGCGATCTCGGCGGACCTCGAGCAGGCGCGGCTGGAGCTCGGGCGCGTCGAGCGGCTGCTCCAGCAGAACGCGGTCGCGCAGGCCGAGGTCGACCGGGCCGCGGCGCGGGTGCGGCAGCTCGAGGGGCAGATCAGCGCCAACGAGGCGCAGCAGCGGGCCGCGCGGATCGACCTCGACGCCAACGCGGCGCGGCAGGCCGCGCAGGTGCAGTCGCTCGCGTCGCGCGTCAGCGACACCGAGGTCCGGGCGCCGCTCGATGGGATCGTGCTCGCCAAGGGCATCGAGCTCGGCGAGGTCGTCGCCATCAACCAGACGCTCTTCAAGGTGGGCGACACGAGGAGCCTCGTGCTCGAGGTCTCGGTGGACGAGGCGGACGTCTCCAAGGTGCACGACGGGCACAGCGACAAGCAGCCGGCCTCGATCGCGGCGGTGAGCCTCTACGCGTTCCCGAAGCAGGTCTTCCGGGGCAAGGTGTTCGACGTGTTCCCGGACGCCAACCGCGACCGGAAGGCGTTCCTCGCGAAGGTGCGGCTCGACGCGCCGCCCGAGGGGATGCGGAGCGGCATGAGCGCCGAGGTGAACATCATCGCCGCCGAGAAGGAGGGCGCGCTGCTCATCCCGAGCGAGGCCGAGGCCGACGGGGCCGTGTGGCTGGTCCAGGGGGACCGGGTGACGCGGCGGAAGGTGTCGATCGGGATCCGCGATCTCTTGCGGCTGGAGGTGCTCGAGGGCCTCGGCGAGGGCGACCTCGTGATCGTCGAGGGGCAGGACAAGGTCCAGGAGGGGAAGCGGGTCACCGTCACGGTGCGGCCGCAGGACAAGCTCGCGCCGCTGCCCGATCAGACCCAGCCGGGCCAGAACACCCTCCGCTAGGGGCAGGGCCCCCGGCCCAACCAGGGGGCTTCGCCCCCTGCGCTCCCGATGGTCGCTACCCCGAGGAGCTGGAGCGTGATCGATGCTTGATTCGTTGTTCGCCGCAATCGCCGCTCGAGGACGTTAGAGGCCGTCATGTCGAGGATCGTTCTCTTCATCGCGCTGCGGCAGCTCTGGGACCGGAAGCTCCTGAACAGCATCGCCGTGCTCGGGGTCACGCTCGGCGTGCTCACGCTGATCTCGATCAACGGGATCATGCAGGGGTTCCAGGTGAAGTTCCTGACGAACATCCTGAAGATCAGCCCGCACGTCACCATGTTCGACAAGCAGCTCCGGCCGGCGCCGCCGCTGCTCGCGCGGTTCACGGACGACCTCGTGGCGGCCCGCGTGGCGCACGAGACGCCGACGGACAGGCAGCTCCGGATCAGCAGGCCGGCCGAGATCGTCGCGGCGCTCGAGCGCATGGAGGGCGTGCTCGGCGCGAGCGCGTTGCTCAACGGATCGGCGGTCGTCGCGCTCGGGGCGAAGCAGTACCCGGTCGACCTGCGCGGGATCGACCCGCCGCGGCAGGACCGGGTGACGCCGATCTCGCAGTACATCCAGGGGGGCAGCTACCGCGCGCTCGCCGCGGAGCCCGAGGGGATCCTGCTCGGCTCCGGCGTGGCGAGCCGCATCGGGGCGAAGGTCGGGGACACGGTCGTGGCGGGCTCGCCGCTGGGGCAGAAGCTCAACATGAAGGTCGTGGGGGTCTTCGAGGCCGGCATCCCGCCGGTCGACTCCTCCCGCGTCTACGTGACGGTGCGGAACGCGCAGGCGCTGCTCGGCAAGCCGGACGTGATCGGGCGCATCGAGCTGAAGCTCGAGGACCCCGACCGGGCCCCCGCGATCGCGGCGCGGCTGGAGCAGCAGCTCGGGTACGACGCGGAGAGCTGGCAGGAGTCGAACGCCAACTTCCTGTCGCTGTTCACGATGCAGAACACGATCATCAACTTCGTCGTCGGCGCGATCCTCTCGGTCGGCGGCTTCGGGATCCTCGCGATCCAGATCATGATCGTGCTGCAGAAGACGCGCGACATCGCCATCCTCCGCAGCGTGGGGTTCCGCCGGAGCGACATCCTGTCCGCGTTCCTGCTCCAGGGCGCGCTCATCGCCGTGATCGGCGCGGCGATCGGCGACATCGGCGGCCACTACATGCTCGTCGCGCTGAGCCACCTCAAGACCAAGACCGAGGGGCTCGTGAAGAGCGACACGTTCCTCGTCCACGACGATCCGCGCTTCTACTATTATGGCTTCGGTTTCGCGCTGCTCGTCGGGATCGTGGCGAGCCTGATCCCGGCCTGGCGCGGGTCACGCGTCGAGCCGGTCGACGTGCTCCGGGGGCAGATCGGATGAGCGGGCCCGCTTCGTCGAGGCGCAGCCACGCGGTCGACGCGCGGGGGCCGAGGGTGCCCTGGCCGCCGCACGGGGAGGTGCTGATCGAGACGCGCAGGCTCGTGCGGGACCTCGGGACCGCGGTGAAGACGCGCATCCTGCACGACATCGATTTCGTCGTGCGCGAGGGCGAGTTCGTCAGCCTCACGGGGCTCTCCGGCTCGGGCAAGAGCACGCTGCTCTACCTGCTCGGCGCGCTCGACCGGCCGAGCTCGGGGCAGGTGCTGCTCGACGGCATCGACGTGGGCGCGCTCGACGACGACGGGCGCGCCGCGATCCGCAGCGAGAAGATCGGCTTCGTCTTCCAGTTCCACTTCCTCCTGCCCGAGTTCACGGTGCTGGAGAACGTGATGATCCCGATCCTCCGCCGCGGCCGCCGCTCGTCCGCCGAGGCCGAGGAGCGGAGCCGGGCGGCGATCGAGCTGCTCGGGCTCGGCGATCTGGCGAAGCGGCGGCCGGGCCAGCTCTCGGGCGGCCAGCAGCAGCGGGTCTCGATCGCCCGCGCCGTGGCGAACGAGCCGCGCCTCATCCTGGCCGACGAGCCCACGGGCAACCTCGACTCGCGGAACGGGCACGTGGTCATGGAGACCTTCGAGCGGCTCGTCCGCGAGCACGGGATGACCATCATCATGGTGACCCACGAGCGGACCTTCGCGTCCCGGGCGTCCCGCCAGATCGAGCTCCAGGACGGCAGGATCATCGCCGACATCGATCAGCGCGAGGAGCCCGGGCCCCTCTCGATCCCGACGTCGCGCTGATCCCTGGCTGGACCTCTGTGCGATGATGCGCCCGTGAGCTCGCCCAGCCAGCCCCTCGCCGCGGGAGCGCCCGCGCGCCACGTCACCCTCTCCATCGACGGCCGGAGCGTCACCGTGCCGGAGGGCACGACCATCTGGGAGGCCGCGCGCGGCGCGGGGATCGACATCCCCGCGCTCTGCCACGACCCGCGGCTCCGGCCCGTCGGCGTGTGCAGGATGTGCGTCGTCGACGTGGGCGGGCGCGTGCTCGCCGCGGCGTGCGTGCGGCCGTGCGAGCAGGGCATGAGCGTCTCGACCGCGACCGAGAAGGTCGAGCGCCAGCGGCGCGTGCTCGTCGACCTCCTGATGAGCGAGCAGCCCGAGGTCTGCCCCAAGGAGAGCACCACCGGCGACAGCGCGCTGCACGCGCTCGCGCGCCGCTACGACGCCTTCGGCCGGGACCTGCCGCGCGGCGGCGGCCGGCCGCAGGACACCTCCTCGAAGGTCATCGCCGTCGATCACCAGGCCTGCATCCTCTGCGATCGCTGCGCGCGCGGCTGCGACGAGATCCAGAACAACGACGTCATCGGGCGCACGGGCAAGGGGTACAGGGCGCGGATCGCCTTCGATCTCGACGCGCCGATGGGAGAGAGCACCTGCGTCTCGTGCGGCGAGTGCATGGCGGTGTGCCCGACGGGCGCGCTCGTCAACAAGCCCGTGAGCGCGCCGATCGCGCCGCGCGCGCGGCTCAAGCAGGTGGACAGCGTCTGCCCCTACTGCGGCGTGGGGTGCAGCCTGACGTACCACGTCGACGAGGCGGCGAACCGGATCGCCTACGTCGACGGCCGCGAGAGCCCCGTGAACCACGAGCGGCTCTGCGTGAAGGGCCGCTACGGGTTCGATTACGCGACGCACCCGCAGCGCCTCAAGAAGCCCTTGATCCGCCGCGAGGACCGCTACCCGCGCGGACCGCTCTCGCCCGAGGTCCACAGGAGCGTCGCGGGCGAAGGGGGCCGCCGGCGGGCCGGCGCGCTCGTCCGTGACGAGGACGTCCTGCCGGCGTTCCGCGAGGCCTCCTGGGACGAGGCGCTCGGGCTCGTCGCGTCGCGCCTCTCGGCGATCAAGGCCGCGCACGGCCCGGGCGCGCTCGCGGGCTTCGGCTCGGCGAAGTGCTCCATCGAGGAGGCGTACGTCTTCCAGAAGCTCGTCCGCGCGGCGTTCGGCACGAACAACGTCGACCATTGCACGCGCCTCTGCCACGCCTCGTCGGTCGCGGCGCTGCTCGAGACCATCGGCTCGGGCGCCGTCACCAACACCTTCGCCGGCATCGAGCAGAGCGACGTCGCGCTTCTCACCGGCACCAACACGACCTCGAACCACCCTGTCGCCGCGTCGTTCTTCAAGAACGCGGCCGCGCGCGGCACGAAGATCCTCGTCGTCGACCCGCGCCGCCCGGACGTCTCCCGCTACGCCCATCGCTTCGCCCACATCCGGCCGGGCAGCGACGTCGCGTTCTACAACGGCGTGATGCACGTCATCATCCGCGACGGCCTCGTCAACGAGCGGTACGTCCGCGATCACACCGAGGGCTTCGAGGCCCTCAAGGAGACCGTGCGCCGCTACCCGCCCGAGCTCGCCGCGGCCCTCTCGGGCGTGAGCGAGGACCTGCTCGTCGAGATGGCGCACATCTACGGCGCCGCGCGCGCGGCCATCACCTTCTGGGGCATGGGCATCTCGCAGCACACCCACGGCACGGACAACGCCCGCTGCCTGATCGCGCTCTGCCTGCTCACCGGCAACTGCGGCCGCCCGGGCACCGGCCTGCACCCGCTGCGCGGCCAGAACAACGTGCAGGGCGCGAGCGACGCCGGCCTCATCCCCATGATGTACCCGGACTACCAGCGCGTGACCGACCCCGCCGCGCGCGCCCGCTTCGAGCAGGCCTGGGGGACGCCCCTCGATCCCCGCCCCGGCCTCACGGTCACCGAGATCACGAAGGGCGCGCTCGAGGGCACCATCAAGGGCATGTACTGCCTCGGCGAGAACCCGTTCCTCTCGGACCCGAACGTCAACAAGGTCCGCAAGGCCCTCTCGAACCTCGAATTCCTCGTGGTGCAGGACATCTTTCTGACGGAAACTGCCGAGTTCGCCGACGTCATCCTGCCTGCGACGTCGTACCTGGAGAAGCTCGGCACGTACACGAACACGGATCGCCGCGTGCAGATCGGCCGCCCGGTCCTGCGCCCGCCGGGCGAGGCGCGCCTCGACTGGGAGGTCGTCTGCGAGATCGCGACCCGCATGGGCTACCCGATGCGCTACGCGTCCGTCGAGGAGATCTTCGCCGAGCTCGTCTCGCTCGCCCCGAGCTACGAGAACCTCGACTACGCCGCGCTCGGCGAGACGGGCCGCCTCTGGCCCGCGCCGGATCGCGGGGCCGAGGACGGCCTCCGGATCCTCTTCGGCGACGGCTTCCCGACCCCCACCCGCCGCGGCAAGCTGGTCCCCTGCGAGCACACGCCCGCCCACGAGCTGCCCGACGACGAGTACCCGTTCGTGCTCAGCACCGGCCGAGTGCTCGAGCACTGGCACACGGGCACGATGACCCGCCGCTCCTACGCGCTCGACGCGATCTCCCCCGCCCCCTTCGTCGAGATCCACCCCGACGACCTCGATCGCCTGGGCATCCCGGCCGGCGCCCCCGTCGCCGTCGCCTCGCGCCGCGGCCGGATCGAGCTCCCCTCGCGCAGCTCCCGCCGCGTCTCCCCGGGCAGCATCTTCATCCCCTTCCATTTCCGCGAGGCCGCGGCCAACGTGCTCACGACCGACGCGATCGACCCGTTCGGCAAGATCCCCGAGTTCAAGTTCTGCGCGGTCCGCATCGAGGCCCTCATGGAGCCCCTCGCGGACGCGGAGTAGGTGGACTATGTTCTGCCGCGTCGCAGCGGGGCAGGCGATCGCCGGCGGCCGGGGAGACCCGTCCGCGGGAGGAAAGTCCGAGCTCCGCAGGGCAGGGTGCCGGGTAACGCCCGGTGAGAGCGATCTCGAGGAGAGTGCCACAGAGAACAGACCGCCGCGCCGCGAGCCCCCGGGCGAGCCGCGCGGCAAGGGTGAAACGGCGGGGTAAGAGCCCACCGCGCCCCTGGTAACAGGGGTGGCACGGCAAACCCCACCTGGAGCAAGGCCGCATAGGGAGGCGCCCGTGGCCGAAAGGCCTCGGGCAGGGGCTGCCCGCCTCGACGCCTCCGGGTTGGCCGCTCGAGGCGCGCGGCGACGCGCGCCCTAGAAGAATGATCGCCGGCGCGCCGTGGGCGACCATTGCGCGCAACAGAACTCGGCTTACGCCCCCTGCGACCGCGAGGCCTCGCCAGCAATGGCGGGGCCTCGTGCTTTTCCCATTTCGACTACGCCGCGAGCGGCTGGAGCCGGTCCCGCAGCTTCTTCTTCGCCCGCGCCTCGAGCTGCCGCGCCCGCTCGCGCGAGACGCCGAGCCTGCGCCCGATCTCGGCCAGCGACAGCTCCTCCTCGGGGTCGGCCATCATCCGGGCCTCCACGATGTAGCGCTCCCGCGGGTCGAGGTTCTCCACGGCCTGCGTCAATTGCTCGCGCAGGAGCGCGCCCTCCTCCGCCCGGGAGAAGCGCTCCTCCTGATCCTGATCCTCCGAGACCAGCGTGTCGACCAGAGACCGCGCCCCGTCCTCGAACACCTTCGTGTCGAGCGACACGTCGCGGGCCTCCAGCCGCCGCGCCATGTCCAGGACCTTCTCGGCGGGCGCGCCGAACTTCTCGGCGAGCATCCGGTCGCCCTCCTCGCCCTCGCCCACCAGCCCCGCGATGCGGGCCCGCTCGCGGCGCAGCCGGAAGAACATCTTCGAGCGCAGCGGCCCGGAGCCCACGCCGACGAGGCTCCAGGAGTGGATCACGTGGTTCAGGATGTACGCCCGGATCCAGTACGCGGCGTACGTGACGAAGCGATTGCCGCGCTCCGGGTCATACTTGCGGATCGCGTGCACGATCCCGAAGTTCCCCTCGGCGATCAGGTCGGCGAGAGGGATCCCGTAGCGCCGGTAGCTGATCGCGATCGATACCACGTGCCTCAGGTTCGCGAGCGCGAGCCGCGCCGCGGCGTCCTGGTCCCCGCGATCCCGCCACCTCCGGGCGAGATCCCCCTCCTCCTCGCGCGACAGCTCAGGGATCTGCCGCACGTGCGTGATGTACCTGGAAATTGCGCTGGCCTGATCTCGAGACGTTTGCACGGGCTCCCCCGTCCCTTTCGGGGCAGGACGCCCCGCTCTGGTCCGGGCCGCGCGGCGGCGCCGGCGCGGCTCGTTGGTTTTTGTGATTTCTTGCCGAATGGATAGGTCCCGCTCGGTCGAGAATGCAGCCACCATGCCGCCCCGGGCGGGCAGGTTGTGCACCATGGGCGCGAAGCAGGCGCGCACGCGCCGCGGGCAGCGCGCGCTCTCGTGCGTGGACCCGGCCTGGGTCCGGGGCGCAGGGCGCGCTGTCAAACCCCGCGAACGTGGAGGTTCGAAGGTCAATGGACCGGCTGGCGGCCCTGGCAGATCCGGCGAGCGGCGCCGGCGCGGAAACGACGGACTGTGGACGTGGTCCGGGCCGGAGGGCGCCGGAGGAAGATCAGACGGAGAAGGACGACCCGCAGCCGCAGGTGCTCTTCACGCCGGGGTTGTTGAACTTGAACCCCGAGCCGTGCAGGCCCTCCACGTAGTCGATCTCGGTCCCTTCGAGGTACTGATAGCTCAGCGGATCGACGTACAGCTTCACGCCCTTGTCCTCGAACTCCTCGTCGAGCTCCGTCGGCTTGTCCTCGAAGTACAGATCGTACGAGAACCCCGCGCAGCCGCCGCCCACGACACGCAGCCGCAGCCCTTGCCCGACCAGGTCCTCTGCGCCGGCGATTTCCAGCACCTTCTCGGCTGCTCTTTGCGTGATCGAGATCATCTCAGATTCCTCCTCTGCGTGACTTTCCGTGGAGCGCCTCGCTCGAACGACCGGCGGGGGGGCACACACCGCCTCCAGGCGACCTGTGCCCCGGAGGCCAGGCGGTGAGCCAGGCCGCCGCATGCGCTCCGCGGACTCACCGCAGGATACGCATCCCCGGCCGTTTTCGCCAGCCTCGCGCGCTCCCCTCGGGACGGCTCGGCGGCCACGCCGCGAGCCTGACCGCAGGATCTGCGTGCTTGACGCCGCCGCGGGGGGCGCTCACCACACGATCGACCCCACCGATCCAGGCTCGGGGGTGGCGGGCCGCGCGCCGCGCGACCTACCCAGGACGGAGAGAGACATCAGCCATGACCGAAGGCTCCCGCATCGCCCTGCTGAACGAGCTCCTCGAGACCCGCATCCTCTGCCTCGACGGGGCCATGGGGACGATGATCCAGCGCGCGGGCCTCACCGAGGCGGACTACCGGGGCGAGCGGTTCCGCGATCACCCGCTCGAGCTCAAGGGCGACTGCGACCTGCTCAGCCTCACGCGGCCCGACGTGGTGCGCGGGGTCCACGACGCGTACCTCGAGGCCGGCGCGGACATCATCGAGACGAACACGTTCGCGGCCACGGCGGTCGCGCAGGCGGACTACCGGATGGAGCCGGTCGTGTACGAGATCAACCTGCGCGCGGCGGAGATCGCGCGGGAGGCGGCGGCGGCGTGGACCGCGCGGACGCCCTCCCGGCCGCGGTTCGTCGCGGGGTCGATCGGGCCGCTGAACAGGTCGCTCTCGCTGTCTCCGGACGTGAACGACCCGGCGCTCCGGTCGGTCACGTTCGACGAGGTGCGGCGGGCCTACGCGGAGCAGGTGCGCGGGCTCATCGACGGTGGCTGCGACATCCTGCTCGCGGAGACGGCGTTCGACACGCTGAACATCAAGGCCGCGATCGTGGCCATGGAAGAGGTCTTCGCCGAGAAGGGCCGGCGGCTGCCGATCATGCTCAGCGCGACGATCACCGACAAGAGCGGGCGGACGCTCTCGGGGCAGACGATCGACGCGTTCTGGACCAGCGTGGAGCACGCGCGGCCGGTGACCGTGGGGGTGAACTGCGCGCTCGGCGCCGCGGAGATGCGCCCGTACGTGGCGGAGCTCGCGCGCATCGCGCCCGTCAAGGTGAGCTGCTACCCGAACGCCGGGCTGCCGAACGCGTTCGGCGAGTACGACGAGCTGCCGGAGACGACGGCGGGCCTCCTGCGCGAGCTCGCCGAGGCGGGCCTCGTCAACGTGCTCGGCGGCTGCTGCGGCACGACGCCTGACCACATCCGCGCGCTCGTGCGGGCGATCGAGGGGCTGCCCCCGCGGCGCCCGCCGGCGGCGGATCACATGGCCCGGTTCAGCGGGCTCGAGGTCCTCACGATCCGGCCGGACACGAACTTCCTGATGATCGGCGAGCGCACGAACGTGACCGGCTCGGCGCGGTTCATGGAGCTCATCAAGAAGGGAGACTTCACGACCGCGCTCGAGGTCGCGCTCGATCAGGTGCGCAGCGGGGCGAACGTCATCGACGTCAACATGGACGAGGGCATGCTCGACTCCGAGGCGGCGATGACGACGTTCCTGAACCTCGTCGCCACCGAGCCGGAGATCGCGCGCGTCCCGATCATGATCGACAGCTCGAAATGGTCGGTCATCGAGGCGGGTCTCCGGTGCGTGCAGGGCAAGGCGATCGTGAACTCGATCAGCCTGAAGGAGGGCCCCGAGGACTTCCTGAGGAAGGCGCGCGTCGTGCGGCGCTTCGGCGCGGGCGTCGTGGTGATGGCCTTCGACGAGGTCGGCCAGGCGGAGACGGTGGAGCGGAAGGTCTCGATCTGCCAGCGCGCCTACAAGCTCCTGACCGAGGAGGCCGGCTTCGCGCCCGAGGACATCATCTTCGATCCGAACATCCTCGCGATCGCGACCGGGATCGAGGAGCACGCGGACTTCGCGAAGAGCTTCATCGAGGCGACGCGGATCATCAAGGCGACGTGCCCGGGCGCGAAGGTGAGCGGCGGCGTGTCCAACCTGTCGTTCTCGTTCCGCGGGAACAACGTGGTCCGCGAGGCGATGCACTCGGCGTTCCTCTACCACGCGATCCGCGCGGGCATGGACATGGGCATCGTGAACGCGGGGCAGCTCGCGGTCTACGAGGAGATCCCGAAGGAGCTGCTCGAGCGGGTGGAGGACGTGATCTGGAACCGGCGCCCCGACGCGACCGAGCGGCTGGTGGAGATCGCCGAGCAGGTGAAGGGCAAGGGGAAGAAGAAGGAGCTCGATCTCGGCTGGCGGGACGCGCCCGTGGAGGCGCGGCTGTCGCACGCGCTGGTGCAGGGCGTGGTCGATTTCATCGAGGCCGACGTCGAGGAGGCGCGCCAGAAGTACGGGCGGCCGATCTCGATCATCGAGGGGCCGCTGATGGACGGGATGAGGGTGGTCGGCGATCTGTTCGGCGCAGGGAAGATGTTCCTGCCGCAGGTCGTGAAGAGCGCGCGCGCGATGAAGCGGGCCGTGGCCTATCTCCTGCCGTTCATGGAGGCGGAGCGCGAGGCGTCCGGCGGGGCGAAGGCGCAGGGCAAGGTGCTGCTCGCGACCGTGAAGGGCGACGTGCACGACATCGGCAAGAACATCGTGGGCGTGGTGCTCGGCTGCAACAACTACGAGGTGATCGACCTCGGGGTGATGGTGCCGACCGAGAGGATCCTGAAGGAGGCGGTGGAGCGAGGCGTGGACGCGATCGGGCTGTCAGGGCTGATCACGCCGTCGCTCGACGAGATGGTGGGCGCGGCGCGGGAGATGGAGCGGCGAGGGATGAAGCTGCCGCTCCTGATCGGCGGGGCGACGACGAGCCGGCAGCACACGGCCGTGAAGATCGCGCCCGAGTACGGGGCCGAGACGGTGCACGTGCTCGACGCGTCGCGCGCGGTGGGCGTGGTGTCGGCGCTGCTGGATCCGGCGCAGCGGGCGGCGCTCGACGCGAAGAACCGGGAGGAGCAGGCGCGGCTCCGCGACCTCTACGGTCAGAAGCGGGCGAAGCCGCTCCTGCCCTTCGCGGCGGCCGAGGAGCGGCGGCTCCGGATCGAGTGGCGGGCCGAGGACGCGCCGGAGCCGGCGTTCACCGGGCGGCGGGTGATCGAGGACCAGCCGCTCGAGGAGCTGACGCGCTACATCGACTGGACGTTCTTCTTCACGGCCTGGGAGCTGCGCGGGAAGTTCCCCCAGATCCTGGAGCACCCGGAGCAGGGGGCGGCGGCGCGGGATCTGTACGAGCACGCGCAGAAGCTCTTGCGCAGGATCGTCGACGAGAAGCTGCTGCAGGCGCGCGGGGTGTACGGGTTCTGGCCGGCGAGCGGCGAGAGGAACGACATCGTGCTCTACCAGGACGAGGCGCGGGCCGAGGTGCTCCTGCGGTTCCCGATGCTGCGGCAACAGCAGGAGAAGGCCGCTCCAGGGGCCTGCCTGTCACTGTCGGATTTTGTCGCGCCGCGGGAGAGCGGGGTGCGAGATCACGTGGGGGCGTTCGCGGTGACGGCAGGGATCGGGCTCGATGCGCTGGTGAAGGAGCTCGAGGGGCAGCACGATGATTTCCACGCGATCATCGCGAAGGCGCTGGCAGATCGGCTGGCGGAGGCGTTCGCGGAGCTGCTCCACGAGCGGGCGAGGCGCGAGTGGGGGTACGGGGAGGGGGAGCGGCTCACGAACGAGGAGCTGATCGCCGAGAGGTACCGGGGGATCCGGCCGGCGTTCGGGTATCCGGCGTGCCCGGATCACACGGCGAAGGGGGCGCTGTTCGATCTGCTGGGGGCGCGGGGGATCGGGATGGATCTGACGGAGCACTTCGCGATGACGCCGGCGGCGAGCGTGAGCGGGCTGTACCTGGCGCATCCCGAGGCGCGGTATTTCAACGTGGGGAGGATCGGGAAGGATCAGGTCGCGGATTACGCGGGGCGCAAGGGGATGAGCTTGGAGGAGGCGGAGCGGTGGCTCGGGAGCAGCCTGGGGTACGATCCGAAGGGGGCGGGGCGCTGAGGGCTGGCGCGTAGCGCGGCGTTGAGCCGGGCTTCGACGACGGTCGAGGGGCCCGAGGAGGGGCCCCCCCCAGACCGGGACCCTCCCCCCCTACGCGGCGGAGGAGTCGGGGCTATCGTTCCGATGCGCCCGCGGAATCCCGGGTCGCTCGGGCTCGCTCGGGGGGATCTGCCCAGTCTGGGGGGGCCCCTCCTCGGGCCCCTCGACCTCCTGCCGGGTGAGAGGGGATTTCGGGATCGACCGGAATGCGCCATTTCGGTGTAGGCTGGGGACGTGAAGATATCGACGATCTCGGGCGTGTGCGGGGCGGCCCTCTTGGCGATCGCGGCGGGGTGCTCGGTGTACGGCGAGGACCTCGTCGCTGGTGGGGGGGCGGGGGCGACCGGGGGCGGGGGCGCGGGGAGGGGGGCGAACGGGGGCGGGGGCGCGGGGTCGACGGGGGGCGGGGGCACGGGGGGACAGGCCGAGTGTGTGACGGCCGCGGACTGTCCCGGGGCGGATACCGAGTGCCATACGCGGACGTGCGCCGCGGGCGCTTGCGGGGCGGATGATGCGCCGGAGGGGACGGCGCTGTCGCAGCAGGTCGCGGGGGATTGCCAGGTGGCGCAATGTGATGGGTCGGGCGGGATCACGTCGGCGCCGGATGATCTGGACCTGCCCGACGACGGCAAGGAGTGCACGGTGGATACGTGCTCGGCGGGGGCGCCGGTGCACACGGCGGTGTCGGTCGGGACGGCGTGCACGCAGGGCGGCGGGGCCCATTGCAATGCGGCGGGGGACTGCGTGGAGTGCACGACGGGGGCGGACTGCGCGAGCCTCGTGTGCACGGCGGGCTTCACCTGCGCGGCGCCGGCTTGCGACGACACGGTGCAGAACGGCAGCGAGACCGACGTCGATTGCGGCGGGTTCGACTGCGGGCCCTGCGCGACCGGGCTCGGCTGCGGGGCGGACGGGGATTGCATCGGCGGGCTCTGCTCGGGCAGCACGTGCGCGGCGACGTGCACCGACACGCAGCAGAACAACGCCGAGACCGACGTCGACTGCGGCGGGCCGGACTGCGGGCCGTGCGGCATCGGGCAGCTCTGCACGGCGGCGTCCGACTGCGCGAGCGGGAAGTGCGGCGTCGCTGGGACATGCCAGTACCGGGTGGTGATCAGCGAGATCCGGAGCCGCGGGCCCGCAGGGGCGAGCGACGATTTCGTCGAGATCTACAACCCGACGAGCGCGCCGGTGGTGCTCGACAATCAATGGAAGATCGAGGCGCGCGGCTCGACGGCGGCCAATTACACGACGCGGTGGACCGGGGCCGGCTTGACGCTCGCGCCGCACGGGCATTTCCTGATCACCGGGTCGGCGTACTCGGGCGCGGTGACGGGGGACGCGGCGCTGAGCTCCGGCCTCGCCGATGCATCGAGCGTCCGGCTCGTGCACACGACCGACGTCATCGACGCGATCTGCTTTTATTACAATGCATCCACGCTGGCCGATTTCCAGAGCGGCGTGGGCTTCACGTGCGAGGGGCCCCCGGTCATGAGCGCGACGGGGGCGGCGAACGTGAGCAAGAGCCTCGAGCGGCTGCCGGGCGGGGCGCTCGGTAACGGGACAGATACCGACAGCAACACGGCCGATTTCGTCGTGCTGGATCCGTCGGACCCGCAGAATGCCGCGAGCGCGCCGGTGCCCTGAAGGAACATCGAACGGCCGCGCCGCCGTGCAGGCGCGCCCCATTTTTCCAGCTCTTGCGGGCCGCGCGGATCTGCTCGATCCTCGGGGCATGCGCACCCGCACCTTGCTTCCCTTCGCCGCCCTCCTCGCGCTCGCCGGGGCTCCCTACGCCTGCTCCTCCGACGATTCGAACGGCGGCGGCGCCGGATCGGATCGCGACGGCGGCACCGTGCTCGAGGACGGCGGCGTGGAGGAGACGCCCGCGTGCGCCAAGGGCGCCGGCGCGGCCGCGGTCGCCGAGCCCGCGTTCCTGATGAACCTCGACTCCGACACGGGCTGGTTCTCGTCGCCCGCGATCGTGGACCTCTCCGACGGCGCGACGACGACCCGCGCCCTCGTCGTGCCGAGCTACAGCATCGACGTCTACTCGCCGACCGGCGAGCTGCTCTCACACGTCGACGAGGGGGGCGCGACGAGCGGCCGGATCTATCCCCCGGCCCCCGTCGCCGATCTCGACGGCGACGGCGCGACCGACCTCGTGGTCGGCGGGAGCGACGGGACGGCCGCGGCCTATGAATGGACCTCCGGCGGCTTCTCCCTGAAGCCCGGCTGGGCGGGGGCGTCGACGTGCAGCGGCGGCGATTGCCCGGAGACACGCGGCCTCGCGGCCGCCGACCTCGACGGCGACGGGAGGATCGAGACGGTCTTCACGACGACGAACACGTCGGACACGGGCGCGCAGGTCTTCGTGTTCGGCGCCGACGGCTCGATCTATCAGCCCGCGAGCGCCTCGGGGTTCGCGGCGTGGCCGCGGTACAACACGGAGACAGGGCCCGGCAACGACGCGGACTTCAATGGACAGGGCAACCACGGCTACGGCTGCTACGGCGAGAACGTGGGGATCGGGAACATCGACGACGATCCGGAGCTCGAGATCCTGGTGACCTACGACAACCACCATATCAACGCGTTCAACCACGACGGGACGTCGCTGCTCGCGTCGAGCTACTTCACGAACCGCGCGAACGAGTACGACGGGATGCGGCTCGGCTGGGGCCAGTTCATCCGCTACGCGGATCCCGCGGTGGAGGAGCAGCACTACCACCTGCACCAGGGGGACTGGCCGGGGCCGTCGACGCAGATGTGGCTGCAATGGACGGCGTCGCCGCCGAGCGTGGCCGACGTGAACGGGGACGGGAAGAACGAGGTCCTGGGCTTCCCGAACGGGGAGCGGAACGAGCCGTACGAGACGCAGGCGTACCTGCTCATGGTGCTGGAGGGGAACTACGGCGACGGGGAGCGGGCGGCGATGCGGCTGCCAGGCTTCGAGGCGCTGCCGTCGAGCGACAAGCCGGCGGTGCGGCCGGATGGGGACTGGTATCCGCCGAGCGGGATCCCCGCGCCGGCCATCGCGAACGTGGTGGGGGACGCGCGGCCGGAGGTGGTGGTCTCGCTGAACGACGGGTTCGTCTACTGCTTCTCGCCGGACGGGCAGACGCTCTGGCGCTACGACGTGACCCACGGGGCGCCGAAGACGTTCTCGTCGGAGCCGGTCGTGGCGGACCTGAACGGCGACGGGAAGCCGGAGGTGATCTTCGGGACGTACTCGCTGGAGCCGGACGGGGGGCACCTCGTGATCCTGGCAAACACCGGGGAGCTCTTGCACGACGTGGTGCTGCCCGGGCAGGGAGAGAATGGTAATGGAATCGGCGTGCCGGCGGCGCCGACCGTGGGGGATCTGGACGGCGACGGGACGCTGGAGATCGCCGTGTTGACGTTCGACCACGGGGTGGACGTGTTCACCGTGCCGGGGTCGGAGGACAACTGCATGCCCTGGCCCACCGGGCGCGGGAACAACCTGCGGAATGGACAGGGGCCGGCCTACGTGAAGTGACGCCGCACCGGGGCGATCGGCCGGCGGATCACGTCAGCTGCACGCAGCGGCATAGGCGGCGATGGGCCCGAAGATCGCGCTGATGACGCCCAGCGCGATCGCGCTGACGCACGCCGAGATCAGCGGGATACCGACGAGGATCCCGATGATGGGCAGGACGATGCCGCCGATGACGTACGTCACCTCCTTGGCGAGCCGGCACCAGCTCTCGTCGCAGTAGGCCCTCCACGCGAGCAGCGCCGAAAGCCCGGCCAGGACGAGGCCCAGCCCCGCCCAGAAGACCCACGCGCAGCAGGCGGAGAACAGTATCGCCGCGACGCCGGCGCCGAGGAGCGCCTGCCCCGATACGAGCAGAGCCCACGCGCACGGCTTGTCCGGGCAGAACAGGGCATAGACGATCCCGGCGATGAGCGCCCCGAGCGCCAGCGCTCCGGCGATGATGCCCAGCGCGAACGCCGCCGCGGGCACGCACAGCGCGAGCAGCGCGGCGACCAGGCCCACCGCGGCGGCGATCGCGATGACGACCCGCAGGATCCCGCAACCGAGGCCCCCGTCTCCGCCGTCCCCGCCGTCCCCGCCGCCGTCGCACGCGGGCACGCTCACCGTCAGGGTCCCGCCCTCGCAGCCCGCGGGATCCGTGACGACGACGGTGAAGGTCTGCGTGCTCCCGGCAGGATAGGTGCCGGAGTGCGAGAGGGTCTGCGCCCCCGAGCCGGCGACCGCATCGAGCACCGCCCCGCTGCCGTCGCGCAGCTCCGCGGCGAATGCCTGCGGAGCCGCCAGGTGGGCGGTCACGGCGACCGCGCGGTTCCCGCCGCTGTCGCACGCCCCCACGTCGGCCGGGTCAAACTCCACGTCGGGGCAGCCGCACGAGGGCACGTCGACCGTGATCTCCGAATAGCCGCACAATGCGGGATCCGTGACGACCACCCTGAACGTCTGCGAGCTGCCGCCGGGATAGCTGCCCGAGTGGGACAGGATCTGCACGCCCGGGCCCGTGACGGTGTCCAGCACCGCCCCGCCCGCGTCGTGGAGCTCCGCGGTGTACGGGTCCGCCGAGTCCAGCTCCGCGGTGATCGTGACGGCTCGGTTCCCCTCCTCGTCGCACGGACCCACCTCGTCGTCGAACGCGACGTTCGGACAGGCGGCGCACGCCGGGAGGTTCAAGGAGATCGCGTCGCCCGGGCACTCGGGCGGGGCGGTCACCACGACCGTGAAGGTGACCGAGCCGCTGTAGTCGCCCGATCCCGTCAGGCTCAGAGCGCCCGACCCCGAGACCGAGTCGAGCATCACTCCGGTCGAGTCCCAGAGCTCGGCGGTGTAGCTGTCCGGAGACGTCAGCGACGCCCCCACGGTGACGGTCGTCGTCCCATCCGGATTGCAGTCACCCAGGGTGAACGGGCCCCAGCTGATGGTGGGGCACTCCGGCTCCTCGCATGGCAGCACCGTGGTGAGGACGTCACTGCAGCCGGGCACGCCGGGGCAATGGGCGAAGATGTGGATCAGCTCATCGCACTTGCAACCGGCCATCTCCGCTTCCGCGGCCACGAGCTCCGCGAACCACGTGCCCGCCGCGAAGTCGAGCGTCGCCCACTTGAACACCAACGCTCCGCCGCAGGTGATCGTCACGCGGATCTCGTTGCAATCGGTGAACGTCCCCTCGACACGGATCGACGTGAGCAGACCGCCCGATTCGGTTCCCTGGACGCTCGTGATGGTGATGGAACACATGCGGCTCACCTGTCCGATCCGGGCGGCGGCGCCGTTCCCCGCGGACGAGGGCGCGAGGGCCCCCACGGGTGCAACCTAGTGAACGCCATTCGGGCTGCAAGTGCAGCCCCGAGCGCTCGATCTCGAAGAGCCGAGATCGACGCAAAGATCAGAGAATTCGTGACCGTCCACCACCCGGAGCCGGAGAGAAATTCATCGAGATCGAGGCGAGACGAGCTATGGGGTGATCTCGACCTCGAACGCCGACGCGCCGGCGGGGGGGATCTGAAGGGTGATCGAGGTGGAGCCCGGGGGCACGGCGACCGGCGCGCCGTCCTGGGTGGCAGAGGCTATCGTGGATCCAGGGGGCGCCACGATTTCCAGCGTGCGGGCGCCGGCGCCGGTGGGGCGGTAAGCGCCGGAGAGCCTGGAGCCGCGCTGGGATAGATCCAGGAGCTCGGTGGAGAGGGAGAACGTGCGGGCCGAGCTCCGGGGATCGAGCCGGAGCCCGGTGGCGGTCGCCTCGATCCCGGCGGCGCGGAGGGCGGCCAGGATCGGCATCGCGTGCTGGTTGTTGTTCATCGTGGGAAAATCGGTCATGGGGGTGACCTGGCTGTACCAGGCCTCGCCGGGGCGATCGGTGCCGGGGCCGAGCACGCCGTCGGGGCCGCTCCAGATGCCGTACCAGACCTCGGGGTAAGCCACGGCGCGGGCCGCCATGGTGTTGCGGGCCAGATGGGCGAGGGCCAGATCGGGGTCGGTGCGGGCGTAGCCCCAGGTGAGCAGGGCCGATATCGCGGGCCAGACCTGGCCGCCCGGGAGGAGGGTGGCGCCCATCGGGGACGGGTCGTCGAGCTGCGCGCGGATCTCGGCGATCAGGGCGGCGCGATCCGAGGGGGTCGGGATGTCGGCGATCAAGGGCCAGACCTGGGCCTCGAGGTGGATCGTGCCAGCGTAGGCGAGGTCGCCGTCGCCGAAATAGGCGCGGCCATAGAAAGAGCCGGTCCATGCGGCCTCGAGCGCGGCGCGGAGGGCGTCCACGCGGGCGCGGATCTCGGCGGCGAGGGCGGCATCGCGGGGCTCCACGAGGTCGGCCACGCGGGGGAGGACGGCGACGGCCATCTGCGTGTTGGGCACGCTCTCGCCGCTCGCGATGGCCAGATCGCGATCGGGGGCCTCGAAGACGATGCCGTCGGACCAGTCGCCGGTGCCGACGCGAATGAGGCCGTGCTCGCCGGTGCCGACGACATCGAAGAGGTGGCGGACGGCGTCGTGGACGTGGTCCCAGACGGTGGCGCCCGGGTCGGCCTCGATGGGATAGAAGGGCATCGGGGCGTCCAGGAAGGCCGTGTCGCCGGTGGCGCCGATGTACTCGGACAGCGACCAGAGGAGGAAGAGGGTGAGATCGCTGGGCTTCGAATGGATGCCGAGGGCGTCGTCGAGCATCCCGTGGCCCTGGAACGCGTAGGAGATGCGGCGATCGGCCGCGTGGGTGACCATCATGTTCAGGGCCAGCTCTTCTCGGGCCAGCGACGGATGCGTGTAGACGAGCGGGACCGCGAAGAGCGATAGGTCGCGGGCGGCGCCGTCGGCGCCGTGGAGGTAGAGATAGGCGGATCCTTGAGGGACGACGTGGGTGCCCCAGTATTCGCGGTAGCCCACGCTCGCTTCCATCTGGTAGGTGTGCCAGGCCATCTCGCGGTGGAGCTCGGGGCTCCGGCCCTCGGCGAACAGGAAGAGGTGCTTCTTCAGCTCGGCGGCCTGCTCGCTCAGGAGATCGCGGGAGGGGTCGCGGTAGATCTCGTCGATAGGCCACGCTGCGCCCATGGGGGCATAGCCGTAGGCGAAGCGGAGCGTGCGCGCCTCGCCGGCCGCCAGGGTGAGGTCGGAGCGGAGGATCAAGGCGCGCGGCTGGCCGGCCGCCGGGGCGCGCTCGGCGACGACGCCGGCGGCGAGGCCGTGGCCGGCGGCGCGGGACGCGACCGCGGTCGGCGCTCCAGGGCCCCCTTCGCCGAAGAACGTGGCTTGATCGGTGTAGACGTCGGCGACCTCGCCGACGAGGGCCGCGACGAATGGATCGCCGGGATAGTAATCGACGGGATCCGGGACCTCCCGCGGCGGAGGCGCGACGCCGGCGGCGTGGGTGCGGCGGAGGCCGAGGATGGATCCGGCCGGGTCCCACCGGACCTCCTCGTCGAAGAGGGCATTGCGGTCGTCGCGCTGCTTCCGGGCCTCGGCGGGGACGGTCGTGAAGGGCAGGCCGGAGACGACCCAGTTGATCTCGACGGGGCGGCGGGCGACGTCCCAGACCTCGTAATGGCGAAGCGACCTGAAGTCATTCGAGAGGTTCTCGATCGTGACCTCGTCGATCACGAGCGGCGCGTCGCCGGCGGGGGCGAAGGTGCGGCGGAGGACGCGGACGCCGCGGTGCTCCATCGACGCCTCGGCGTAGCCCATGCCGAAGCGGCGCGTCGTCCTCGAGCCGGCCGGGCGCCACCTGTACGCGGTCGACCAGGCGGCTGCGCCGTCGTCGAGATAGCTGAAGCCGCCGGCGTAGTTGCCCTGGGAGGCGTCGAATTTGTTGACGTAGGTCTCGCCGCGATCCTGCGTCGTGAGCTCGATGTAGCCGTCATTGAAGGACATCGCGTTGACGCGGGAATTGCCGAACGCGGCCCAGTGCTCCCGGCGATCGAGCCCCTCCGTGTTGAACCACGCGGCGCGGGGGTCGGCGTTCTGGTCGAGCCCATACTCGTAGGCCGGGAGGCCGAGGTCGTCGACGATCCAGGTGCCGAAGACGCCGCTGCCCGTGTTGCAATGCGGAAAGGCCGCGAGATCGTCGAGGTCGGGGGCGTCGCACGATTCGGGCGGGGGGACGTAGGGCGGATCCGCGGGCGGCGCGGCGGGCACGGGGGCGTCATCGCCGCCGCAGGCGGCCGCGAGGACAGAGGCGGCGAGGAGCGCGAGGGGGCGGGCGCGGCGGGGCATCGCGCGAGGATAGCGGGACGGGGAGCAGAAAGCCAGGGCTCGGTCACGCGAAGCGAGATGGCCGACGGTGCGCCGGCGGGGGCGCTGCCCGATCGGATCTCCTATCCGCCACTCTGATTCGATTCGTGCATCATCGTGTGATGACCACGGTCCGCCTGCGGGCACAGGCCCATCACGAGCTCAGCCACACCACGGCGTCGGAACATACCCCATGTTCGGGGTCGGGCACGAGTGCGCGTACTGGTAGCACAGGAATGAGTAGGTGTAGCCCAGATCGTTCGTCGTCGTCACCGTCTGACCGGCTTGCGGCCCCGCGCAATACGTCGTCGTGACCTGCTCGAAGTCATGGTACTTCCCATAGGCTCTGTAATACGTGGCGTAGTTCAGGTAGCACCAGCCGTCGTACTGGTAATGGCTCACGCCCTCGTAGACCGAGTACTGCGTCTTCGTCTGCGTGCCATCCAGACTGTCGCAGACGTCGCCTGCTCCGTCGTTGTCGCAGTTCGCCTGATTGGGGTTGCTGACGTATGGACAGTTGTCGTCCATGGTCGGTATCCCGTCGCCGTCCGGATCGGCGCACATGGGGGTGCCCTCAAAGGCGCAGTCGCACGGATCGGCATAAGGAGGGCAGTCGTCGTCGATGATGATCGGCTGTTCGGCCTCCTTGACGGCCTCCGGATCGTCGATGGCATCCGTGTCGTCGACAGGCGCCGCGCACGCCGGGACGAAGCCGCTGATCACGAGAGCAATGAGCGCCGGAGCGCAGATGAGATCACGAGCTCGCATGTTTCCTCTCTCCTCGCCGGAACGGCGACGGACCGGCCCGGGGGATCCGGGATCCGTCTCGCCATCCACCGTTCGGCGAGCTCAGGATGCCATCGTGCGCCGGAAGGCGAGCAAGTTTTGCGCACATCTTGACCTGATTCAGGTCGACTGCCGAGACCAGTCTCAGGTCGAGCAGCGCCCTGATGATTGGAGCTCCTTCAGGGCGACAGCATGCACGTCCGAGGCGCCGCGCGACAGGGGCTCGGGCGCGTGTCCGTCAGGCGAGCCGCAGGAGCAGCTGCGACGGCGGGGCGTGCAGCCTGTGGTAGGGGAGGCGCCTGTTCGTGAACACCACCGTTCCCGCGCAGCCCGGAGGGGCTCTGAGGACCTCCTGCGTCCCGTCGTCCCAGAAGACGTCGGCGAAGGACTTCCAGGGGCTCTTCGAATCGATGCCCCAGGCGATCCGCCGGAGGAACGGCCGGTCGCCGCCCTGGTAGCACCATTCTCCGCGCGAAGGCGGCACGCGGCCGGGAGGGAGCGCGTGCTCCCTGAGCGCCGCGCTCCCGGGATCCCCGGCCTGGTCGGCCAGGGCCCTCAGGTAGCGGGCGATGAAGCGCGCCTTGTCGAGCGGACCGCCGCCGCGGGCAGGAGTCCTCATCCAGCGCAAGAGATCGGCGGCCCGCCTCGCCATGCGGGTCCGCCGCCGCCTCCGGTGCCAGGAGATGATTATCTGATTTTTGATCTCTGGCCTCCCCGCCTCCCTGTGAACCCTCTCTTCTCCTCTCCCTCGTGCGGACGAGGGACATCCGGGCGATGAATGGTCACGATCCCACTACCGGAGGCGCTCGGCGTCGGCGAGGATCCGCTGGTCGAGGCGGGAGCGGGAGAGGATGTATTCGAGCTTGCGCCGGAGGCCGTCGAGGGAGGGGTGGCCATTGCGCGCCGCCGCCTCGCGCAGGGCGCGGGTGACCTCCAGGCCGGTGGGGCGCTGGGCGTGGAGGGCGAGCGCGTTGTGGGCGCAGTATTCGAGCAGGGCGGCCTCCCAGAGGGGGTCGATCGCGGCGGCGGCGGATTCTCGGTGCAATGCGTCGAGGATCTCGGGCAGATCGCGCTGGCCCTCCCAGAGGCGCCAGGCGAGGCCGCGGAAGACGCGATAGACGCGCAGGAACGCGGCGCCCGCTTCCGGCGGCGCCGGCGCGTCGCGCAGGTCCACATTGGATCCCCATGGACGCATGTGATCGTGGGCGTGGAAGAGCTCGTGCATGACGTCGATCTGATCCCGCGGGGGGAGGCGTTCGACGACGGCGAGCGCGCGGGGCCGGGACGCTGGGCGGAGGACCAGCGCGGTCAGGGCGCTGACCCGGCCCCAGTCGTCCCGCGGGGCGCGCTGGACGAGCTCTTCGAGCGCGGCCTCGCCGCCCTCCAGGGCGAGCAGGAGCCAGGTGCGGCCGCCATACTCCTCCGAGAGGCGGCGGGCGACGCCGGCGCCCGCGTCGGTCGACCATGCCATTGACGCGAGCGCGCGCTTCCCCTCGTCGCGGGCGCGGCGGTGCACCTCGACGGCGGCGGCGGCGAGGCGGCGCTCGCCGGCCAGCGTGAGGTCGACGGCGGCGGCGTCGCCGAGGGCGGCGAGGCAGGCCCAGGCCATGAGGCGGTCGGCGGCGTCGCCGGATCGGGTGAGGCCGTCCGCGGCCCGGAGCAGCGCGGCCTCGCGCTCCAGGCGCGCCGGCGCGGGCACGCGCGCGGGCTCGATGGAGAACGCCCCTCCGCCGGCCGGTGGCTCGATCTCGATCGCCGGAGGATCGAGCACGGCCATGCGCAGGAAATAGGCGCAATCACGCGCGAGCTGCGCGTCGTCGGCCGGCTCGGCCGGCTCGTCGGGTGAATCGGCCGGGTCCTGGACGGCGCGCGCGGCATAGAGCGGGAGCGCGCCCGGATAGCGATCGTCGTTGGGCGGGAACCCGGCGCTCAGCGTCGGCAAGGCGGGGCCGGAGAGCGCGGCGCTCGCGCCGGCGCCGTTGCCGCCATTTGAATCTGCACCGCCGCCGGCGCTCGATCCATCCGCGGGCTCCGCGCGCGCCACGCGCGGGGCGAGGCCGTGGGCGCGCGCGTAGACCTCGACGAGCTCCTCGGCCGGGAGGCGGACGCCCTTCCGGATGGCCGGGCGGCCGCTCATGAGATCGTATTCGTCGCCCGCGAGCGCGGCGATCGGGGTGACGTGCGTGGCGCCGTCGGACATCACGCCGCCGTAGAACCGCAGCGCGATCGCGCGGGCCTGGCCGGCGTCGAACGCGGCGGCGGCGACGAGCTGCGCCACCTGCTCGCAGGAGCCGCCGCCCTCGAGCAGCGCGCTGGCCATGAGCCCGCCGGGCTGACCGTGATAGCGGAGATCCCCGAAGACCGCAGGCACCGCGGCGCGCAGATCGTCCGCGCGGAGCGCCTCGCGCAGGGCGCGCAGCCGCTCTTCATAGCGCGCCTCGGCCGCGCCGCCGTCGAACGGCTCGCCGAGCTCCTCGGCGTCGATATGGTTGGCGCGCAGCAGGAACCGCCCGAGCTGGAGGCGGCCGGCCGCGAGGTCTGCGCGCGCCGATTCGACGAGCGCGCGCCGCGCCCGCTCGATGCGGTCCGCGCGCGCGATCGCGTCCGCGGCCGCCAGGGCGGCGCCTGCGCCG
>CAYQYG010000015.1:0-43104 GCA_964421485.1 uncultured Polyangiaceae bacterium | reverse complement strand
CCGCGGGGGACGCCGCCGCGGCCGGGGCGGGCGTGGCCGCGACCGGGGCCGGCGCGACGGCGGCAGCCGCCTTGACCTCGGGGCGCGACGTCAGCAGCTTCTTGACCTTGTCGATCATCTGCTGCGTGTCGAAGGGCTTGTCCATGTGGTCGTCGGCCTGCGCGGCGCCGCCCTTCGCGGCGTCGAACGGGTTCTGCTTCGACGAGAGGATGAGGACCGCGGTCCCCGGAGCAGCCTGCTTGATCGCCTTGCAGAGCTCGTAGCCGTTCCTGGGCTCGAGCGAGATGTCGGCGATCACGACGTCGGGCTTGTCGCTCTTGAGCTTCTGCAGCGCGGCGTCGGGGCTGCTCGCCGTCACGATGCGGAACTCCGGACCGGCGAAAGTGATCTCGAGCACTTTGCGCATGGTCACGCTGTCGTCGACGGCGAGAACGGTGCTGGGCACGAACGGGTCTCCTCTCAGTGGGGGCCAGACAACGTGGGCGGCGCTCGTTATCTTCGGCCCCGGTCGCGCGATGTGTCAACATCGCGGTTGATTTCGCCCGCGGTTCGTTCCGCGACGGTGCATCGCGCCGCGCGATCGGGCCGAAAAAAAGCCTCGAAATATGTCTCTGCGCCGCGCCGCCGCACTCGACCCACCCCTCGGCCCTCCCGGGGCCTCGACGCCCCGCGACGGGGCGTGGGTCGTGCCCGCCGAGCTCGAGGGGCGGCCCCTCGACGGCGCGCTTCGCCGGCTCACCGGGGTGTCCTGGGCTGACGCGCGCCGCCTCATCGAGACGGGCAAGGTGCTCGTGGGGGGCGCGCGGGCGACGAGCGCGCGGCGCGCGGTGCTGGCGGGGGAGCCGATCGAGGTGCGGCTGAGCGCGCCGCGGCCGGAGACGGTGAGGCGCAGGCAGATCGAGGGCGATCTGGTCGTCTACGCGGACGCGAGCGTGGTCGTCGTGAACAAGCCGGCCGGCGTGAGCACCGTGCCCTTCGGCGACGAGACGCCGGCCGAGCAGGCGTCCGCGCTGGACGCGCTCGTGCGCGACGTGCTCGCGCGCCGCGACCGGATGCGCGGGCGCGCGCCGCTCGGCGTGGTGCAGCGGCTCGACAAGGGCACGAGCGGGCTGATCGTCTTCGCGCGGACGTTTGCGGCGAAGAAGCACCTGGGGCAGCAGCTCCGGGTGCGCGCGATGCACCGGCGGTACCTCGCGATCGCGCACGGGGACGTGCCGCGGCGGACCTTCCGGTCGTACCTGGTCGAGGACCGCGGGGACGGGCTCCGGGGCTCGACGTCCGACCGGCGCCGCGAGGGGCAGCTCGCGATCACGCACGTGGAGCCGGTGGAGGCGCTGCGGGGGGCGACGCTGGCGTCGTGCCGGCTGGAGACGGGGCGGACGCACCAGATCCGCATCCACCTCGCCGAGGCGGGGCACCCGCTCGTGGGCGAGACGGTCTACATCCGCGATCTGGAGGGGCCGCGGATCGCGGCGCCGCGGCCGATGCTGCACGCCGCCCTGCTCGGCTTCCGGCACCCGGCCGACGAGCGGGAGATGCGCTTCGAGGCGCCGCCGCCGGCGGACTTCGAGGAGGTCCTGGCGCGGCTGCGCGGGTAGCGCCGCCTGCCGGCGGCCGGAGAGAAGAGAGGGATCACAGGGAGCGTTATTTGCGCGTGCGCGCCTCGCTCATCGCGGCGGCGGTGGCGTCGACGAGGGGCATCACCTTGGCGTAGTCCATGCGGGTGGGGCCGATGACGCCGACGGTGCCGGCGACGCGGCCGTTGTCGGTGTAGGGGGCGGCGACGAGGCTGAGCTGACCGCCGGCGAGGTCGCCGGCCTCGCTGCCGACGAAGACGCTGACCGCGCCCGTGCCGGCGGCGACCGTGCGATCGAGCAGGTCGACGAGCTCCTCGCGCTCCTCGAGCGCCTTCATGAGCTTCTTCAGGCGGTCGACGTCGGCGTACTCGGGCAGGTCGATGAGGCGGTTCTGGCCCTCGATCACGACCTCGCCGCGGCGGACCATGTCGGCCATCGCCTTGCTGCCGAGCTCGAACGCGCGGCGGCGGAGCGCGTCGACGGCGACGCGCTCGTCGGCGAGGCGGCGGGCGAAGAGGTCGCGGACCTCGCCCAGCGTGCGGCCCTCGATGACGTCGGAGAGCAGGTTGTGGATGCGCGTCAGCTCGCTCTCCTGGATGGGCTCGTCCACGCCGATGAAGCGGTTCTCGACGGAGCCGTCCGCGAAGACGAGCACCGCGAGGAGCTGGCCGGGCCTCGTGGGGATGAAGCGGAGCTGGGAGAGGGTGCGGACCTCGGTGCTCGGCGCGGCGACGATCGCGGCGGCCCCGGAGAGCTCGGAGAGGTAGCGGCCCGTCTCGCGCAGGGGATCGCCGGCGCGCGCGTAGATCTCGGCGAAGCGGGCGCCCATCTCCGCCTGCTGCTGCGGGGAGACGGTCCGCACCTCCATCAGCGCGTCGATGAACAGGCGCAGGGCTCGATCGGTCGGGATCCGCCCTGCGGAGGTGTGCGGCTGGTGCAGATAGCCGGCCTCCTCGAGGTCGGCGAGCACGTTGCGGATCGACGCCGCGGACAGATCGAGCCCGTATTTTTTGGCGAGCGTGCGGCTGCCGACGGGGTCGCCGGTCGCGATGAACTCGGTGACCGCGGCGAAGAGGATCTTCCGGGTACGGTGCGTGAGGTCACCCATGATGCTTTCCCGGGCGCGGCGCGCGGCGCGCCGCGCCTTGTCGCGGATAGCCTTATTTTTTAGAGCGAACGCGCGCTGGGGTCAAATCGGGCCGCGCTGGTACGATGGGGCTGTCCGGTGATGGAACGTCGCGCTGCAACGCTGACCGCTCTGCTGCTCGCCGCCTCGGCGGGCGCGCTGGTGCCTCCGGCGGTCGCCGAGGGGAAGCCGAAGGTGCGCTACCACCAGGACTGGGCGCGGCGGCCCTCGGCGCGCTACGCGGCGATGAGCGCGGCGCGGTGCATGGCGGCGCTCGCGGCGCGCGGGGTGGAGGCGTCGCCGGTGGATCGGGCGCCGGGCGTGCTCGCGCCGGTGCGGCTGCCCCGCGGGGCGGGGGGCGTGATCTACCGGACCGCGGCGCCCGCGCACGAGCGCGCGCACGGGCCGCACGACGTGATCGACTGCCGCCTCGCGCTCGCGCTGTCGGATTTCAGCAAGATCCTGCGCCCGCACGGCGTGGGCGAGGTGCGGATGGCCTCGGCGTGGCGGCCTGCGCCCGGGGCGGGGGCGGCGCCGGCCATCCGGCACCCGGGCGCGCTCGCGCTCGACGCGCTGCGGTTCGGCAAGGACCCGCCGGCGGACGGCGGGGAGCGGGTCTGGCTGGACGTGGACCGGGACTTCGGCGGGGCGCTCGGGGCGCCGGTTTGTAAACCGGCATCCGGGGCGGAGCGCCGGCCGGGGCCGCCGCCTCCGTGGCTGCCGTCGCCGTCCACGCCCGAGGCGCTCGAGCTGCGCGCCATCGTCTGCGAGGCGGCCTCTCAGCAGCTCTTCACGTCGATCCTCACGCCGAACTACGATCGCGCGCACAAAAATCACCTGCATCTGGAGGTGACGCCCGGCGTCCAATGGCATCTCCTGCGCTGATGCCGCCCACCGGAGAGCGCCGCGCAAACCTCCTCCCCCCCTCCGAGGTCGACCCGCTATGGTAGCTCGCGTGCCCGTCCGAACCCGCTCCCCCCAGCACCTGCCCCTCGGGACCCGCGGCGCCTTCCTCGCGCTGGCGGTCATGGTGGTCTCGCTCAGCTTCGCCGGGTGCCCGTGCATCAGCGGGCCGATCAACGCGAGCCCGGGCCTCAGGTGGTTCCTGTTCTCGAACTTCGGGGCGAGCCGGATCTGCCC
Source organism: uncultured Polyangiaceae bacterium (assembly GCA_964421485.1). Classification (GTDB taxonomy): domain Bacteria; phylum Myxococcota_A; class Polyangia; order Polyangiales; family Polyangiaceae; genus CAYQYG01. The sequence goes on along the minus strand of CAYQYG010000015.1, from coordinate 39,261 downwards.
CGAGCTGCTCAAGTCGGGCGTGTCGCTGCGGCTCCAGGACCGATCGCCCGCGATCGGGCGGTTCTTCCCCATGCAGTGCGCGTACGACGTGAACGACTCGGCGCAGACGGTCACGGTGCACGTGAGCGGGACGGGCTACGGGTACATGATGCCCGCGAAGCGCGTGGGGTTCTCGGTGACCGCGTCGGTCGAGTACCGGCCGGACTTCCAGATCGCGGGCGACGACATGTACGTGTGGGGCCGGCTGAACCGGATCGTGCAGGGGCCGAAATTCCAGCTCGGCTACGTCGAGAACCCGGTGGTCGACGTGATGGCGAACGTGCCGCCGTTCGGCGGGATCGCGAACTTCCTCGGCAACCAGGTGGTCGCCGGGGGCCTGAGCCAGGGGTTCACGGTGGTCCACAACGAGGACACCGGGAACGATTTCACGCTGGGGATCCTGTTCCCGCCGGCGAAGCCGCACCACCCGTTCGAGGTGGAGGACAACGAGCGCTACACGTTCGCGAACGAGGTGGTGGAGGTGAACGCGGGCCAGCGGGACTACCTCGGGCCGTTCGAGGTCGCGGAGGCGGGGCAGGGGCTCTACATGCGGATGAGCGTGGACAGCGCGCCCGTGGACGTGATGATCGTCGACAAGGGGACCGGCGATCTGTGGCGCGAGGCGTACCAGACGGGCAAGCCGCTGGGTCCGCCGCCGGGCCCTGTACAGGCCGGCGGCGTGCTGCAGCCCGGCGGGGTGGACACGAAGCGCTACGTGCTGCGGCCCGGGCTCTACTACGTGGTGATCGACAACACCGCGGCAGCAGGGCTGGTGAGCCCGCCATCGTCGTTCCTGAACCCGCTGGGGACGGCGCCGGCCCGCGTGAGCTACCTGGCCCAGGTCGGCGAGTGAGACGCGCAACACGCTGAACGAATGCGTTCGCGTGCCTGTGGCCCTCGGCGCTGAGCCTTGACGCGGTCCGGCGCGGACGGGATAAACCCGTGATGGCCGTTGCGATGAGAGGGGAGGGTGTGGTGGGCCAAGGGGTGGACCAGGTTGCCCTCGAGCGGCTGCGCGCGCGCCTGCAGAGCTACATGGCGAAGAAGGGGCTGCGGTCGACGGCCCAGCGGCGGCTCATCATCGACACGTTCTTCGGGGGCGCGCCGCACATGACGATCGAGGATCTGCTGACGGAGGTGCGCGCGCGGGACCGCGGGATCGGGTACGCGACGGTGTACCGGACGCTGAAGCTCCTGGCGGAGTGCGGGGTGGCGTCGGAGCGGCGGTTCGGGGACGGGCTGAGCCGGTACGAGCTGGCCGACGACGCGAGCGCGCACCACGATCACCTGATCTGCCTGACCTGCGGGAAGATCATCGAGTTCGAGGAGCCGCGGATCGAGGCGCTGCAGGCGGAGATCGCGGCGAGGCACGGGTTCGAGGTCTCGTCGCACAAGCACGAGATGTACGGCGAGTGCGCCGAGTGCCTCGGCGCGAAGCGGCGCGCGGGCAGCAAGGGTGCGGCGCCGAGATCCTAGAGATCGGCGCGCCGAGATCCTGGAGATCGGGGGCGGCCCTGCCGCCTAGCTCTTCGCGTCGAGGGCGCGGGCGTGGACGACGGCCATGATGCCGCCGAGGAGCGAGGCGATGGGGGCGTAGGCGGGGGGGAGGACGCCGACGGCGATCACGCCGGCGCCGACGAGCGCGGGGATGAGGCTGAGCGCGAGGCCGACGCGGGCTTCGAGGCGCGTGCGGTGCGCGAGGGCCAGGGAGAGGGCGGCGTCGCGGACGTCGTCGGAGGCGAGCACGACGGAGAACTCGCCGGGGGTCGAGCCGGCGGCGCCGAGGGCGACGGAGACGTCCGCGGCGCCGAGGGCGGCGTCGTCGGCGCCTGCGTGGCCCAGGACCGCCACGCTCATGCCGGCCTCGATCAGGCGGCGGACCTCGGCGCCGCGCTCGGAGGGGAGGACCTCCGGGCGGATGTGGTCGATGTCGAGGGAGCGGCCGATGGCCTCGCAGGTCTCGCGGGCGTCGCCGGACATGAGCACGGGCTCGATCTGGGCGTCGAGCAGGTGCTGGATGGCGGCGCGGGCGCCGGGGCGGAGGCCGTCCTGGAGGCCCAGCAGGCCGGCGAGGCGGGCGCCGACCGCGACGAGCACGACGGTGCGGCCGAGGGCCTCGAGCTCGGCGATGCGGCCCTCGGCGGCGGCGATCGAGATGCGCTGCTCGAGGAGGAGCGCGCGGCTGCCGACACAGAGCTCCTCGCCGGCGGAGGTCACGGCGGTGACGCCGAGGCCGGGGAAATGGTTGGGGTTGCGGACGCCGTCGGGGCGCGCGCCGCGGGCGCGGGCGGCGCGGACGATGGCGGTCGCGACGGGGTGCTCCTCGGTGCGCTCGGCGCCGGCGGCGAGGGCGAGCACGCCCTCGGGGGGGAGCTTCTGGCCGGTGGCCTCCAGCTCGGCGAGCTCGGGCTCGCCGAGGAGGAGCGTGCCCCGGGCGCAGAAGACCGAGACGGTGACGCGGCCGGCGCGATCCCAGGCGTCGGCGCTCTTGTAGATGATGCCGCGGCGGAGGCCGAGGAGGATGCCGCGCGCGACGTGCACGGAGGCGATCGCGGCGGTGACGGCCGTGGAGAGCGCGGCGAGCACGGCGACGGCCGTCATCGCGATCTCGACGGGGTTCCTGCCGGCGACGAAGGCGGAGAGGGCGCCGATCGCGGCCGCGGCGAGGGCCCAGCGCTCGGTGAGGGCGCGCGAGGCCTGCGCGATCGGGGCGAGCGCGTCGGCGCGGCGGCGCGGGTCGATCAGCACGCGGGCGACGGCGCGGTCGCCGCCGGCCCAGGTGCAGGCGCCGCGGAGGCGGCCGCGGACGACGGTGGCGCCGGCGATGACGGGATCGCCGGCGCGGCGGCGCGCGGGGGTCGTGGCGCCGATCCAGGGGAGGACCTCGACGTCGCCGCCGGTGACGGTGAGGTCGACAGGGACGATCTCGCCGGGCTCGACCTGGACCTCCTCGCCGGGGCGGACGTCCCAGAGCTCCTCGTCGGCGCCGGGAAGCGCGGCGTCCTCGGCGCCGCGCCCCACGAGCCCGCCGCCGCGGCCCTCGCCGAGCAGCCTCGGCGCGGCGGGCTTGCGGGGCTCGGCCCCGTCCTGGTCCGCGCCCTGGCCCCACGCGCCGGGGGGGCGGCGGCGGCCCGGGATCGCGAGGACCGAGCCGATCCAGGCGCGCTCGGCGGCGACGCGGCGGCGGGCGCTCTCGACGAGCCAGGCGCTGAGCGCGCTGCCGGTCGCGATCACGCCGGCGAGCGACGCGGCCTCGGCGGCGAGCGCGGGGTCGCGGCCGAGGAGGGCCCAGACGGCGGCGACGAGGCCGAACGCGACCGGGGCGAGCAAGGGGGCGGGGTGCGGGTCGGTGGCGTCGCGCGCGGCGGTGGCCGCGCGGCCGAGCAGCATGCCGGCGCTGACGGCGGAGAGCACGATGCGCGCGCCGATGACGATCGTGGCCTGGCCGGCGAGGGCGAGCGCGACGGCGAGGGCGCCCGCGACCATGGCGAGCACGAGCAGGAGGGCGCCGACGTCGCGCGCCTCGGCGGCCTCGTGGCGCTGCGGCTCGTCGTGCGCGGGGGCGAGCGCGGCGCCGCCGGCGTCGTCGAGGATGGTCTTGGCGATGGGCTCGAGCAGCGAGCGGTCGTCGAAGGCGCCGGGCGGCTCGGGCAGGTGGCCGTCGAGCGAGACGGGCGGGTACGCGTCGAGGATGGGCGCGTCGAGGTCGGCGGCGCGCGCGGCCGGCTCGTCATGGCGGGCCGCGCCGCTCCGGACGCGGTCCGCGTCGGCGCCCGCGCGCGCGGCGTCCGCGAGGTGGCCGGCGTCGGCGCGGCCGGGCCTCGCGGGCGGGAGCTCGGGCGGGGGGTGCTCGCCGAGGAAGGCGAACCGGCAGCGCGCGTTGCAGAAGTAGTGGAACCGGAGGTCGAAGATCGCGACCTGCCCGGCGCGGAGCGGATCGATCAGCTTGCCGCAGCCGGAGCAGGGCAGCGGATCGACGGCGGGGCCGGACGAGCGCGGTGCCCCCACCTCAGGCACCGGCGCCCGGGGGCCGGCGTCGCGACCGCGTCATTCGAAGGCCTCGGCGAGCGCGGCCTCGACCGCGGCGCAGGCCTCGTCGAGCAGCGCCTCCGTGACGACGAGGGGCGGGGAGAACCGGAGGACGTTCGCGCCGGCGACCGTGAGCAGGACGCCGCGGCCCCGGGCCGCCTCGAGCGCCTTGCGGGGGTCGATCCCCTTCGCGAGGACGAGCCCGCGCAGGAGGCCGCGGCCGCGCTCGCCGGCGCAGACGCGGGGGTGCCTCGCGGCGATGCCGGCGAGGCCGCGGGCGAGGTGCTCGCCGCGGGGGGCGGCGGCGTCGAGGAGGCCCTCCTCCTCGATGACGGCGAGCACCGCGCGCGCCGCGGCCGAGGCGAGCGGGTTGCCGCCGAAGGTGGAGCCGTGCGAGCCGGGGGGCAGCGCGGCGTTGAAGCGCTCGCGGAGCACCAGCGCGCCGATGGGGAAGCCGCCGCCGAGCCCCTTCGCGAGGGCCGCCGCGTCGCCGAGCACGCCGTCGTGCTCCGAGCCGAGCCAGCGGCCGGTGCGCCCGATCCCCGTCTGGACCTCGTCGAGCAGGAGGAGCGCGCCGTACGCGTCGGCCGCGCGCCGGAGATCCGCGAGGAACCCGGGGGGCGCGGGCAGGACGCCGCCCTCGCCCTGCACCGGCTCGACGATGATCGCCGCGACGTCCGGCCCCATGGCGGCGCGCACCGCCTCGATGTCGCCGTAGGGCACGTGGGTGATGCCCGCGAGGGGCGGGCCGAAGCCCTCGCGGTACTTCGGGGTGCCGGTCATCGCGACCGCGCCCATCGTCCGGCCGTGGAACGCGTTCTCGAACGCGATCACGCGGAACCTGTGGGCCTCGCCGCGCCCGTGGAAGTACCGGCGCGCGAGCTTGAGCATCGCCTCGTTGGCCTCCGCGCCGGAGTTGCAGAAGAAGGCGCGGTCGAAGCCGGTCCTCCGGCAGAGCTCCTCGGCGAGGCGGAGGTTCTCGGCGTTGTAGAAGTAGTTCGACACGTGGATCAGCCGGCCGGCCTGCGCGCTGATCGCGGCGACGAGGCGCGGGTGGGCGTGCCCGAGGGAGCTCACGGCGACGCCCGCGCACATGTCGAGGTAGCGGCGCCCCGCGGTGTCGAAGAGGAGGCACCCCTCGCCGCGCTCGAGCACGAAGGGGGCCTGGCGGTAGTTACCGAGGAGCCTGGTCTCGCCCGTGGCGAGCAGCGGCTCGGCGCTCGGGGCCGGGGCGGCTCCGGCGGGGGTCGGGGGTCGAGGCGCGGCGGGCCGGGCGGCGCCCCCGTCGGTGGCGGGGTTCGGGGCGGAGGGCGCGCCGCCGGGAGCGCGACCTGCGGCCTCGAGAGGTGAACCGGTGCTCATGGGCCGCCGATCTACGCCGGGCGGCGGGCCGGAGCAAATCCCCTCGTCCCGCAGCCCCAGCAGGGAGCGGCCGCGCGGACGTGGACGCAGGCGCGAGCGGCCGCGCGGGCGCCTGGCGCGGGCGCCGGCCGGGCCTCCGGGGCGATTGCCAGCGGATCGGGCTTGGTTATAGTGCCGCCGACCATGAGCGAATCGGAACGAGAGAACGGGCGCCCCGAGGGGCAGGAGGAGGCCGCCGAGGCCGAGGCCGCGCAGGCCAAGCAGCCCTCGGCGCCGCCCGAGGTGGCTCTCGAGGACCGGCTGGCCCAGGCGCAGGCCGAGGCCGCGCGCGTCCGCGATCAGCTCCTCCGCACGGCCGCCGACTTCGACAACTTCCGCAAGCGCTCCCGCCGCGAGGTCGACGACGCGCAGCGCCGTGGCCGCGAGACGATCCTGAAGGATCTCCTCCCCGTCTTCGACATCCTGGAGCTCGCCGTCACGCACGCCGCCGCCGCCCCCGACGTGAGGTCGGTCGCCGAAGGCCTCCGGATGGTGCTGAAGCAGTTCGCGGACACGCTCGATCGGATGGGGATCAAGCGGATCCCGGCGGTGGGCACCACGTTCGATCCGAATGTGCACGAGGCCATCCAGCAGCTCGAGTCCACCGAGCACCCGGCCGGCGTGGTCATGGCCGAGGTGAAGCCCGGCTATGCGTTCGGCGACAACCTGATCCGGGCCGCGACGGTCGTCGTCTCGAAGGGCCCGCCCGCCGGCTCGCCTCCGTCCGAAGCGAGCTGAAACTCCCCCGACCTTGAAAATTCCTCGTCTTCATCCGGGGCGCAATCCCGGCCTGTAGTATCCTCGCCCGCGATATGGGGAAGGTGATCGGAATCGACCTCGGCACGACGAACTCGTGCGTGGCCGTCGTCGAAGGCGCGGGAGTGGCGTCCGCCAGTGAGGTCCGCGTGATCCCCAACGCGGAGGGGGCGCGGACGACGCCCTCCGTCGTCGGCTTCCCCGCGAGCGGCGAGCGCCTCGTCGGGCAGATCGCGCGCCGCCAGGCGGTCACGAACCCGCAGAACACGGTGTACGCGGTGAAGCGCCTGATGGGCCGAAAGTTCACCGCGCCCGAGGTGAGCAAGCAGATCCTGCTCGCGCCCTACAAGATCATGGAGGCCCCGAACGGCGACGCGTGGGTCGAGGTCAAGGGGCGGAGCTCGTCGCCGCCCGAGATCTCCGCGATGATCCTCGGGCACATGAAGCAGATCGCCGAGAAGTACCTCGGCGAGCCCGTGACCGAGGCGGTGGTCACGGTCCCGGCGTACTTCGACGACGCGCAGCGGCAGGCGACGAAGGACGCGGGGCGCATCGCGGGCCTGGACGTGCGCCGCATCATCAACGAGCCGACCGCGGCCGCCCTCGCCTACGGCCTGGACAAGGCCGAGGCGGAGACGATCGCCGTCTACGACCTCGGCGGCGGGACGTTCGACGTCTCGATCCTCGAGATCGCCGGCGGCGTCTTCAGCGTGAAGGCGACCGGCGGCGACACGCACCTCGGCGGCGAGGACTTCGACCAGCGGATCATCGACATGCTCGCCGACGAGTTCGAGCGGGCGAACCGGATCGATCTGCGGCGCGACCGGATGGCGCTCCAGCGGCTGAAGGAGGCCGCGGAGAAGGCGAAGCACGAGCTGTCCTCCTCGCTGGAGACCGAGATCAACATCCCGTTCATCGCGGTCGGCCCGGGCGGCGGGCCGCTGCACCTCGAGCGAACGCTGCGGCGGAACGAGCTCGAGATGCTCTGCGAGGGCCTCATCGCGCGCACCATCGAGGCCTGCAGGACGACGCTCGCGGACGCGAAGATGCCGGTCTCGTCGATCAACACCGTCGTGCTCGTCGGCGGGATGACGCGCATGCCGGCGGTCCAGGCGGCCGTGCGCGACCTCTTCGGGCGCGAGCCGAACAAGGGGGTGAACCCGGACGAGGTCGTCGCGGTCGGCGCGGCGCTGCAAGGGGCGGCGCTGTCCGGGCAGGTCGACGAGGTGCTGCTGCTCGACGTGACGCCGCTCTCGCTCGGCGTGGAGACGGGCGGCGGCGTGATGTTCAAGCTCATCCCGCGCAACACCACGATCCCCACGGAGAAGAGCGAGATCTTCACGACCAGCGTGGACAACCAGAATTTCGTCCCGGTGCACGTGCTCCAGGGCGAGCGCGAGATGGCCGCGGACTGCCGGAGCCTCGCGCGCTTCGAGCTGACCGGCATCCCGCCGGCGCCGCGCGGTCTGCCGAAGATCCAGGTCACGTTCCGCATCGACGAGAACGGCATCGTGCGGGTCGAGGCGCGCGACCTCGGGACCGGGCGGGCGCAGGAGATCCGCGTCACGCCGACGAGCGGGCTGACGCCGGACGAGGTGGATCGGCTCGTCAGCGAGGGCGAGCGGTTCAAGGAGACCGACGCGCTCCGCCGCGACCTCGCCGAGCTCCGGAACCAGGCGGAGACCCTGGTGTACACGACGGAGCAGGCGATGGAGGGCTACGGCGACCTGCTCGATCCGGAGCTGCTCGGGGAGGTGTCCGGCCACTGCGCGGCGCTCCGCAAGCTGCTGGACGGCGGGGGCGATCTCACCGCGCTCCGTGCCGCCTACGCGCAGCTCGAGGGCGCCGCGTTCCGCATCGCCGAGTCGATGTACGGAGGGGACGATGGGGCCGGAGCGACCGACGCCGTCGAGACGTGACCGGAGCGCGGCGCGGTCCTCGCGCGCGCGGCGCCGGGTGCTAACCAAGGCGCCGGCGTGACGGTCCAGGGCGACACCTTCGGGCGATACCGCCTGCTCGAGCGCCTCGGCGAGGGCGGCATGGCCGAGGTCTTCAAGGCGAAGAGCTTCGGCGTCGAGGGGTTCGAGAAGGTCCTCGTCATCAAGCGGATCCTGCCGAAGCTCGCGGAGCAGGGGACGTTCGTGGACATGTTCGTGCACGAGGCGAAGCTCGCGGTGCGCCTCTCGCACGCGAACATCGTGCAGGTCTTCGACCTCGGCCGCGTCGACCACCCGAACGGGGATCCGACGAGCTACTTCATCGCGATGGAGTACGTCCCCGGGCTCGACCTGGCGACGCTGCTCTCGCGCTGTCGCCGGCAGAAGCGGCAGATCCCGCTCGGCATGGCCGTGTTCCTCGCCGCCGAGGTCGCGAAGGCGCTCGATCACGCGCACCGCCGGCGCGACGAGCAGTCCCGGCCGCTCGGGATCGTGCACCGCGACATCTCGCCGCAGAACATCCTCCTGTCGTGGGAGGGCGAGGTGAAGGTCACCGATTTCGGCATCGCGAAGGCGACGCAGTCGATGACCGACGAGGAGGACGACGCGCGCGCCGGCAAGATCCGCGGCAAGCTCGCGTACATGAGCCCCGAGCAGTCGCGCGCCGAGCCGATCGACGGCAGGAGCGACCTCTTCTCGCTCGGCACGGTGCTCTACGAGATGCTCGCCGGGAGCAACCCCTTCTCGGCGCCGACCTCGTTCGAGATCCTCCGGCGGCTCCAGGCGAGCGAGTACCCGCCGCTCACGCTCGTCCGGCCCGACGCGCCGCGGCCGCTCGTGGACATCGTGACCAAGGCGCTCGCGCGGAGCGCCGACGATCGCTACGCGGACGCGGGCAAGCTGCACGAGGCGCTGCTCGGCTACTTCTACGCGACCGGCGAGCGGTTCGGCCCGAACGATCTCGCCGAGTTCCTGGAGCCGTTCCGGGAGCCTGCGGCCGCGGAGCTCGACGCCGGGCCGGTGCTCCAGGACGAGCCGGGCGGCGCGAACGAGCGCACGCCGGTCGAGGTGCCGAACCCGGGGAACACGCGGAGCCGGACGGTCTCGGGGATCCTGCAGCTGCTCGAGAAATCGGACGCGGGGCAGGGGGCGCGCGCGCTCGGCGAGCGGCGCGAGGTGACGGCGCTCGTGCTGAGCTTCGCCGGGATCGACGCCTCGGCCCAGTCCGCGGCGGCGGGGCCGATCGCGCGGGCCCGCGAGGTGCTGGCGCGCTACGGCGCGCTGATCCTCGAGGAGGAGGGCGCGCAGATCGTCGCGCTCTTCGGCCTGGGCGACGCGGACGGGCGGGACACCGAGGCGGCGGTCCGCGCGGCGCTCGTGCTCCTGCGCTCGCGCGCGGGCGCGGGCTCGATCTCGGCGGGGGTGCACGTCGCGCGGATCCTCGTGGACGCGGCGGGCGCGCCGATCCGGGACGAGCGGCTCACGTCGCTCGTGGCCTCGGCCCAGGCGCTCGCGCGCGCGACCGAGGGGCAGATCGCGGTCTCGTCGCTCGCCGGCCGGATCATCCGCAACGTGTTCACCACCGAGGACCTGCCCGGGGCCGGGCGGACCGCGCCCGAGGGCGGCCGCGTGGTCATGTCCGCGCAGCCGACGGCCGCGGCGTACGGCCGGTTCGTCGGGCGCCACGACGAGCTCCGGCTGCTCGGCGACATCCTCGCCGCCGCGACGCGCAAGCGCGCCCAGATCGCGATCGTGCTCGGCGACAAGGGGATCGGGAAGACGCGGCTGCTCGCCGAGATGGAGCGCCGCCTCTCGAAGGGCAACTACAACGTCGGCTTCTACGCGGCGACGTGCCCGCGCAACGGGACCGAGGAGCCCTGGAGCGGGCTCACGGCGATGCTCCAGGTGCTCTGCGGCGTGCAGGAGGGCGACGACGAGGAGCGGATCCGCGAGGTCCTGCCGCGCCTCCGCGCGCTCGGACTGCAGGACGACGACGCGGCGGCGGTGCTGAACCTGCTCGGCGCCGGGCTCGCGGGCCCGCAGCGGTCGCTCCAGACCGCGAGCGCCGCGCTGCGCAACGCGTTCGCGCGCATGGTCCACAGCCTCTGCGAGGACCGGCTGCACTGCTTCGCGTGGGACGACGCGCAGGCGCTCGATCAGCTCACCACCGAGGCGATCCTCGCCACGGCGGGGCGCGCCGGGGGGCTGCGCGCCGTGTTCATCCTGTCGACGCGCGGCGCGCCGCCGCCGCTGCTCGCGGCGCACCCGTACTTCCACCGCATCCAGGTCGGGGAGCTCTCGGACGAGGACAGCGCCCGCCTGCTCGCGACGCGCGTGGGCGCGCGCGTCCTGCCGCCCGAGCTGCTCGCGTTCTGCAAGCAGCGCGCGGGCGGGCACCCGCTCTTCCTGGAGGAGCTCGTCAAGGAGCTGCTCGACTGCGGCGCGCTCAGCGTGATGGGCGGCGCGGTGAAGGCCCGCCTCGACGGCGCGTTCGCGGTGCCGCGATCGCTGCGCACGCTGATCACCGCGCGCGTCCGGCGCCTCGATCCGAGCGATCGCGCCGTGCTCCAGGCCGCCGCGATCCTCGGCGATCCGGTGCCGACCGAGGTGCTCGCGGCGCTGCTCCAGCAGAAGCTGTCGGTGGTGGACCGGGCGATCTCGGGCCTCGCGGCGCGCGATCTTCTCCGCGTGAAGGGCCCGACGCAGGCGAGCTTCGCGTCACCGATGCACGGGGAGATCGTGCTCGACGCGATCCCGCAGGAGGTGCGGCGCGAGCTGCACGCGGCGGCCGCGGCGGCCTGCGTCTCGGTGGTCGGCGAGGACGGCGTGGAGCACGCCGAGCGGATCGCGCAGCACCTCTACCACGCGGGCGATCGCGACCGCGCCGCGACGTTCTACGCGAAGGCCGCGCTCCACAAGATCCGGACGAGCCAGCTCGAGCCCGCGATCCGGCTGATCACGCGGGCCCTCGACCTCGCCGACCACGACCAGCGCCCGGCCGCGGAGCTCTCGTCCTGGCTGGGCGCGCTCGCGGACGTCGTCGCCCGCGTCCGGTTCGCGCCCGATCTGCCCGACGTCGCCGCGCGGGCGCTCCGGCGCATCGACGCGGCGGGCACGCTCGAGCAGCAGGTCATGGGCCGCGTGGACGCGGCGCGCGCGCTCGGCGCGGTGAACAAGTTCGACGAGGCTTACCGGAAGCTCGAGGAGGCCTACGCGCTCGCCGGCGAGCGCGACGACCTCCGGCTCCGGCAGCGGGCGCTCGCCTGCGAGGTCGAGATGGGCGCGCGCAGCGGCGATTTCGCCCGCGCGGTCCGCGCCGTCGAGAAGGTCGAGGCGCTGGGCGAGGCCCGGGACCCCCGGCTCCTGCTCGCGATCGCGCAGGCCCGCGCGGCGAACGGCGAGGCCGCGGCCGCGCTCCGCGCGCTCGATCGCGCCGAGCTGCTCGGCGACCCCACGGATCTCGTGGCCGCGAGCGAGCGCGAGAAGCAGCGCGTGCTCATCTACATCTACTCGCGCGATTTCGCGGCCGCCGTGAGGGCGTCGGCGCGCGCCGTGGACGTCGCCCGCTCGTCGGGCCTCCGCTACGAGACCGCCGCCGCGCTCCACAACCTCGGCGACGCCAGCCGCCGCCTCGGGGATCTGCCCCGCTCGTACGCGTCGATGACCGAATCGAAGGAGATCGCCGAGGCGAGCGGGCACGAGCGGCTCGTCTCGCTCAACCGGATGCACCTCGCCTACCTCGACGGCCTGAGCGGCGTCCCTGGCGCCGACGCGCTCCTGCGCGACCTCATCCGCTACGCCGACGCCCGCGGCTACTGGACCGACGTGCTCGAGAGCCGCTACCTGCTCGGCGCGCTGCTCCTGTCGCGCGGCGCCGTCGAGGAGGCCCGGCACGAGCTCGAGCAGGCCCTCAGCATGGCGGTCTCGTACGGCAACAAGCTCATCGCCGACGACGCGCGCGAGGCGCTCGAGCGGCTGTAGCGATCACTCGTCGGCGAGCTTCTTCTCGAGCGCCTCGAGGTGGGCGCGCACCTGCGGATCGGAGTCGCGCTGCGCCTCGATCTTGCGGACCGCGCTCATCACGGTCGTGTGGTCGCGGTTGCCGAAGGCGCGCCCGATCTCGGGGAAGCTGCACTTCAGCCGCTGCTTGCACAGGTACATCGCCACGTGGCGCGCGAAGGCCACGCTCTTGTGGCGGTCCTTCGACGTGAGATCGATCGAGCGCAGGTGGAAGTGGTGGCAGACCGCGCGCTGGATGTCCTCCACGCTCATCGTCTGCGCCCGCGGCGGCGAGGTCGCGGTGATCTCGGCGCGGGCGAAGGGCAGATCGACGGGGCGGCCGGTGAGCGAGCTCTTCGCGGCGAGCCGGATCAGCGTGCCCTCGAGCTCGCGGACGTTGGAGCGGATCATCTGCGCCAGGTAGAGCGCGACGTCGTCGCCCAGCGCGATGCCCTCGAGCGCCGCCTTGTTGCGGACGATCGCGACGCGCGTCTCGAGCTCGGGCACCTGGATATCGGCGACGAGGCCCCACGAGAAGCGCGAGACCAGCCGCTCCTCCATGCGCTCCAGGTTCTGCGGGTACTTGTCGCTCGTCACGACGATCTGGCGATCGACCGCGTGGAGCGCGTTGAACGTGTGGAAGAACTCCTCCTGCGTCTGCTCGCGCCCGGCGAGGAACTGGATGTCGTCGACGAGCAGGACGTCGCAGTTCGAGCGGTACTTCGCGCGGAAGTCGTCCATCCGGTGGTGCTGGATGGCCGTGATGAAGTCGTTCGTGAACCGCTCGGCCGACACGTAGATGATCCGCGCCTCGGGCCGCGTCTCGTAGACCCTGTGCGCGATCGCGTGCACGAGGTGGGTCTTGCCGAGGCCGGTGCCCCCGCAGATGAAGAGCGGGTTGTACCGGCGCCCGCCGCCGCCGGCCGCGGCGATCGCGGCCGCGTGCGCGAGCTGGTTCGACGGACCCACGACGAAGCTCGCGAAGGTGTGCTTCGGGTTGAGCTCGTCGGGCGGCGCGGTGCGGCGCGGCGGCTCGACGCGCGCCACCGGCGCGGGCGCGGGCGCGCTCGGGCGCACCACGATCGGGCGGGGCCGCACCGGCGGGACCTCCGATCGCTGCGCGATCGGCGACTCGAGGTGCTGGTCCACCGTCCACGCCACCTGGACCGACCACCCGGTGAGCTCCCGGATCTTGTCGGTCAAGGTCGGGAGGAAGTTGTCCCTGACCCACTCCAGAACGAACTCGTTCTGGACGCGCAAGGTGAGGATGCCATCCGTCAGATCGTCGAACTGCACCCCTCCGAACCACTGGTCGAAGGTGGCCGGTGAGAGCCCCCGCGTGTGCTCGATCGCTCGATCGAAAATTTCACGCGAATCCTGCTTCGGGATCGTCATCGCTCTCTGGAATCCGCTCCACGAAAAGAGAATCCACCGAGGGTGACCCGCCTGCTGTCACCCCCAACTTATCCACAGGGAGATCCGGAGAGGGGTCGCCTCTAACTGCCGGAGATCTCACCAGTATCTTGCCGTCATCCGAGGGGCTCGTCGACTTTTCAACAGCCCCCCAACAGCCCCTTCGCTCGCGTGCTCCTCAGGCATCATTCGGCGTGCTTCGACATGCGAGCGGGGTCACGCCCCGCTCGCCATCGGTTCCCGGTGCCACTCAAGCGAGCAAGCCGCCTCCACAAACAGAGACGAACGCGGCTGCCAAGGTCGCCCTGTCCCCGGTACGGCGCCTTCGCCGTCCCGAGGACGAGAACGGAGGTACTACGGGGTCTGCCCGGGCGTCTATGCTGAACTGCGGAACTGAAGCTAAAGCGTGGAAAATAAAAGACTAAATTTGGCCAGGGGGGGGCTGCGAAGGGGGGTACGCGTCGGCGGGGCCCGGGTCGACAGACACCACCCCGCAAAACTGCCGACACAGTCCGGGAATTTTCGTGGTGCGCGGTCGTTCCCACGGCAAATCCCGCTCATTTCGGCGTCAAGAGGCAAGATCGGCCCGAACTGGCCCTTCCTGGAAAGGTTGGCTCCTTTCCACAGGATAGATTTATGTGTTTATGGACACTATTGATGGGTGGGGGGGAGGAGTCTGTGGCGGGGTTCGGCGGTATGGCGCGGGGCGTCATGGAAGTGAAGAGGACGGAACGGCGAAGAAGTTGTCCGGGGGGAGCGCGTGTGGGTATGGCGGGGCCATGCGCTCCCGGTTTCGGTTGACGAGGGGTGCCCCCATCGCGGGGGCGCTCGCGCTGGCGGGCGCGCTCGCGCTCGCGCCGGGCCGTGCGGCCGCCGAGCCGACGGAGCTGCCGCCGCAGCTCGCGTACTCGTACGGCGAGAACGAGACCGCGCGCGCCGCGGCGTTCGGGGGCGCGCTGCGCGCGCTGGGCAACGGCACGACGTCGATCTTCATGAACCCGTCGGCGATGGCGGAGTCGCGCGTCTATCACCTCGAGGCGCTCGCGCAGGTGAGCCCCGAGGCGCGGCGGCAGGTCTACGGCGGCGCGGTGGTCGACTCGATCACCGGGCGGCTCGCGGGCGGGATCGCGGTGCTCGGCGGGTTCGTGGATCCGGACGGGCTCGATCGATCGTTCATCGACGCGCGCATCGGGCTGGCGTACCCGATCAGCGACAGGCTCTTCGTGGGGCTCGCGGGGCGCTACGCGAAGATCCTCCAGGAGGGGACGCTGCAGCGGGGCGGGCTCGGGCAGAGCCAGGTCTCGGGCGGCCTCGCCGATCCGGAGGGGGGCAAGCACGCCTTCGTCAACGAGGTGACCTTCGACGCGGGGGTGACGCTCAAGGTGTCGGACGCGGTGTACCTCGCGGTCGTGGGCTCGAACCTGACGTACCCGAACAACGGCCTCTTGCCGACGACGTTCGGCGGCGGGATCGGGATCGGGACCGGCGACTTCTCGATCGAGGGGGACGGGATCGCGGACTTCAACTCGTACTCGGAGACGACCGGGCGGCTGATGATCGGGGCGGAGTACCTCGCGGGGGATCACTTCCCGCTCCGGGTCGGGTACCGGTTCGATCAAGGGGCGGAGCAGCACTCGCTGTCGGCGGGCCTCGGCTACGTGGGCACGGACTTCGCGGTCGAGGCGGCGCTGCGGCGGTCGCTCCACGAGCCGGGCGCGACGACGCTGGTGTTCGGGCTGTCCTACCACCTCGAGTCGAGCGGCCTCACCCGCGCGCCCACGGACTTCTAGGAGCTTCTCGCCGCGTCCCGGCTGCCGTAGGTGGGGCGCGCATGGAGGCGCTGGCGGCGAGGCTGGATCGGGAGGTGGCGCGGGCGGTGTCCGCGTGGCGGGCGGCGCGGAGGGCGCTCGGGGAGGGGACGCTCGAGGAGGGGGAGCACCCGCTCGAGCCCTTCCGGAGGGTGAGCTCGAGGGCGACGTTCCTGGAGCTCACGGGGCGGGCGCCGGGCATCGGCGCCGAGCTCGGGATCGCGCCGGCCGCTCCGGCGGTGGGGCCGGACGCCGTGTCGCTGGGCGTCGCGCGGTGGGTCCGCGCGCTGACGCTCGAGCGGGTCCTGTTCGCGGACCACGTGCGGCTCGCGGCCGCGTGGCGCTCGCCGTCGGTGCGGATCGACGCGGCGCTGCGGGGCGGCGGGGCGGGGACGGAGCTCGCGTCGCCGCGCGAGGCGCTCCTCGGGATCCTGTCGGAGCCGGGCGAGGGGCCGCGGCGCGCGTGGGCCGAGGCGCTCGCGGCGGGGGCGGGCGCGGTCGCGGACGCGGCGCGGATCCTCGCCGAGCGGCGCGAAGAGGCGGCGCGGCGGCTCGGGGCGGAGGGGGATCCGCCGCCGGAGGTGCCGATCGATCCGCCGGACGCGGCGAGCCGGCTCGCGGGGGAGCTGCTCTCGAGGACGCAGGCGCTCGCGCCGCGCGCGGCGTCGTGGGACGACGCGATCGCGCGGGCGATCGGGAGGGAGGCGCAGGCCGGGTGGCCGGCGCGGCTCCGGGCGCGCTGGCTCGACGACCTGTTCCGGCCGACGGGCCTCACGCGCGGGCTCGAGCTCGACCTCGGGCCGCTGCCGCGCGCGCTCGGGGCGAGCTCGTTCGCGCGGGCGCTCGCGCGCTTCGGGGCCGCGGTCGCCTGGGCCGCGGCGCCCGCGGCGGCGCCGTTCTCGCTGGCGCACCCGCCGTGGGACCTCCGGCGCGCGCGCCGGGCGGCGCTCTTCGGGGGGCTCGTGGCCGATCCGGTCTTCGCGGCGCGCGCGCTCGGGCTGGGGCGGGGCGCGGCGCGCGATCAGGCGCGAGAGGCGGCGCGCGCGCTGCTCGTCTCGCTGCGCCTCGACGCGGCGCGCGTCCGGCTCGCACATGGGACCGTGCTGCTCCAGGCGGCGCGCGCGCGCGCCGATCGCTTCGAGGAGGAGACCGCGCTCGCGCTGGGCGCGCCGATACCGGGCGCGCTCGCGGGCGTGGTGCCGTCGCTCGGCCCGGGCGCGGCGGTGCGGCTCGCGGGGGCGCTGCTCGCGGCGCGCGATCGCCGCGAGCTCGTCGAGCGCTTCGACGAGGACTGGTTCAGGAACCCGCGCGCCGCCGAGGCGATCCGGGGTGAGGACGGCGTCCTCCCGCCGTCGCCGCGGGTCGCCGCCGCCGCGCTCGAGGCGGGCCTCGAGGACCTCCTGCGCGCGCTCTCCTCGATCGAGTGAGGCGGCGGGGCCACCCGGCGAGGCTGCTGACGCCCGTCCGGCGATCCGGTAGAAATGGCCTGTGGCGCAAAAGTACGGGATTCCCCTCACCGATCTGCCAGCCCACTGCGTCGACGCCGTCGAGGCCGCGGAGCGCTCGCGCGCCCGCACGCTGGTCGTCCGGGCCGGCCAGGCGGTCGCCGCGATCGTGCCCATGACCGATCTCGACAAGGTCGATCCGCCGGACCCGACCGGCGACGGCATCGATCCGCTGCTCGCGCTCTGCGGCACGTGCCACCACGACGCGTTCGTCGACTCGCTGGTCTCGGATTTCTCCAGGACCGGGCTCTGGCACCGCGGCTCGCTCCCGCCGGATTTCAGGGGCTGAGCCGTGGCCTACCTGCTCGACACCGGCACCATGGTCGAGGTGCTCCGCTCCGTGCCGTCGCGATCGCTGGTCCGGCGGCTGACCACCGTGCCGGTCCGCGATCGGTGGACCAGCGTGATCTCGGTCAGCCAGCTCCTGCTCGCGGCGCGGCGCTCGCGGCAGACGAAGCTGATGCAGGACGTGATCCGGCTCGTCTCCTCCATCAAGGTGGCGCCGTTCGACCTGCTCGCGGCGCAGTCGTTCGCGAAGTTCCGCGCGACGGTCGCGCCGGAGGGTGACCCGGACGACGTGATGATCGCGGCGATCGCGGTGTCCAACGATTTCACGCTCGTGACCCGGAGGCCGGCTGACTTCGCCCGCTATCCGCACCTGCGCGTGGAGGATTGGACGGTCTAGGCGGTCCAGACGGCCCCGGGGGAGAGGCCCCGGGCCGCGCCGGGGTCCGGGGCGCCACATGGTGGAGCGACCCGGGGCTCCGGATGTCGCGCCGAGGGGCCTTCCAGCTTTCGCTGGCACGTGCTAGTGCCGCGCGCGAAACGCCGTGAGCCATCACCTCCCCCTCTTCGCGTCCGGCGCCATCGCCGTCGACTTTGATCTGTCATTTCTCGCGCAGTTCGTCCTGTTCACGACGTTCATCGTCGTGCTCAAGCCGCTGCTCTTCGACCCCTTGCTCCGCGTCTTCGAGGAGCGGGAGCGGCGCACGGAGGGCGTGAAGGCCGAGGCGCGCGAGATGGATGAGAAGGCGGGCGAGCTGCTCTCCCGCTACGAGGCCGAGCTCGACAAGATCCGCCAGACGGCGGGCGTCGAGCGGGAGCGGCTGCGCAAGGAGGCCGCGAGCCTCGAGGCGCAGGTGCTCTCGGAGGCGCGCGCCGAGACGGCCCGCTTCCTCGAGGAGGGCAAGGCCCGGATCGCCGCGGAGGTCGCGCAGATGCGCAAGGAGCTCGATGCGGCGCAGCCGGCGCTGGCCGCCCAGATCGCGAGCCAGGTGCTGGGCCGGGAGGTCCGCCAGTGAGCCGAAAAAAGTCGATCTTCGTCGCCCTGGGGCTCGCCGCGGTGCTCGCCGCGGGCGCGGCCGCGGCGCAGAACCCGCCGCCGGGGCTCCCGGCGGGGCATCCGCCCGTCGCGATGCCGCAGCAGCCGGCGGGGCAGGGGCAGCCGGGGCAGCCGGGGCAGCAGCCCATCGTGCGGCCGCTGCCGGGGCGCCCCGCGAACATCCCGCCGGGCCGGCCGATCGGGCCGGGCGGCCGCCAGTTCCCGCCGGGGAGGCCGATCCCCGGGCCGGGCGGCCGCGCGCACGCGGAGCCTGCCGAGCCGGAGCACAAGTCTCACGGCGCGGAGGTCTGCCCGGGCCACGGGCCGATGGATCCGCCGCACCACGTGAACTGGTGGCGGGGCCTCATCGGCGTGAACAACGAGAGGGCCGCGGGCGAGGGCTTCTCCCTCGATCACCTGCTCTGGCGCTACCACAACGACAAGGATCCCTGCGATCCGAAGAACGAGCCGCCGCCGTTCCTCGCCTCGGTCCTGAACTTCGGGCTGCTCGCGTTCATCCTCTACCACTTCGGCAAGAAGCCGCTCGCCGAGGCGCTCGTGAAGCGCAAGCAGGCGATCATGGGGGAGATCGACAACGCGACGCGGCTCAAGGACGAGGCCGAGGGCCGCCTGGAGGAGTACGAGGAGAAGCTCGATCACCTCGAGGAGACGCTCGAGCAGCTCAAGGCCGAGTACGCCTCCCAGGCCGCGGTCGAGCGGAAGAACCTGCTCGCCGAGCTGGAGGAGCGGCGGGCGCGCATGCGGCGCGACGCCGAGTTCCGGATCGAGCAGGAGCTGAAGGCCGCGCGCCTGGAGCTCTTGCACGAGGCCGTGAACAACGCGGTCGCCGCGGCCGAGGAGATCCTGCGCAAGCACGCGTCGGCCGAGGACCAGGGCCGGCTGGCAGACGACTACCTGGCCGCGATCCCCGCGGCGCTCGGAGAAGGCGCGGGCCGCCGCGAGGCCTCCACCACCGGAGCGATGACGTCATGAGCTACGAGGCCGTCGCGCGCCGCTATGCGCGCGCCATCTTCGAGATCGGCAAGGAGAGCGGGACGCTCGCCCGCCTCGCGCAGGAGCTCGGCGATTTCTGCGCCGCCTACGAGGCGCACGACGAGCTCCGCACCGTGCTCGACAACCCGCTGGTGCCGGAGGACCAGCGCGACGGGCTGCTGCGCGAGCTCGCGGCGCGCATGGGCGCCTCCGAGACCGCGCTGAGCACGCTCCGGCTGCTCGGCCGGCGCCGGCGCCTGCCGGCCCTGCCGGACATCGCGCGGCAGCTCTCGCGGCTGGCCGACGAGGACCAGCGGATCGTCCGCGCGCTCGTGACGAGCGCCGGGCCGCTGACCGAAGCGTACCTGGGCCGGCTCCGGGCCGAGCTCGAGAGGGCGACCGGAAAGAAGGTCGCCATCACCCACAAGCAGGACCCCTCGCTCATCGCCGGCGTCGTGACGCAGATCGGCGATCAGGTGATCGACGGCAGCGCCCGCGCGCGCCTGTCGAGCTTCCGCGAGTCCCTGCTCCGAACCTGAGAATCACCTCAAACACAGCGTTTTCCCCCGCCGAGGACCCCGCATGCAGCTCCGCGCCGAAGAGATCTCCCAGATCATCAAGAAGCAGATCCAGAACATCGACAGGGCCGCCCTGGTCAGCGAGACGGGCACCGTGCTGACGGTCGGCGACGGCATCGCCCGCGTGCACGGCCTGAGCCGCGCGATGGCCGGCGAGCTCGTCGAGTTCACCGGCTCGGACGGCACCAGCCTGATGGGGCTCGTGCTCAACCTCGAGCAGGACAACGTCGGCGCCGCGATCTTCGGCGACACGAGCGTCATCAAGGAAGGCGACACGGTCAAGCGCACCGGCCGCATCATGGAGGTGCCGATCGGCGAGGAGACGGTCGGCCGCGTGGTGAACGCGCTCGGCATCCCGATCGACGGCAAGGGCCCGATCGAGTCGAAGCGCCGCGGCCGCGTGGAGGTGAAGGCGCCGGGCATCATCCAGCGGCAGCCGGTCACCGAGCCGATGCAGACCGGCATCAAGGCCATCGACTCGATGATCCCGATCGGCCGCGGCCAGCGCGAGCTCATCATCGGCGACCGTCAGGTCGGCAAGACCGCGGTCGCGATCGACACGATCCTGAACCAGAAGGGCAAGGGCGTCATCTGCATCTACGTCGCGATCGGCCAGAAGCTGTCGACCGTGCGGCAGGTGGTGGACCGCCTCGATGCGGCCGGCGCGATGGAGTACACGATCGTCGTCGCCGCGACCGCGAGCGAGACCGCGCCGCTCCAGTTCATCGCGCCGTACACCGGCGTCACGATGGGCGAGTACTTCCGCGACACGGGCCGCCACGCGCTCTGCATCTACGACGACCTGTCGAAGCAGGCCGTCGCGTACCGCCAGCTCTCGCTGCTCCTCCGCCGCCCGCCGGGCCGCGAGGCGTACCCGGGCGACGTGTTCTACCTCCACTCCCGCCTGCTCGAGCGCGCGGCGAAGATGGCCGACATCTTCTACGTCGTGAAGAAGGGCACGAAGATCGAGGGCGGCGACTTCAGCTACCGCGGCGTGGACGGCAAGGCGCACATCGGCGCGCACGGCATGCCCGAGGCGAAGGACTCGCTCTGGAAGATGCTCGATGAGGGCCTGTTCGCGAAGCTCGAGCAGGCGCGCAAGGACGAGAAGAAGGACGAGATCAAGAAGCTCGAGGGGCAGCTCTCGGACAAGGCCAAGGCGAGCGACTACGAGATCATCCGCGAGCCGCACTCGGGCGGGTCGCTGACCGCGCTCCCGGTCATCGAGACCCAGGCCGGCGACGTCTCGGCGTACATCCCGACGAACGTCATCAGCATCACGGACGGGCAGATCTTCCTCGAGGCGGATCTCTTCTACTCGGGCGTGCGCCCGGCCATCAACGTCGGCATCTCGGTCAGCCGGGTCGGCGGCAACGCGCAGATCAAGGCGATGAAGTCGATCGCGGGCAGCCTCCGCCTCGACCTCGCGCAGTACCGCGCGATGGCGGCCTTCGCGCAGTTCGCGTCGGACCTCGACGCCAAGACCCGCGCGCAGCTCGATCGCGGCGCGCGGCTCGTCGAGATCCTGAAGCAGGGCCAGTACGTGCCGCTGCCCGTCGAGAAGCAGATCCTCATCATCTACGCCGGCACGCAGGGCTTCCTCGACGATCAGCCGGTCGCCTCGCTCGGGCGGTTCGAGGAGGAGCTCTATCGCTTCGTCGAGGCGAAGCACCCGCAGATCTTCACCGACATCGTCGAGAGGAAGGCGCTCGACGACGACCTCAAGGGCCGGATGAGCAAGGCCATCGAGGCGTTCAAGAAGAAGTTCGTGCCGGATCAGGGCGCGGCCGAGGCGGCGGACGCGGGCGAGGACGAGGAGCCGGAGTCCGAGCCGAAGCCGAAGGCGAAGGCCAAGGGCAAGGGGAAGTAGGGCTGTGCCGAGCCTCAAGGCCATCCGCAAGCGGATCTCGACCGTCAAGTCGACGCAGAAGATCACCCGCGCCATGAAGATGGTGGCGGGCGCGCGCCTGAACCGCGCGCAGCAGCGCATCACCGAGCTCCGGCCGTACGCGGTGAAGGTGCAGGAGGTGCTCTGGGAGATCACGCGCGAGGCGGTGACCCCCGGCGTGGAGGGCGAGGCCCCCGCGCCGGCGCCGGTCGAAGCGCCGCCGCCGGAGGCGCAGCCCGAGGGGACGGAGGCGCAGCCGGCCGAGGACGCGTTCGGCGAGAAGCCGGCGCACCCGCTGCTCGTGAAGCGCGCCGAGCGCCGCGTGCTGCTGGTCGTCCTGACCAGCGATCGCGGCCTCTGCGGCGCGTTCAACACGAACATCAACAAGCGCGGCGAGCGCGAGTGGCGGAGCCGCGAGGAGGCGGGCCAGGAGGTGAAGCTGGTCGTGATCGGCCGCAAGGGCCGCGACTACTTCACGCGGCGCAACGCGCCGATCCACGAGTACCTGGCCGGCGTCTGGGACAAGCTCGGCCTCGAGACCGCGCAAGATGTGGGCGCGAAGGTGCTCGAGCCGTTCAACAAGCGCGAGGTCGACGCGATCTACCTCGTCTACAACGAGTTCAAGAGCGCGATGTCGCAGCGGGTCGTGGTCGAGCGGCTGCTGCCCGTGGGCGGCCCGGCGGCCGACGAGGGCGAGCGCCTCTCCGATCTGGGCCGGACCTCGGAGTTCGAGTTCGAGCCGAACAAGGATGCGCTGCTCGAGCGCCTGGTGCCCATGTACATGGACATCTCGATCCTGCGCGCGCTCTACGAGTCGATGGCCAGCGAGCTCGGCGCCCGCATGACGGCCATGGACTCCGCCACGAAGAACGCGACCGAGATGATCGACGCGCTGACGCTCCAGTACAACAAGGCCCGGCAGGCCGCGATCACCAAGGAGCTCATGGAGATCATCGGCGGCAGCGAGGCGCTCAAGGAGTAGCGCCGCGCGCGCTCCTGCCCGATACACCACCTCAACTCACCGTGCTCCAGCCCATCAATCCATTGCACCCCGAGCCGCGCAAGATCGCGCGGGCGGTCGAGCTCCTCGAGAAGGGCGAGATCATCGGGTACCCGACCGACACCGTGTACGGGATCGGGTGCGACCTGATGAACAAGCAGGCGATCGAGCGCATCTACCTCATCAAGGGGATGCGCAAGGACAAGAACCTCGCGTTCATCTGCCCGGATCTGAGCGACATCTCGCGGTACGCGATCGTCGAGAACCACACGTACCGGGTGCTGAAGCGGTTCTTGCCGGGGCCGTACACGTTCATCCTGCCGGCCACGCGGGAGGTGCCGAAGTACGTGCACCTCAAGCAGAAGACGGTGGGGATCCGCGTGCCGGATCACCCGGTGCCGGTGGCGCTCGTGCGGGCGCTGGGGCGGCCCCTGATCAGCACCACGGCGGCGCCCTCGGGGGAGGATCCGATCATCGACCCTTACGAGATCGACGAGCGGTTCCCGGGGCTCGCGATGGTGCTCGACGCCGGGACCTGCGGCGCGGTGCCGACGACGGTCGTCGATCTGAGCCAGGGCGACATCCAGATCGTCCGCCGGGGCGCGGGGCCGGTCGACGACCTCGTCTGAGGGGCGCGGCGCGTGGCGGCGAGCCTGCGACCCTGCGCGTTCCCGGTGCTGCTCCGGCGGATGATCCGCGAGGCGGAGAGCAAGGGGAGCATCTTCGATCTTCCGGCGCGGAGGTTCGTGCTGGGGGACGGGCGGGACCTGTCCGTGCGCGTCCACGGGGAGGCGGCCGCGACGCCGCTCGGCCCTGCGGCGGGCCCGCACTCGCAGCTCGCGCAGAACGTGGTGCTCGCGTGGCTCGCGGGCGGCAGGGCGATCGAGCTCAAGACCGTGCAGGTGCTGGACGAGCTCGAGATCCCGCGGCCGTGCATCGACGCCGCGACGGTCGGGTACAACATTGAGTGGTCGCAGGAGCTGCGGCTCGAGCAGTCGCTCGAGGAGTACGTCAAGGCCTCGATGCTGATCGAGGCCCTCCGGGCGAGCGGCCTCGTCGCGATCGCGCCGGGCTTCGAGCGGACCGTGCTCGACGTGAGCGTGGGCTACGACCTCGCGGGCCTCGAGAGCCCGCGCGTCCAGGCGTTCCTGCGCGGCATGATGGATGCGACCGACGTCGTCGCGCGCCTCGTGCGGCAGATCCCGGACGACCTCGCGCGGTACCGCGACCTCGAGTATCCGGCGCGGATCGCGCGGACGGCGACGCTCAGCACCTTCCACGGCTGCCCGCCGGACGAGATCGAGCGCATGGCGGAGCGCCTGCTCGAGATGGGCCTGTCGTGCACGATCAAGCTGAACCCGACGCTGCTCGGCGAGGAGGAGCTCCTCGGCCTCCTGCACGGATCGCTCGGGTACACGGACGTCGAGGTCCCGCGGCGCGCGTTCGAGCGCGACGCCACCTGGGAGCAGGCCACGGGGATCTTCGAGCGCCTCGAGGGGAAGGCCGCGCGCCTCGGCCTCGGCGTCGGGGTCAAGCTGACGAACACCCTGATCGTGCGGAACCACCGGCGCGTGCTCCCGGGCGCGGAGGAGATGTACCTCTCGGGGCCGCCGCTCCACGTGCTCGCGATGCACCTCGTGCGCCGGTTCCGGCGCCATTTCGGCGACCGCTTCCCGGTCTCGTTCTCCGGCGGGATCGACTGGTCGAGCTTCGCGGACGCGGTGAGCCTCGGGCTCGCGCCGATCACGGTGTGCACCGACTGGCTGCGCCCGGGCGGGTACGGGCGGGCGCACCGGTACTTCGACGAGCTCGCGCGCAGGATGGATCGCGTCGGGGCGCGCGCGCGGGGCGACTTCATCATCCGCGCGCGATCGCAGGGCCTCTGCGCGCTCGCGCGGCTCGGGCTCGACGCGCAGGCGGAGGCCGCGTGCGCGCGCGCGCTCGACGAGGGGCGCGATCTCCGCGAGGCCGCGGGCGAGGCCGCGTACGCCCGGTGGGTCTCGGAGGCCGCGCTGCTCAACACCGAGGCGTACGTCGAGACCCTCTCGGCCGATCCCCGCTACGACCGGCGGCACAACGATCGGGGCCCGAAGAAGATCGGGACGACCCTCGAGCTCTTCGACTGCCTGACGTGCGACAAGTGCGTCCCCGTCTGCCCGAACGACGCGCTCTTCACGCTCGCCGTCCCGCGCACCGAGATCCCGATCGTGAGGGCCGCGAGGGCCGGCGCGGGCTGGTCCCTGCGGCGCGAGGGCCTCGCCCGGATCGAGGAGAAGCACCAGATCGCGTGCTTCGCCGACGCCTGCAACGAGTGCGGCAACTGCGACGTCTTCTGCCCCGAGGACGGCGGCCCGCACCTCGCGAAGCCCTGCTTCTTCGGGAGCCGCGAGGCGTTCGACGCCCGCCCCGACCGGGACGGCCTGTTCGTCCAGCGCGAGGCCGATCGCGACGTGGTCCTCGCGCGCATGGACGGCCTCCTCTACCGGCTCGAGATCGAGGGCGACCGGGCGCGGTTCGAGGGCGAGGGCTTCCGGGTCACCCTCGACGCGCACGACCCGGAGGGGACGATCGAGGGCGAGGCGCGCGGCGAGGTGGACCTCGCCCGCTTCAGGATCATCGACGCGCTCCGCCGGGCCGTGCTCGCGCCGGGCGAGATCAACTTCGTGAGCTGCAAGGAGGCGGTGGAGGCATGATCGACGCGACGACGGAGGCGATCGCCGAGCTCTCGGACCGGTACACGCCGGACATGGTCCGCTTCCTGCGCGAGATGATCGCCATCCCGTCCGAGAGCGCGGGCGAGGCGGCCGTCGTGCGGCGCGTCGCCGCGGAGATGGAGCGCGTCGGCTTCGACGAGATCAAGATCGACGGCTTCGGCAACGTGCTCGGCCGGATCGGGAGCGGGCGCACCGTGATCGCGATCGACGGCCACCTCGACACGGTCGGCGTGGGGGACCCGTCGACGTGGCGCGTCGACCCGTACGAGGGCGCGCTCGTGGACGGCATCATCTACGGCCGCGGCGCGAGCGATCAGGAGGGCGGCATCGCGGCCGCGGTCCACGGCGCGCGCATCGCGAAGGAGCTCGGCCTGG
Source organism: uncultured Polyangiaceae bacterium (assembly GCA_964421485.1). GTDB lineage: Bacteria > Myxococcota_A > Polyangia > Polyangiales > Polyangiaceae > CAYQYG01. The sequence continues at coordinate 13,505 of CAYQYG010000015.1, read as the reverse complement.
TCGGCGACTGCCAGATCTGGGTCACGGGCACCGTCATGGAGGAGGACTGCGACGGCCTGTGCTGGCAGTACATCCTGCGCGAGGGCGTCCTCCGCCCGGACGTCGTGGTGATCACGGAGCCGACGAGCCTGCGCGTCTACCGCGGCCACCGCGGCCGCATGGAGATGGAGGTCCGCGCGCAGGGCCGGTCGTGCCACGGCTCGGCGCCCGAGCGCGGCGTCAACGCCGTCTACAAGATGGCGCCGATCATCGCCGAGATAGAGCGGTACAACGACGCCCTCGCCGCGGGCGCGGACCCGTTCCTCGGCAAGGGCTCGGTCACGATCTCGGAGATCCGCTCGACCTCCCCCTCGCTCTGCGCGGTGGCGGACAGCTGCACGATCCACCTCGATCGCCGGCTCACGCGCGGCGAGACGCTCGAGCGCGCCGTCGCGGAGATCGAGGCGCTCCCAGCGGTCGCGCGGGCCGGGGCGACCGTCACCGTGCTCGACTACGCCCGCGCCACGCACACCGGCCTCACGTACCCCACGCGCAAGTACTACCCGACGTGGACCGTCGAGGAGGACCACCCGGCGGTCCGCGCCGCGGCGCAGGCCGCCGAGCGCGCGCTCGGCGAGCCCCCGATCATCGGCAAGTGGGTCTTCTCGACGAACGGCGTCGCCACGTGCGGGATGTTTGGTGTACCAACGATCGGGTTTGGTCCGGGCGACGAGGTCCACGCCCACACGCCCGAGGACCAGTGCCCGGTCGCGGATCTGACGCGCGCCGCGCGCTTCTACGCCGCCTTCCCGGGGCTGTTCCTGGCGGAGGTGTCGCGGTGAGCGCGCGGCCCCCGAGGCCCGCGGGAGGAGACCGATGAGCGCCCACGACCAGATCCGGGAGAAGATCGAGAAGCTGTCCAGGCTCGCGCCCGACCTCCGGGGCGGGGACTTCCTGCTCACCTGGCGGCACGGCGACGAGGCGATCCGCTTCGTCCTCCTCGCGGCCGAGATCCTGGAGGACCTCGCGCGGGCGGGCCTCTCGGCGCGCGTCTTCGACAGCGGCCTCGGCATGGCGATCTTCCGCGACCGCTCCACGCGCACGCGGTACGCGTTCAAGTCCGCGTGCAACCTCCTCGGCCTGTCGACCGACGAGTTCGACGAGGGCTCCTCGCAGATCGCGCACGGCGAGACGGTGCGCGAGACGGCGACGATGATCGGGTTCCTCACCGAGGTGATCGGGATCCGCGACGACATGTACCCGGGCGAGGGCCACTGGTACATGACCGAGGTCGCGGCCTCGCTCGCCGAGGCGCACCGCGAGGGCGTGCTCATGGGCCGCCCCTCGGTCCTGAACCTCCAGAGCGACCTCGACCACCCCACGCAGAGCCTCTCCGATCTGCTGCACCTCACGCGCCACATGGGCGGCCTCGGCGGCCTCCGCGGCAAGCGGATCGCGGTCAGCTGGGCCTACTCGCCGAGCTACGCCAAGCCGCTGAGCGTCCCGCAGGGCGCGATCGCGCTGCTCGCGCGCTTCGGCATGGACATCGTGCTCGCGCACCCGGAGGGTTACGAGCTGATGGACGAGCCGCTCGCCGAGGCGCGGCGGTTCGCGGCCGAGAGCGGCGGAGCGTTCCGCGTCGTGCACGCGATGGAGGAGGCCTTCGAGAACGCGGACGTCGTCTACGCGAAGAGCTGGGCGCCTGCCGAGGTGATGCGCGAGCGCACCCGCCTCCTCCGCGCCGGCGCGGCCGCGCGGATCGCGGACCTCGAGCGCGCCGCGCTGGCGCAGAACGCGCGCCACACCGCCTGGACCTGCGACGAGGCCCGGATGGCGCTCACTCGAGGCGGCAAGGCCCAGTACATGCATTGCCTCCCGGCCGACGTGACCGGCCTCTCCTGCGCGGCGGGCGAGGTCAGCCGTCCCATCTTCGACTGCGCGCGCTTCGAGACCTACCGCCAGGCGGCCCACAAGCCCTTCGTCATCGCGGCCATGATCCTCGGCACCCGCGTCGACGACCCGGCGGGCGCGCTAGGCCGGCTCCTCGACGCCGCCGCGCGTCGCGTCCGCGGCTGACCCCGCCGCCCGCCGATCCCGCCCCGTGAACAGCACTGCCACCCGCTCGCCGAGCACCTCCGGCCGCTCCGCCGCGAGCGCGACCAGCCCCGCCAGCCCACTGGATCCCGTGGGATCCACCCTCACCCCCGTCGCCTGCTGCGCGAGCGCATGGCCATGGATCAGCGCCTCCTCGCCGACCACGATCGGGTGCCCCCCCGTCGCGAGCATTGCCTGCACGACAGCCAGCCAGTCATAGGTCTCGTCATCGAGGATCCCGTGCGCCACGCTGCGCGGCGGCACCTCCCAGGGCCACATGAACTGCGACCTGTGCGTCGCCGCGTGGCGCAGCTCCTCCGCGACGACCCCGGGCGGCGCCTCACGAATGGCATCGGCGAGCGCCGCGCGCCCCGCATTGACGTCGACACGCGCCCCGATCCGCGCCGCGATCCGCGCGGCCACCCGGTCATACGCGCGCGACAGCGGCGACGCGAGCGTCTGCACCGCGTGCACGCGCGGCATCCGCGGAATGGCCCCCAGGAGCACTGCATCGGAGAGCGCCTGGACGCACCCGCTCGCGAGCGCCCCCCCGCCCACCTGCACGAGGATTCGATCGAGCGCCGGCCCCACCGACACCATTTCATACCCGAGCGTCAGCCCCCCCTGGATGGCGAGCGCGTTGTCCGGCCCCTGGCAGGAGAACGGCAGCGCCCCTCGCGCAATGGCCTCCTTGAACCGGAGATAGCACGGATCCCCGGACATCCCCGGCTCCCGCGGGCAGATCGTGATCCGGGCCCCCAGCGCCGCGAGGCGCGCCACCACCTCCTGGTCCGCGTCCGGCGGGATGAACACGACGAGCTCCCGCCCCGCCGCGCGCGCCAGCACTGCCGCCGCGAGCGCCGCGTTCCCGCAGCTCGCGATCGCGAGCGGCCCGCGGACCGTCGCCGCCGCCGCGAGCCCCATCGCCTCCACGATCTCGAGGTGCAGCAGGATCCCCATCAATGGCCGCCCCTTGTGCGACCCCGCCACGTTCCCCGTCTCGTCCTTGATCCAGACGCCCCCCACCCCGCGGAACCCCAGCGCCTCCCCGAGCGCCTCGCTCTGCCCGAACGGCGTCGGCCGGAGCCCGTGCCCTTCCACCCGCGCCACTGCCTCATCGATCCTCGACGCGACCGCGACATACCCCGCCTCGTCGAGCCCTGCCTCCCGCGCCGCCTGATACGAGTGGAGCAGCCCCCTGTACATGACGAACGGGCTCTCCCCGGCGCCCGCGCTCTGCAGCGCGCCCTGCCCCTCGCCCTCCGGGTCGAGCACCCGCGCGAGCACGTGATCGACGTCGTCCCCCGCGTCCGCGCGCGGGCAGCGGAAGGGGAGCGGCGCGTCCCGGAGCGGCGGCAGCGCCGCCCCGCACCCGGAGCACCTCAGGATCGATCGCAAGGCGGCACCCATCATACTCCCGGCCGACCGCTGACGCCGCGTTACCCTCCCACCTCCCGGTTCAGCTCCTCGATCATCGCGTCCCATACCGGGACGAGCCGCAGGAGCCCCTGCCAGAACCTCTGATCCCGCCGCGCCTCGAAGTCCTCGAGAGCGATCCCCTGCTGCTCCACCCACGTGAAGTAACCCAGGTTGAAGATCCGGCTCCTGTCCACGTGTCCGAGCTCCAGCAGGTGATCGTCGCTCGCCCCGAGCATGTATTGCCCGAACGCCTGCCCCGCCTCCACCTCGTCGAAGCGGCCGTGGAACCTCTCGGCGAGGATCCGGTCGAGCTCGCTCCCGTACATCGCCGCCCCGTCGGTCGCGACCGTCACGATCGCGTCCTCCGGCCCGAGCCGCAGCCGGCGCGCCGTCTTGATCGCCGCGAGCACGTTGCAGATGCTCGAGAACCCGAATGAGCCGAGCGCCTCCACGATCCCCTCCGGCACCCCCCGCCTGTCCCGCAGGAAAGCGCGCCCTGCCGGGTGCGAGAACAGCAACCCCAGCGAATCCGTCGCCGCGTCCGACACCGCCGTCACGACATCGGTGTTCATCACGTTGTGGATGAGCGGCACGTGCTTGTCCCCGATCCCCTGGATGTTGTGCGCCCCGAACCCGTTGTAGAGCAGCGTCGGGCACTCCAGCGCCTCCGCGGCCACGATCCGCGCCCCGTACCGCTCCTTCAACGCGTCCCCGGCCCCGATCGTGCCTGCCGACCCCGTCGCCGACGTGAACGCCGCCAGCCCGAGCCCCGGCGCGTCCCGGCGCGCGGCCTCGAACACCCGGGACAGCGCCTCGCCCGTGCAGCGCCGGTGCACCAGGTAGTTCGCGAATTCGCAGAACTGGTTGAACACCACGTTCTCCGGATCCCGCTCCAGCGCCGCGCAGGCGTCGTAGATCTCCTTCACGTTGCTCTCGGATCCCGGCGTCCGGACGATGTCCCCGGGATCCGCGACCCATCGCTCGAGCCACCGGAAGCGCTCCTCGCTCATCCCTGCGGGCAGGATCGCGACCCCCCTGCACCCGAGGATCCGCGAGATCGCCACCCCCCCGCGGCAATAGTTCCCGGTGGATGGCCACAGCGCCTTGTGCGCCGTCGGATCGAACTGCCCGGTCACGAGCCGCGGCACGAGGCACGCATACGCTGCGAGCACCTTGTGCGCCCGGATCATCGGGAACCTATCCCCGAGCGCCACCACGATCGGCGAATCGATCCCCGTCAGCGATCGCGGCAACACCACGTGCTCCGGCGCCGCGGCCTGCCCCGTGCGCCCCGCGTCGTTGTGCCAGTGCACCCGGAAGAGGTTCAGCGGGTGCGGCGCGTCCGGATCGACCGACGCGAGCGAAGCCCTGATCTCCGGCGCGATCCGCCCCGGATCCGCGAGCTCCGCGAACGTTGGCAGGACGACGCCCGCCTCCCTGAAGCGCGCGATCGTCCGCCCGCGCGCGGCGCGGTCCACGATCCTGTCCTCGATACCCAGACGCGTCATGAATCCATCGTCTCCTTCATGCTCAAATTCATGCTCGGATCATCTCCATCCGCTCCCAGAGCCGCTCCGCCGCGGCCTCGGCCCGGGCGCGGATCTCGTCCATATCGGCGCCGGCCAGCCGCCCGCCCCGCACGACCTCCTGCCCCGCCACGACCACGCGCACCACGCGCCGCCCCGCCTCGCCGGCCCCCACGTCCACGGAGTCCGCCCCCGGATCGTCGCCGGGCGTCGAGAGCCGCTCCGCCGCGAGCGCGCTCCCTGCGCCGGCGCGCGCCTCGGCGGCGGCCATATCGTCCCCGGCCTCCCGCGCCGCGAGGCGGAGCGCCTCGGCCTCGGCCTCCATGTCGGACGGGAACCCGTCCGTGCCCAGCGCCACCCGCCTGCTCTCCCGGAGCGCCCCGGGATACCCCACTCCATTGTTCAGATTCGAGCGCGGGTTCTGCACGAGCCACAATCCCGCGTCCGCGGCCATGCGCACCTCCGCCGCCGACAGGTGCACCCCGTGCGCCAGGATCGACCCCGGGGGCAGCGCCCCCAGCGAGAGCAACCGCTCGAGCGGCCCCGCATACCCCCGCGCCCGCGCGTCCTCCACGTCCGCGACGTCCTCCGCCACGTGCACGTGCGCCACCGCGCCGAGCTCCCGGCAGAGCGCCCCTGCCTCCCGGATCGCGGCGTCGCTCAGCGTGAACGACGCGTGCATCCCCACCGCGCCGCGCACCAGCCGGCGCCGGTTCATTTCAATGAACCGCCGGCACTCCCCGAGCCCGCGCCGCGCCTCCTCGAGCCCCCCGTTGCGCTCCGTCGCGCCGTAGCACAGAACCGCCCGGATCCCGAGCTCCTCGCACGCGTCCGCGATCACCTCGAGCGACCCCTCGATGGACGCAGGCGACTCGTGGTGATCCACGAGCGCCGTCGTCCCCGCGAGCAGCGCTGACGCCACATAATAGCGCGCCGCCGCCCGGAGCGCCTCCTCGTCGAGCGCCCGGTCGAGCCGCCACCACACGCGCTGGAGGATCTCCACGAACGACCGCGGCGCCGGCGCCGGCCGCGGCATCCCGAGCGGCGCGAGCCCGCTGTACACGTGCGTGTGCGCATTCACAGCGCCGGGCACGGCGCGCGATCCTGCAGGTATCACGTCCCCGCTCACGGCTCGCGGCGGTGGTCGTGGTGGTGATGGCCGTGCCGGTGGTGCGGCCCCACGCTCATCGCGAGCGCCGCGGGCGAATCCCTCATCGGCAGCGTCCTCCGCCGCACCCCGTCGAATGCGGCCAGCGCCCCCGCCACGGCCGCCGCGGTCGGCACGAGCCCGATCTCCCCGACCCCCTTGGCGCCGAAGGGCCCCTCCGGCTCCGGCTCCTCGACCAGGATCACCTCGACCTCGGGCATATCGTGCGCGCGCAGCGCCCCGAGCTCCCTGGGCGACGAGGTCGCCGGGATCCCCCCCGGGCACTCCAGCTCCTCGGTCAGCGCGTACCCCAGCCCCATGTGGATCGCCCCCTCCACCTGCCCCGCGCAGAACCCCGGATTCACTGCCCGCCCCACGTCGTGCGCCGCCACGACCCTCGCCACGCGCCCCTTCTCGTCGAGCACCACGACCTGCGTCGCGAACCCGTAAGCCGTGTGCGTCTTGATACGCCCGCTCTCCGTGTCAATGGGAGTCGTGTCCAGGATCGCGATCTCCCCGTCATACGCGCGCCCCGCCAGCTCGGCGAGCGGCCTCCCCGCGTCGAGGTCGGCCCGGAGCCGCCGCGCCGCCTCGATGACCGCCCGCCCCCCGAGCAGCGTCCCCCGCGACGCCGTCGTCTGCCCGCAATCCATCGGCGCCGTCGTGTCCACCCGCGGCCGGAACGCCGTGACCGGCAGCCCGCTCACCTCCGCCGCGATCTGCGACAGCGCGGTGAACAGCCCCTGTCCCATCTCGGTGAATCCATTGTAGAGCGCCACGGACCCGTCGCCGTTCACCACGAGCCGCGCCCTGCCGTGCTCCGGCACCCCGTTCCCGATCCCCGAGTTCTTGATGGCGCACGCGATCCCCGCTGCCCGCCCGGCGCGGCGCGCCTCGTCGTAGGCCCCCTTCACTGCCTCGAGCGTCCGCTTGATCCCCACGGACCGCTCGAGCACCTGCCCCGTCGTCACCGCGTCCCCCGCGTCCACCGCGTTGCGATACCGCATCTCCCACGGATCCACCCCCATCTTCTCCGCCAGCTCGTCGATGCACCCCTCGAGCGCGAACGCCGCCTGGCACACCCCGAACCCCCGCATCGCCCCGCTCGGCGGGTTGTTCGTGTACGCCGCCACCGCCTCCACGTCCACGCACGGCACCCGGTAAGGCCCGCACGCGTGCCCGGCTGCCCGCTCCAGCACCTTCCCCCCCACGGAGGCATAGGCCCCGCTGTCCCCCACGAGCCGCGCCCTCACGGCCGTGAGCCGCCCCTCCGCGTCGCACCCCACCTCGTAATCGAGCGTCATCGGGTGCCGCTTCGGGTGCATGCGCACCGACTCCTCCCGGCTGAGCGAGACCCTCACCGCCCGCCCCGTCTTCCACGCGAGCAGCGCCGCGTGCGCCTGGATCGACAGGTCCTCCTTGCCCCCGAACGCCCCCCCGTTCGGCACGAGCTCGACCACGACCCGCTCCTCCGGCATCGCGAGCAGCCGCGCGATCTGCCGCCGATCGTCGAATACCCCCTGTCCCTGCGAATAGAGCCGGATCCCCCCGTCCGGCAGCGGCTCCGCGAGCGCGCACTCCGGCTCGAGGAAGAGGTGCTCGACCCGCTGCGTCCGGAAGGTCCCGCGGGCCACGTGCGCGCTCGCCGCGAGCGCCGCGACCGCGTCCCCGCGCCGGATCGAGGACCGGGAGAGCACGTTCGAATGCCGTGGATTGACCCGAGGCGCCCCGTCGGCGAGCGAGGCCTCCGGATCGAGCACCGGCGAGAGCGGCTCGTATTGGACCTCCACGAGCCCGGCCGCCGCCCGCGCCGTGGCCTCGTCGACGGCCGCCACGGCCGCGAGCACGTCCCCCGCGCACCGCACCTCTTCCCCCTCCGCCACGAACGCCGGCCAGTCCTGCTCGATGAGCCCGTACCACCGCTCGCCGGGCACATCGGCCGCCGTCACCACCGCGATCACGCCCGGCAGCGCCGCGGCCTTCGCGACGTCGATCCTGACCGCTCGAGCCCGAGCGTGCGCCGACAGCGCGACCGCCCCGCGCAGCATCCCGGGCCGCACGAGGTCCGCGACATAAGCCCTCTGCCCCAGCACCTGCTCGGCCGCCCCGAGCCGCGGAACCGCCGCCCCCACGCCCCCGGAACCGGAACCGGCACCGGAACCGGATCCGGATCCGGAATCGGAACCGGCACCGGCACCGGCACCGGAATCGGAGGTGAACCGCGCCAGCAGCTCGACCGCCTTGATCAACCTCACGTATCCCGAGCACCTGCACAGGTGCAGGTCCAGCGCGTGCGCGATCTCCGCGCGTGTCGGGTGCGGGTGCCGCTCCACGAGCGAGGTCGCGTGGAGCGCGATGGCCGGCACGCAGAACCCGCACTGGCCTCCGCCTGCCGCCTCGACGAACGCCCGCGCGACCCGCGCCCGCTGATCTTCCGGCAGCCCCTCGAGCGTCACGACCTCGGCCTCGTGCGCGTGGTGCGTCGGCAGCGTGCAGGTGATCCGCGGGTGCCCGTCGACCAGCGCGAGGCACGCCCCGCACTGCCCTTGCGGGTGGCACCCGTCCTTCACCGACGTGATCCCGCACCGCTCCCGCAGCGTCTCGAGCAGCGACTCCCCTGCGCGCGGCCGCACCCGCAGCGGCGCCCCGTTGAGCGTGAAGGCGACCTCGTCCCCGTGCGCGGCGTGGTGCATACCGGCGCCGAAATTACCCAACCCTCCCCGCGCGCGCCATGTCATCGTGCAGACCCTCGCGCGCGCTGGACGCGTGACCTCGACCCCTGCGAGGATGCTTGTGATGAAGATCCGGACCGGCGGCCACACAGGGGCGCGGGGGCTCATCCTCGAGGGGGTCACGGGGACGGGCAAGACGCACGTCCTTGACCTCATCGAGGCGCGCGCCCGCGCCGCCGGCGCGGCCTCGTGGCGGATCTTCCGCGAGGAGGAGACCTACGGCGAGCTCCTCGACGAGCTCCGGCGCCCGGATCTCACGGACGAGGCCCGGTGCGCGCGGCTCCACGCCGTCCTCGGCGAGGTCCGCGCGCACCTCGCCGCCGCGCGCGGCGACGCCGCCTTCGTCCTCGAGCGCTTCCACCCGAGCTACTTCGCCCAGATGCCCTCGTTCGGCCTGTACGCCGCCCTCGACGCCGCGCTCGCCGAGCTCGGCTGCCGGATCGTCCTGCTCGACCTCCCCGAGGCCGAGCTCGAGCGGCGGTCGCTCCGCCGCGTGGACCGCGAGGGGACCGACTGGCTCGCCGGGATGACAGGCTATTACGGCTCCGAGGCGGGCGCGCTCGCCGCGATCCTCGCCTCGCAGCGGAGGCGGCGGGAGATCCTGACGCTGAGCGCGCTCCCGAGCCTCGTCATCGACACCACCGCGATGGACTGGGCGCGGCACGCCGACGAGGCGATGGCGTTCTTCATGGAGGAGGTCATTCGCCATGAAGATAGGAGCGCGTGCCGGTGTCCAGGATAGCGACCTCCTCGTCATACACGCGCCCCGCGAGTTCGCGGAGACGCCGCGCACGATCGAGTGAGCGCGCTCCGGGCGCGGGTCAGAAGCCGAGGATCAGCTCCTTGTCGATCTCATTGGTGCCGCTGTAATGGTGGAAGTACATATTATCATAGATCTCCCAGTAGGCGTCCTCGGCGACGACGTGTATCTGGCCGCCGATGAACGGGGCGCCCTGGCCGTCGAGGTCGCCGATGGCGATGCCCTCCAGCTCGAAATCGTCCCAGTCATGGTTGATCGGGTAGAAGGCGCGCTCCTCTCCCTTCGGCATCGTGAAGCCATGGATCCCGGCGTTGCTGTCCATGGTATCGGCGACGAGGTAGAGCTGGCCGGTCGGCGAGAAGGCGCCGCCCTGGATGCGCCTCAGCGGCGTGTCCAGCATCGTCTCGCTCACGTGGGTCAGCGAGAAGGTGCTCCCGTCGTAGTCGATTTCATATCCGTGGATTACCGGGGGCGAGTAGATGTCGTAGAAGGATGAAGCGTAGAGCCTGCCGTCCTTCGGATTTATGGCGACCCATGGCGCGCCTGGCGCTTCCGTGAGGAGGTTCTGCGATGAAGGCACCGGCGCGAGCGTCATCGCGTCGTAGGCGACGACCCTGTCAGTGAGGTCGGGGCCGTCGATCGGGGCAAAGACGAGGCTCGTGAGCTCGTCGTAGTCGGGATCCCCGATGTGATCGTAGCCCTGGCTATCATAGATAGACGGAATCGGTTCGGAGTCGTTGAACGGGTAGTTCTGGTCGAGGTTCGTTTGCCACATGCCCTTCCAGATGTGCGGTGGGCCATCCACGGACGTGAAGTACCAGTTCTGCAGGTCGGCCGCGATGGCTGGACCCTGATTGCGATCGGTCCAGACGCTGCCAGGGCTCGTGTCGAGGTTCGAGGGATGAGTGCTCGGCCCGCTGATGTGGGGGAACGCGTCCTGGTACCCCCACGCAAGGAATGCCCTGTGAGGAGCGCCGGTGGGGTCGAGGTTGGTGGTCTTGACCCGATAGCCGGCGCCGTAGTTGTCCGTGAAGATGAACGTGCAGTATTCACCCTCGTGCAGGGTGAAGTCCTGCAACGTTTGCCAGAAGCCGAGCCCATTGTACTTGTTGAAGATCTGGAAGCGCAGGTCGTGATCAGGGGCCTGGGCGTGCGTCTTCATCCAGGTCGAGCCGAAGTTCCCGGTGTCGCCGTTGACCCCCGCTGCGCTGGTGAAGGTGCAGCCGCTCTGGTCGAATGTATTGAGGGGCTGGCAGTAGTTCTGCCAGAACAAGTATGTGTCGAAGTTCAGGGGGCTCAATGCATCGTTCGACGTCAGGGCATGCGTGACGATCGGTTCGGGCTCCGGATTCGCGCCCGACAGCATCTCCTTGACCGCGGCGTACAGCTCGTCCGCGCTCTCCACCGCGGGCAGCTTCTGGTTGAGGATCGATGGGTCCCGGCCCGTGACGCCTATCTCGTATGCACCGAACCTGCCCGGCCCGTCCTCGATGAACACCACGTAATGGCCCCCGCCGAGATCGATCCGCGCCTTTTCATTGGCGGCGACGGGGACGGGCTCCAGATCGAGGCGAGGCGCTCCCTCGCAGGCGCTCATCAGTACAGCGAATGACAGGGGGTACAGCAGCTTCCGTGTCCTCATGACATGCTCCTTGCCATATTCTCAATGTTTAATGCGCGCGGCCGCGTCCTCGGCGCGAGGCAGAGCTCCAGCGCGTGCCGGCGTGGGGCGGCAGCAATTGACGTGTGCGGACCGGATAGCAAGCGTCAAGCCAGCGCCGCCGGCCACCGGACGGTCGAGGTGGCCGCAAGCACCTGGGCCCGGCGCCGAGAGCGCCGCGCCGGGGCCGGTGATACCCGCACCGGGTGCCACGGGACAGCCTCGGCGGGTGCCACGGGACGGCCTCGGCGGGTGCCACGGGACAGCCTCGGCAGGTGTCACGATCGGCGCGTTCGTGCCTGAACGATCTCGTCGGTGGTCCCGCCCGGCCGCTCACGTGCATCGGCCGGGGCGGCGGCGCGGTATGGGCGCATGTTGGTGGTGAGGGCCAACGTCGCCCTTCGAGGGGCAACGTCGCCGTTCGAGGGCGTCACCGGCCGGACATGGTCGCCAGGCACGGCGCTGCAATCGGGACGAGCTCCGGGACGCCGTGCTAGAATTCCTGCGGGCGCGCGGTCTTGAGGGGCACGTTGGCGGAGACCACCCAGCGCCAGTTATCGACCACCGTCGTGGTGTCGAGGACCCCGTCGCCGGAGTCATAGACGGTCCAGCGGACCGTGATCGTGCCGCCCGGCGTGGCCGGCGCGCTCGTCGTGAGCCAGGACGTCGAGCCGTGATCCTCGGCCTCCGTGTCCACGCCGAAGCCGGTGCCGAGCAGCTCGCTCGTCCCGAAGCCGCAGGTGAACAGCTTGCCGCCCGCCTGGCACGGCGGCCCGCCCTGGCAGCCGCAGACCTCGAGGAACACGCTGTTCACGCTCACCGTGTTGCCCTGGCTGTCGAACGAGATGTCGCCGTCCGGGTGGCCCGCGGGCGGCGGAGAGAGCAGCGCGACGAACATGTCATTGAACGGCGAGCAGACGAAATTCGGGAACTCGTAGGTGAAGTAATCGAAATCGAACGCGAAGCCGCCGGCGTTCAGCGGGACGCGCACCGTCACCTCCAGCGCTGCCCCGTCGTTCGGGGTGCCGGTCGTCACGTTCGGGCAGGCCGGCGACTCCTTGGGGAAGCCCTGCGGGTGGTTGCTCTGGTAGCCCTTCGCGAGCCCCTGCGGCGAGCTGTAGCCGGGATCGCCCGGGCGGCGCGCCGCGCCGCTCGACAGGGCCAGCATGCGCGCGCCCTTGCGCGCCGTGACGTTCGGCCCGAAATCGGGGACGATGCCGTGGCCGAGGTCATAGGCCGCCAGTGCGGGCGCCGGCGCCCCGTCCGGCAGCACCCACGCGGCGCTCACGAGGCCCCAGTCGGCGGGGCCCGCGGCGAGCTTGCACAGATCCACGGCCTTCGCGGCGTTCACCGGGTCCGCATCGTCGACGGCGAGGTTATCGTCGCAGCTCGGCACCACGTCGTCGATCTGCCCGCTGCAGTCCTCGTCGAGCGGGACCTCGCCCGGGCCGGTGGCCACCTCGACCGCGCCCGGGTTGATCTTCGGATCGCAGTCATTGCAGTCCCCGGCGCCCACGGCGTATCCGTCGAGGTCGGCGTCCTGCGCGGGATCGGCGCCGGTGCAATCGGGGATGCCCGCGTCGAGCGGCTCGGGCTGGCCGCCCGCGCCCGTCGTCGTGCCCCAGCCGCCGCTGCCGGTCGTCGTGCCCCAGCCGCCGCTGCCGGTCGTGGTGGTCGTGCCCTCCCCGCCGCTGCCGCCGCCGCCGCCGAGCGACACGAGATCGCCGCACGCGGCGAGGAGGAGCAACGAGGAGAGGCTCGCTATCGAGGGGATCAGGCGTCTCATGGTCATCAATGCTCCTCCGGCGCCCGCTCCGCGCGGCGCCGCTCGAACGTGCCAATCCCCGGCGCGCGGCCGGCTGATCACGGAATCGTACCGGCGCCGCCTCGCTCCGCGATCGGCCGGAGCCGGTTCGCGTACGGGCTCGCGGGGTGCGCGGCGAGGAACGCCCGCGCGAGCGCGGTCGCCGCGCTCGCCTCGCCGGAGCCGGCGAGCGCCTCGATCCGAAGGACCTCGGCCTCGAGCGCGAGCCGCCCGCCGGGGAAGCGCGCGGAGTACGCGTCGAGCGCCGCGAGCGCCGCGCGCGCCCTGCCCCCCGCGAGCGCCTCGCGGGCCGCCCTGAGCGCCGCGACCTCCGCGGCGAGGTCCGCCCCGCCCGCGCCCCCGCCCCCCCCCGCGCCCCCCCCC
>CAYQYG010000014.1:18564-44668 GCA_964421485.1 uncultured Polyangiaceae bacterium | reverse complement strand
CCGCACGATCGGCTTGCCGTCGGTGCTGCTCCGCGGGCGGAAGCGGAGCTCGCGCGGATCGTAGACGGTGAGCTCGATCGGGAACACGTCGGCGATATGGTAATGGAGGTACTCGCGGATCTCGCCGAATTTCTGGATCGTGACGGGCTCGCGCTCGTACGTCCAGCCGAGGGCGCGGAGGTGGAGCTCGAGCGCGCCGTCGTCGGCCGTGAAGACCTGGAGGTCGACGTCGCTGCCGCGGCGGATATGGCCCGTCGAGACGGATCCGATGAGGCGTGGCTCGAACGGGGCGAGCGCGCGCATCGCCTCGAGCGCGACGACCCGCATCGCGAACAGCCGCCGCGTGCGCCGGGCGCCCTCGGCGAGCTCGGCGAGGGCGAGCAGGGCGTCACGGATCTCGCCATTGGACGGGAGGTCCGCGGGCCGGTACCTGAGCCGCCCCCCGGCGGCGCGCCCGAGCAGGCGCTTCGCGGCCATTCGCTTGGCCGTGAAGTACTGCTTGACGTTCTCCTCGTACATGAGGCGCGCGGCCTCGGCCGCGAGCCGGGCGCGCAGCCCGCCGTACCGCTCGGCGCTCATGACGGCGGCACCCCCAGGAGCAGCGGCTCGAGCGCGCCCCGCAGGCGGAGGATCGCGCCGCCGATCCGGCGGCCATTCCGGGGCGCGCCGAAGAGGCGCTTCTGCACGACCTGCTGGGTGACCCCGAGCCGCCGCGCGATGTCTCCCTGCGAGAGCCCCTCGAAGAAATAGGCCTCGATGACCTCGCGCTGCTTGTCGGTGAGCGCGGTCGCGACCGCGGCGCGCACGGCCGCGAGGAGGCGCTGGCGGCGCGGCGAGGGGGCCGCGTCGCGCGCCCAGAGGCGGCGATCGCAGGCCCATCGGTCAGGGTCCGAGACGAGGATCTCGCGGCGCGGGGCGCGCCGGTCAGCAGGGCTCCTTTCGCAGGTCATCGGTGGGAGCGGCCTCGCCGCAATGGGAGATCATGGGGAGATCGGCGCCGATGAGGAGGATCTCGAGGGCCTCCTCGGGCGCGAGCACGGAGGCCGAGGGCGAGCGCCCGCCCACGTCCCAGCGGCGGAGGCGCTGGAGGTCGGCGAGCGCGGCGGTGCCGCGGAGGCGCCGCCGGGTCGCGCCCGGGGCGCGGAGCAGATCGAGGTGGTGTCGCACGAGCCAGACGATGCGCGGGGAGAGGAGGCCGTCCAGCAGATCGGCCCCGACCGCGTCGTGGTCCGGAGAGCTTACCGCTTTTCCGACATCATGGAAGAGGGCCGCGGCCCAGAGGGCGCGATCGGCGGTGTCCCTGCGGGCGAGGTCGAACGCCTGGAGGGAGTGATAGAGGGCGTCGCCCTCGGGGTGCCAGCGCGGGTCCTGGCGGACGCCGTCGAGCGAGAGGAGGAGATCGAGGAGGTCCTGGTCCATCTGGAGAGAGCCCGGGGTGCGGGAGCGCGCGGGGCCCTCACCCCCTGCGCGCGGTCACACCCACCGGGGCGCCGGCTCCGCCTCGCCGCGGCCGCTACCGTGCCCGAGACCGTGACCGAGACCGTGGCCGCTGCCGTGTCCGTGTCCGTGTCCGCTGCCGTGTCCGCTCCCGCGTCCGTGTCCTTTCCCATGATCGTCAGCTCCGCGTCCTCGTATCCCGGGCCGGCGGCCCGGCGGGCATCGCCCTCGCCCCCAGCGCGTAGGGCAGGAGCCGCGCGATGTTGCGCGCGTCATCGATGGCCCGGTGCTGCGTCCCGACGAAGGACAGCCCCACGCGCCGGAGCGCCTGCCCCACCCCGTATTCGCGCGACTCGCCGAGGCGCTTCGAGAACGCCTCTTTTAGGTTCAGGTGCCGCCCCCCGAACGGCAGCGGCACCCCGTGGCGCTTCGCGTCCCGCTCGAGCTGGCCGCGGTCGTACTTGCCCCACGAGCAGAAGAGCGAGTCCGTCCCGCGGAGGAGCTCCCGGACGGCGCGGAGCGCGACCGGGAAGAGCGGCGCCGCGTCCACCTGGGCCTGGGTGATGGTGGTGAGCCGCGTGCAGAAATCCGAGAGCTGCCGGTGGCGGATGGGCCGCACGAACGCGCCCAGATCGCGCACGGGCTCGAGCGTGCCCGCGTCCACGAGCACCGCGCCGATCTCGATGATCTCCATCTGATCGCGCGGGATCGCCCCGTCCTCCCAGCAGGTCGCCTCGAGGTCCACGACGAGATAATGAGTGTTCGAAGACATGATGGTTCTCCCCGGTTTCGATGCGGGCTATCCTGCCACCGCCATGTCCTCCGCGCCCGGACACAAACCCGGACACGCCCCCGCCGGCTACACCTGGGCCGACTACCTGTCCCACCTCATCGCCGAGCATGGCTCGCTCGCCGCGCTCGCCCAGAGGCTCTGCGCCCTGTCCACCACGACCGACGACGCCGCCTCGGTGGAGCGCGCCCTGCGCCGCCTGCGCCGGCGAGGCCAGCGCGACGGCGGCGACTGGGGCCGCCGGCTGCTGCGCGTCTTCGGGCTGCCGCGCGCGGTCGAGGACGGGCTGCGCTGGATGGGTGCGTACCACAGCCGCTTCCCGGATCTGCCGATCGAGCTCTGCCTGGACCAGCTCCGCCTCTGGGACCGGCCGCCGGTGAGCGAGTCCCGGGCGCGGGTGTGGTTGCAGCTCGGATTCGCCGGCGTGGCGCTCCGGCAGCGGGATCCGGAGGCTGCGGGCGCGCATCTATCGCAGGCGAGGGCCGCGGGAAGCCCGGATCCGGCGGCGCGGGCAGAGATCCTGCTCGTCGAGGCATTCCTCTCGAGCCAGCGGGGGGATCGCGACGGAGCATTGCAGAAGCTCGACGAGGTGGGGCCATGGCTTGAAGACAAGGAGCTATCGCCGGTGGATCGAGTGTGCCTGCACGCGCGGTGGATCGATCAGCGGGCGTTCCAGCTCAACAACCCGCCGCGCGGGGAGGCTCCGGACCTTCGCGGGGCGCTGGCGCTGTACCAATCGATGTCGATCGATGACGTGGATCCATTCGTGAGCTACCGGCTCGACGCGGGCCTCGCATATGGCCATTTCCGGCTCGGGGACCGGGCGCAGGCGATCGCGCGGGCCGAAGCGGCGTGCCGTCACGCGGGCGACAGCGGGCTCGTGCGGCTCCGCGCGATGGCGCTGCTCCTGCTCGCGCGCATCCTCGGCGACGAGGAGGGTGCGGAGGCGCGCGCCCGGGCGCGGCGGATCGCCGAGCGGCTCGGGGACGAGGAGCTCCTCGGGCGGGTGGAGCGACAGCGGAGTGTCGGGTGACTCCCCTTGCAGCGCGGGAGGCTCAGCGGCCCCTGGGTGCTCGAGGCCGCCGAGGTCGTCGTGGAGCCACGTCGGGGCGGGAGCGAACGTCAACGGGGTGCCCGCTTGACTCGGCTGCCGTGGCGCGGTTAGGCTGATCTGCATTGATGCGACCGGGCGGGGGCCGCTGACGGCCATCTCGCGATCGCCGCCACGGCTCCATCGCCTGGATCCTCCGGCGTCTTCTGGAATGGAGCCGAGGAGGCATCCTCGGGGAACGATATGTCTATCCAGAACCGATTCGCGGGCCGGTACTGGGCCGTGCCGGCATTCCTCGATTATATCCAGCCTCCCCTGACGGACGAGGCTGTGACCGCTGCGGAAGACCAGCTCGGGGTCAAGCTCCCCGAAGCATACGTCGACTTGCTTCGTCAGCAGAATGGTGGCTACCTCCGAGCGCGCTGGCCCGAGAGCGCCTCGAAGAGGCTCTTCGGCATCGGCCCTCGGTATCCAAGCATCACCGTCGACCAGGCGTGGTGGCGCCCGAAGAAGGCCGAACCGGACATCTGGACCCCGCCCCGGCCGGAGCTCCTGATCCCGTTCGATGGTGACGGGCACTGGAGCATGTGCTTCGACTACAGAGGACGTGGTCCACGCGCGGAGCCATCCGTGACGCTCATCGATTGCGAATGCGAGCGTGAGGAGGCCATCGCCGGCACCTTCGTGGCCTATCTGGCAGGTCTCGTCGACGAGATCGCCGAGGCGTCGACCCGCATCTACGGCGACGTCAGCCCCGAAGCCGTCGCAAGAGCGATCGCAAGGAGCCTGGCCGCTGCTCCTCCCACGGTGGATACGTTCGCCCACGGATACCCCACCTGGCGCATCGCGTTGCCGGGGAGATATCAGTGGTGCTGGTGCAGCGCGAACCGTGTCCCGGCTGGCTTCCGGCGCGAGGGCAAGCGCGCCGTCGTGACCGAGGAGACGGCGCTCAGGATCCCCGAGGACCCCGGATGTGCCGTGTTGCTGTCATGCACGGAGGCGTCTCGTGCGACGGTCTCGGCAGCGCTGACCGCTCTGGGGCTCGCGATGATCCCTCGACCGGGCGGGCCGGGTTGACCGGGCGGCTTCGGGGGAGGCGGAACCTCAACCTGGGTTAGACCACTATTTCGCAGCGAACCTCGGTTCCCACCGCCGGCGCGTTCCGTACCCACTCGCCGGGTCACATGGCCGCCTCCACGCCACCCCTCCCCGCGATTTTCTGCGCCCTCGCCAGCGTCGACATTTCGACACACCGCTGGCGCCCGGCTTGCGAAGCCGCCCGCAAGAAAACATCAGCCCTTGACCTGCCGGCTCAGGCCATGATGCACTCCAGCAAGGGAGGAGAGGACATGAACAGGTGGCGCGCCACGTATGCCGGGAAGGGGACGGGTCGCACGGGCTCGGTCCCGAGGGCCCCCATGAGGCTCGCTCTCTGCGCGGTGCTCCTGGCCACGTCGACGCCGGCGCTCGCGGCGCCGACGCTCCCCGATATCCGATCCCCGGAATCGGCCCCCACCACCGCGCCCGTTCCCGCTCCCGTTCCCGCTTCCGTTCCCGCCTCCGTTCCCGCTCCCGTTACCGCTCCCGTTCCCGTTCCCGTTTCGTCTGCTCGATTCATGTATCTGTACCCGTGCCCGCAGCCCCTCTATCCATGCGCCTATGGTGCGCCGCCCGCGCAAGCACCGCTCCAGATGAGCGAAGCCGAGACGCCGCCGGACGAGGAGGGCCAGTTCGCCCCGAGGCACCGGAGAGCCAATACGGGGAAGGCTGGCAAGATCCTGGTCGGCGTGGGGCTCGGGGTGGCGGCGCTGGGCGGAATCATCCTCGGGGTCTCGGCGGGCGCGTCCGCCTCTCGCGGCGGCAGCGGCTACGGCCAGCTCGCCACCACGGTCGTGCCCGCCTTCGGAGGCATACTGCTCGGCGCCGGCGGCGTCAGCATCCTCGTGGGCATCCCGCTCTGGGCCGCCGCGCCGAGCAGACCCTGACAGATGCCGGCACGCAGATTCGAGCTGCCAGCCACCAGCCCATGGCGGACCGTCGGCCTCCTGGTGGTGCTGATCGCGGCCCTCTCGCTCCTTGGAGGTTACTGGGTCTCGGAGAGCTCGGAATTGGCCGACTTCTGGACGGCCGCGGCGCTGACCGGCCTCCTGACCGGGGGAGGCCCGCTCCTTTTTGCGCTGGTCGGCGCAGCTCGCGAATGGCGAAAACCAAGATTCGTCGAGGTGGGGACGGACGGCGTCCTCGTCGGAGCGCGGCTCATCCGCTACGCCGACATCAGTCGTGCCGAGCACGAGCAAGAGGAGCACACGGTCCGCCGCGAGATACAGGGTGGCGCCGAGGAGGAGGACACTTATTACCGGTGGACCGTCGCCATCAACCTGGGCGGCCAGCCCGGGGGCGGCATCCTGCTCGGCGGCGAGACCGTCGAGATCGTGACGAAGGACTCGTCGACCCCCTCCGAAGATCCGCTGGGCGCCGAGATCGCGCAGGCGATCAACGAGGCCCGGGCGGCGTGGGCCGCTGGGCGGCGCAGCGAGAAGCTCGCGGAGAGCCTCGCGCGCCGGGAGCGCACGGGATCGGAGTGGCTGGAAGCGCTGCGCAGGCTCGGCTCCGGCGCCACGACCTCGTACCGCCGCGGCGCCGTGGACCTCGAGAGGCTGTCGCGGTTGCTCGAGAACCCTCGGGGAAAGCCATCAGCCCGCGCTGCCGCCGCGATCGTGCTGACCGCCTCCGGCGACAGGACGGCGACGGAGAAGCTGCGGATCGCGGCCGGAGGGTTCGTCGATCAGCGCGTGCGAATCGCGCTGGAGAACATCGCAGACGAGGCGGCCGTCGCCGAGGCCCTCGAGGCGCTCGAGGCGCTCGAGGATGCCGATCGCGAGCGACGAGGCCGGCGCACCCGGTCCTGAATGATCGCCACGGCGGCGCTGGCCGCGCCAGGACCGACTCGGATGGTCCTGCCCAGGGCTATGCGCTCTTCCTCTCGAGCTCGCGCACCTCCGATCGCTCCGGGAGCTCGCCGCCGATGGCGAACGAGGCGACGCGCGGCCGCTCGAGGCGCGAGAAATCGTCGTATGGAATCTCCACGATGTCCGTCGGAGCGAACGCCGCGAACGCGACGGCCGAGGCCGCCGCGACGGTCTCGTCGATGAGCGTGAGGGCGCCCATCCCGCGGCCGAGCGGCGGGACCGGCCCGGCCGCGCCCGTGTACGGCGCCGGGAGGTCCCCGGCGCTGCCCTCGACCACCTCCGCGCCGAGCTCGGCCGCGAGGCGCGGGAGGCTCAGCCCGGCGCCCACAGGAACGCAGGCAATGGCCGGCTGGCCGCCGACGAGCAGCACGCGGCTCTCCACCATGAGGCCGCCGGGCGGCAATCGATACGCGACCGCCGGGGACGGCTCCGGGGAGGGATGACTGAAGAGCCGGAACGGGACGTCGTGAGAGCGCAGATATCGAACGACTTGGTCGAGCATGCGGATGAGGCAAGCGAGACTCGGGCCATCCGCGCGGGCGCCGGGCGGACGCGACCCGGAGAGGCCCCGCGGCCCTCCCTTTGCTCGTCGTCGAACGGAAGCGATGCACGCACCCCACGCGCCAGAGGGGCACCCTTCGACTGATCCGCTCGCGCCGCCCGGCCGCCTGAGGCTGCTCGCGCTGGCGGCGCTCGGGGTCGTGTTCGGCGATATCGGCACGAGCCCGCTCTACACGATCAAGGAGTGCGTGCACGGCGAGCGCGGGGTCCCGCCGACGCCGGCGAACGTGCTCGGCGTGCTCTCGCTGATCTTCTGGTCCCTGATGATGGTGGTCACGGTCAAGTACCTGACCTTCGTGATGCGGGCCGACAACCAGGGCGAGGGCGGCATCCTCGCGCTGCTCGCGCTCGTGCCCGAGCGGATGCGCACCGGCAAGGGGAGCCGCCTCGGCGGGCTCGCCGCGCTCGTGCTCATCGGCGCGGCGCTCCTCTATGGTGACGGGGTCATCACGCCCGCGATCTCCGTGCTGAGCGCGGTCGAGGGCCTCCGCGTGGCGACGCACGCGCTCGATCGCGCGGTCGTGCCGATCACGTGCGCGATCCTGCTCGCCCTGTTCTCCATCCAGCGCCACGGCACCGAGAAGGTCGGCAAGATGCTCGGTCCGGTGATGCTGCTCTGGTTCCTCTCCATCGGGGCCCTCGGGGCTCGATTCATCGCCATGAACCCCGCCGTGCTCGCCGCGATGAACCCCGCGCACGGGGCGCGCTTCTTCGCCGCCCACGGCCTGCACGGGCTCACGATCCTGGGCGCGGTCGTCCTCGCGATCACCGGCGCCGAGGCGCTGTACGCCGACATGGGCCATTTCGGGCGCGCGCCCATCCGCCTCGCCTGGTATGGCCTCGTCCTGCCGGCCCTCGTGCTCAACTACTTCGGCCAGGGCGCGCTCCTGCTCCAGCACCCCGAGGCGGCGGTCAATCCATTCTTCGCGCTCGTGCCGAGGGGGCCGCTCACCTACGCGCTCGTCGGCCTGTCGACGGCCGCGACGGTGATCGCGTCGCAGGCGCTGATCTCCGGCGCGTACTCGCTCACCTACCAGGCCATCCAGCTCGGCTACCTGCCGCGCGCCCGCGTGAAGCACACGTCGATGCTCACCGAGGGGCAGATCTACATCTCGGGCGTGAGCTGGGCGATGGCGATCGCGTGCGTCATGCTCGTGATCTGGTTCCGCGAGTCGGGCCGGCTCGCCGCGGCGTATGGCATCGCGGTGACGGGGACGATGTCGATCACGTCGATCACCTACTTCGTCGTCACCCGGCGCACGTGGGGCTGGGCGCTCTCGCGGTCGGTCCCGCTGCTCGCCCTGTTCCTCTCGTTCGATCTCGCCTTCTTCGGCGCGAACCTGACGAAGCTGTTCGAGGGCGGCTACGTGCCCGCCGTCATCGCGGCCGTCATCTTCACGATCATGTCCACGTGGAAGCGCGGCCGGGTGCTGCTCTCCCGGCGGCTGCACGAGGCGGCGACGCGCTCCCAGGCCACGTTCGAGCGGCTGGTCGCCGGCTGGGGTCAGCGCGTGCCCGGGACCGCGGTGGTGCTCACCGCGACGCCCGTCGGTATCCCGGCGGCCCTGGCGCACCACGCGGAGCGCACGCGCGTGCTCCACGAGACAGTGCTGCTCCTGACGGTGCTGACAGAGCACGTCCCCCGCGTGCCGATCGAGAAGAGCGTGGAAGCGCACGCGCTCGGGGGCGATCTGTACCGGGTGCTGGTCCACATAGGCTTCATGCAGACGCCCGACGTCCCGCACGTCGTCGAGCGGCTGGCATCGGAGCACGCGCTGCCGATCGATCTCGACGCGCTCACCTATTACGTGGGCCGGGAGCGGCTGCTCGCGACGGGCAAGGGCGAGATGAAGCAGCCGCGGGAGCGGCTCTTCGCGTTCATGTCCCGGAACGCGGCGAGCCCGGACGATTTCTACGGGCTGCCGCTGGACCAGGTGGTCGAGATCGGGCTGCGGGTGGATCTGTGATCAATGGAGACCGAGACCGGGCGGCGCGCACGGTCAGCCGCCGCCGAGCAGGAGGCCGAGCGCGGCGCCGGCCTCGGCGTCGGTCCAGCGGCGGAGCTCCGGGGGGATGCGGACGCGCACGAGGCGCGGATTGCCGTCGCAATCGACATGGCCCTCGTAGTGGTGGCTGCCCGCGCGGGCGAGGTCGTAGCTGCAGCGGCCCAGCGAGCCGGCGAGGCGCTTGTCGTCGAGGCGATAGGCGGCCTCGTGGCCGCGGATCCGGCCGCGGACGAGCAGCGCGCCGGCCTCGCGGGAAGCGGTGACGTCGACCGGGAGCACGCCGCTCACCACGCCATAGGCCCGGTCGCCGGCCGGGGCGACCTGCACGTCCACCCGCTGACCCCACATCACGCCCCGGATCGAGCGGTCGTCCGGGTCCTGGTAGCGGCCGAGGTTCACCCACTCGCCGACGTCCTCCCCGAAGCCGACGATACCGCCGTCGTCGACGCGCGCGGTGAAGACCGTCTCCCGCGTCGTCCGGAGGACGAAGCCCGGATAGTCGTCGTTGCGGGAGTCGAACTTCGTGTAATCAGGGGCGTCGCCGTAGAGCTCCGCCTGCGAGGGGAAATCCGCGGGGATCTCCCCCACGCACCCGGATCCGAGAGCGATCGCGATGGCCCCTGTCGAGAGCGCCAGCAGGCAGGACTTGTGCATCGAAGCGCCTCCGTCGGCGGCAGGATACAGGAGGGCGCGGGCGCTTGCCAGGAGGCGGCGAGTGTTGCAATGCGCGGGCGGATCGGGTGTGCTCGGCCGCGCTCATGAGCGACGAGGTGGTCGAGGACGAGGCGGAGGGCGCGGAGGAGGCTGGCGAGGGGGGGCGCGAGGCGCGCGTGCTCGTGCTCGTGCGGGAGCGGTTCGACGGGGCGCGGCTCGCGTTCCCGGCCGCGGAGCCGCGGTTCGCGAGCCTGGGGAGCGAGGAGGACGTGATCGCGGAGCAGGAGCTCTTCCTGCGCGAGCACCTCGCGCGGTCGCGGCCCGACACGATCGCGCGCCTCTCGCTGCCGGCGGGGACGCGGCTCGTGGAGGTGGGCGTCCCGGTGCCGCGCGAGGACCTGCCGCGCAGGCTCCAGTCAAACGTCCCGGTGACGTTCGTGTGCGTGGTGATCCCGGCGGGCGGCGCAGCGCCGCGGCGCGGGCAAGAGGCGTGGGTGATGGTGCCGGCGCTCGGGCACACCTTCTACGTCGAGCGCGACGAGCCGCTCGAGGACGCGATCCGGCACGAGGTGCGGCGGCTGCTCGCGTCGCAGGACCTCACGGCGTGGGATCACGTGGGCCTCCTGCCGGGGCGCGCGCACCGGCTCGAGGCGCTCCGGATCCCGCTGCCCCCGCTCGAGGGCGCCGCGGCGCGCGCGCCGCGCAGGGCCGAGATCGCGGCGCGCGCGGCGCGGAGGAAGGCCGCGCAGGCCCTCGCGGGGGCGACGACGCCGCTGCACGTCGGGCCGCGGCGCGAGCCGCGCCACGTCAAGCCGCTCGCGTACCGCGACGCGGAGCTCGCGCGGCTCGCGGCGCTGCTCGACGGGCAGGAGCGGCTCGGCGTGCTGCTCGTCGGGCCCGAGCACGCGGGCAAGAGCGCCCTGTTCTCGGCGTACCTCGCGCGCACGCGGCGGCTCGTGTACGCGACCTCCGGCGCGCAGCTCGTGGCGGGCATGAGCGGGCTCGGGGAGTGGCAGGAGCGGGTCCGCGACGTCATGGAGGCGGCGCGCTCGCTCGACGCGATCCTCTACATCGAGCACCTCGAGGACCTGCTGGCCGAGCGCGCGGAGGGCGGCGGGCTCGACCTCGCGGGCGCGATGCGGCCCTGGATCGAGGACGGCAAGGTGCGGCTCGTCGCCGAGATCCGCGAGGACCGGGCCGGCGCGCTCGAGGGGCGCCACTGGGCCTTCTTCGCGGCGCTCGGGCGGATCAAGGTCGAGCCGCTCACCGCGGCGCAGACGCTGTCGGCGCTCGAGCGGCGCGCGGTTCACGACGCGCGCACGGAGCCGCACCGGCCTCGGGTCGACGCGGGCGCGCTGCCCGCGCTGGTCGATCTCGCGGAGCGCTTCCTGCCGTACGGCGCGTTCCCGGGCAAGGCGGTGCGCCTCTACGAGGACCTGCGCGCCGCGCGCGAGAAGGACATGACCGAGGGCGGCGCGCCGGTGACGATCGGCCGCGCCGATCTGTACGAGGTCTTCTCGATGCGCACCGGCGTGCCGGCGTTCCTCCTGCGCGAGGACCTGCCGCTCCGCGTGGACGAGGTCGCGGGGCGCCTGCGCGGGCAGATCATCGGGCAGGAGCAGGCCGTGCTCGCGCTGGCGCAGACGATCGGGGTGGTGAAGGCGGGCCTCTGGCCGTCGGGCAAGCCGCTCGCGACGTTCCTCTTCGTGGGCCCGACGGGCGTGGGCAAGACCGAGCTCGCGCGCGCGCTGGCCGAGCTGCTCTTCGGCTCGGCGGAGCGGATGGCCCGCTTCGACATGAGCGAGTTCATGACGCCCGACGCGGCGGATCGGCTGATCCGCGGGACCGATCGCGAGGGCGGCCTGCTCACCACGCGCGTGCGGGAGCAGCCGTTCTGCGTGCTCCTGCTCGACGAGATCGAGAAGGCGCACCGCGCGGTCTTCGACCTCCTGCTCCAGGTCACGGGCGAGGGGCGGCTCACCGACGCGCGCGGGAAGACGGCGTATTTCCACAATGCGATCCTGATCATGACCTCGAACCTCGGGTCCGCGGAGCGGCGCGCCCAGGCGGGCTTTGGTGGCGGCGGGGCGGCGCCCGACGAGGCGCATTACCGGAGGATCGTGGACGGCGCGTTCCGCCCGGAGCTCGTCAATCGCATCGATCGGATAATCCCCTTCCGCGCGCTCGATCGCGCGGAGGTCGCCGAGGTGGCGCGGCTCGCGATCGACAAGGTCGCGCGGCGGCGCGGGCTCACCGAGGCGGGGATCGGGCTCGACGTGAGCGCGCGCGCGCTCCTTCGGATCGCGGCGGACGGGTACTCCGAGGCCTATGGCGCGCGGGCGCTCCGGCGCCACGTCGAGGAGCGCTTCGCGGCCCCGCTCGCGCGCATGCTCGCGCGCCTCGGCGGCGAGGCGCGCGACATCATGGTGCGCGTGACCGAGGAGGGGGAGATCGCCGACAGGCCCGAGGGCGATGTCGTGGCGGCCGCGGCCGAGGGGGCGCTGCGGCTCGAGGCGCAGCGCAGGCGCGGCGCGAAGGCCGCGAAGCAGGCCCATGGCTTCGACGAGATCAGCCGGCTCCGGCGCGCGGTCGACGGGTGGATGCGGCTGTCGCCAATCGAGGAGCTCGCGGACCAGATCGATTTCCTGCGCACGCAGCTCAGCATCGGGCCCGAGCAGCAGCGCGAGGAGGGGCGGCGGGCGCACGAGACCGCGGAGCTCCAGGCGGAGCACCACCGGCTGAGCGAGGCGTGGCAGCGGCTCTCGCGCGCGCAGGAGGACGTGCGCGCGGTGGAGGAGCTCGGCATGGTCGCGCTCTTCGAGGGCGAGGCGATCGGCCCGCTCGCCGGCGAGGCGCGCGCGGCGGATGCGGCGTTCCGGCGCGCGCTCCCGCACGCGCTGGTCGCGCTGGAGCCGCGCCGCGACGCGATCACGATGGCGATCGAGGAGCTCGACGAGGGCGCATTGGACCTGTGGCTCGCGCCCATGCTCCGCGAGCTGCCTCGCCGCGGCTGGCTCTTCACGCTGCACATCGACGGTGACAAGGCGGCGCCGGACGCGCTCGAGCCGTGGCCCGAGGGCCGCCGCTGGGGCCCGCCGCGCACGCCCGATAAGGTGCTCGAGGCGCTCTCCGCGCCGAAGCGGACGTTCAGGAACGTGCTGCTCCGCGCGAGGGGCACCGACGCGGGCGTGCTGCTCGCGCTCGAGTGCGGGCTCCACAGGATCGTGCTGCCGAGGAGGCAGGGCGAGGGCGAGGGCGAGGGCGACCGCGCGCACGTCTTCGCGCGGCTCGTCGGGCTCTCGGCGGAGATCGAGGGCGATCAATGGGACCACAAATCGCTCGCGCCGCCGCACCCCTCCGCGGCCGCGGCGCGCCGCCGCGGGCCCGCCGCGCGCGAGCACGATCGCGTGGAGAACGTCGTGCTGATCGCCTCGAAGCGCGCCCGGATCGACATGGATCCAGGGGCCTACTGGGAGCGGCTCGACGAGATCGCGCTCGAGCACCTCCTGCTCTTCGAGGACGAGCAGAGCGGGCTCGATCGAGACGATTGCTTCCTGCCACCGGCGGAGGTCGGGTAGCCGTGCATTTCACGATTCCCCTCTTCGAGCGGAGGATCTCCGGCAGCTTCGAGCTCGTGACGCTCGGGCTCGGCCCGGCCACGCGGGCGCGCTCCGGGAGCAATCCCCACAAGGTCCAGCGCAAGCTCATCGAGGACCTCCGCGCCGCATTCGAGAAGGCGCGCGCGGGCGACCTCGCGCGCGTCGAGATGCCCCGCGGGATCCGCGTCGAGCGCGTGCGCCTGGAGCTCACGCTCTCGGGCGCGGGCGAGCGCCGCAAGGTGAGCGGCGTCTGCCCCGTGGTGCTCGAGCCGCGCTGGGCGTCCTCCGAGGAGCGGCTCCTCTTCGCGTATCACCCGTCGCGCCAGGAGGAGGCCGCGCCCGTCAGGGAGGACAGGCCGCTCGACGAGCAGCTCCGCGGCCTCTTCCAGGCCGCGTGGGCCGAGCTCGAGGACGACGAGATCGCCGCGCTCTGGAGCCGCGGCAAGGAGCGGATCTCGGCGCTGTCCTTCTCGTGCTCGCCCCGCTCCGCGCTCGAGGACCTGCCCCCACGCCCGCGGGACGAGCTCTCCGGCGGGGACCCCGCATACCAGAAGAAGCCGCGCCGCGGCCTCAAGGTGCTCCCGCAGGTCGGCGTCAACCTGACCCTGCGCGCCTCGCAGGGGGACCTCGAGGCGGGCGTGCCGCGCTCGCCGCAGCGCGAGCAGCTCGCGCTCCTGCTCGCCTCGGGCCGCGCGCAGCCGGTGATCGTCGCGGGCCCGCCGGGCTCCGGCAAGACCACGCTGATCTACCAGGCCGTGCGCGACATGCTCGAGGCCGACGGCTATGGCACGCACCGGAACCTCGATCGCGTGCGCGAGGCGTGGCTCGTCAGCGGCCGCCGCCTCATCGCCGGAATGAGCCGCCTCGGCGACTGGGAGAAGCGCTGCGTGGACCTCCTCGAGGACGCGCAGCGCCGCGACGTGATCCTCGTGGTCGACGACCTCCAGCATTTCGGCCGCATCGGGCAGTCGCGCGAGAGCGAGCGCTCGCTCGCCGATTTCTTCCGCGGCCCGATCGCGCGCCGCGAGCTCGTGATCGTCGGCGAGCAGACCCCCGAGGCCCTGCGTCGGCTCGAGCAGGACGCGCCCTCGTTCGCGTCCCTGTTCACGCCGGTCTTCCTGCCCGAGGCCACGCCCGCCGAGGCGTTCCGGCTGATGGTCCGCGAAGTGCGCGACATCGAGCAGCGCCGCCGCGTCGCGGTGAGCCCGCACGCGCTCCGCACGATCCTC
Organism: uncultured Polyangiaceae bacterium; assembly: GCA_964421485.1. Classification (GTDB taxonomy): domain Bacteria; phylum Myxococcota_A; class Polyangia; order Polyangiales; family Polyangiaceae; genus CAYQYG01. The sequence goes on along the minus strand of CAYQYG010000014.1, from coordinate 30,372 downwards.
GACGTGGGCGGCGCGCTGCTCCCCGGGCAGGCATTGCCCGGCAAGGCGCTCGAGCTGCTCCGCGAGCTCGCCGCTTCGACCGACGCCGCGCCCGCGCGATCTCCCGACGACGGCCCGCGCCCCATCGGCTCGCGCGACGTGCTCGCGCTCCTCTCCCGCAAGACCGGCGTGCCCGAGATCCTGATCGGCCGCGACGAGGCGCTCGACGCCGCGGCCGTCGAGGAGGCGCTCTCTCGCCAGGTCATCGGCCAGCCCGACGCGGTCCGCGCCGCCGCCGACCTCGTGGCGCGCGTGAAGGCCGGCCTCGTCGATCCGCGCCGCCCTTACGGGGTCATGCTCTTCACCGGCCCCACCGGCACGGGCAAGACCGAGCTCGCGAAGGCGCTCGCCGAGTACCTCTATGGCAGCCCCTCGCGATTGCTCCGCTTCGACATGAGCGAGCTCTCCGGCCCCGACGCGCCGTCGCGCCTCATTGGCCACCGCTATGCGCCCGAGGGCCTGCTCACGCAGCGGGCGCAGGAGCAGCCATTCTCGCTGATCCTCCTCGATGAGATCGAGAAGGCCCACCCCTCGGTGCACGCGCTCCTCCTCCAGCTCTTCGAGGACGGCCGGCTGACCGACGCCGCGGGCCGCACGGCCAATTTCCAGCATTCGGTCGTGATCATGACCTCGAACCTCGGGGCGCGGGCCCGGGGCCCCGTGGGGTTTGGGGCGCAGGGCGCCGATAGGCGACCCGGAGCCCCAAATGTCAAGCCCGACTTCGGCGAGGGCGGCTCCGCGGCCCGCGCCGCCGCGGCCGTCGAGGAGCGAATGAAGGACATCGCCCGCGCCGTCCGCGAGTTCTTCCCGCCCGAGCTCTTCAACCGGATCGACCGCATCGTCCCGTTCCGCCCGCTCACCCCCGAGGTCGCGATCCGGGTCGCCGAGAAGGAGCTCGCCCGCCTCTTCCGCCGCCGCGGCCTCGCCGAGCGGAGCGTCTTCGCGCAGGCGAGGGCCGGGGTCGCGGAGCGCCTCGCGCGCGAGGCCTTCGTCGCCGCCGACGGCGCGCGATCGCTGAAGCGCGCCATCGAGGACCGCATCAACAACCTGCTCGCCGACGCCATCGCGGGCGGCGAGCCCGCGGCGATGCAGATCCTGCGCGTCTTCTCGCACGGCGACGGCTTCGGCGTCGAGCGCGAGGCATTGCTCGAGGCCGCCGCCGCGCCCGCGCGCTGGGCGCTGGAGCCGCTGCTCACCCGCCCGCTCTCCGCGCTCGCCGCCGAGCTCGCCCCGCTCGCGAGCTTCGCCCTCGAGCTCGAGCGGAGCGGCGATCTCGCCACCCTCTCCGAGCGCATCCGCCACCACCTCCGCGCGCGCAGCGCCGCGCCCGAGGCCGTCGAGCACGCCGAGGCCGTGTACAACCTCGACGCCATGCGCGCCGCCATTGCGTCGTTCCGCGAGCGGATCGAGGTCTATCGCCGGCGGGCCGGCGACGACGCCGACGAGCGCCACCTCGAGCTCGAGATGCAGCGCTTCGGCTACATCCCCCGGCAGGACCGCGACTGGAGCAGCCAGTCGCGGATCCGCCTCTTCCACCGCAGCCAGATGGAGCTCGACGGCGCGCGCCCGCTCACCCGGCACGAGGTGCTGACCGCGATCGCCGAGGGCCACGCCCTCCGCCGCGCCCTCCGCAAGGTGGACGACCCCGGCCAGCACGCCGTCCTGATCGAGCTCCACCGCGCCGGCGAGATCGGCGAGGCGGCCCGCTTCGCCGGCCCGACCGAGGGCCTCTTCGAGGCGCTCGCCCGCGCCTACGCCGACGCCCGCGGCGAGGTCGAGGCCTGGGCCGCCGCGCGCCCCGGCGGCGCCATCGAATCCGGCGGCGGCGGCGCCGGCCTCGAGGACGTCCTCCGCGGCGACGCCGAGATCCTCGTATTGAGCGTCGTCGGCCTCTGCGTCCTCGATTTCTTCGAGCTCGAATCCGGCGCCCACGTCTGGACCTCCCTCGGCCGCGGCCCCGAGATCGTCCGCGTCCGCGTGCTCCCCGCCCCTCCCGGCGCCGCCCCCGCCCGCGCCGTGGAGGACCACCTCGCCCGCGAGGCCGAGCTCGACGACGCCGCCCGCGCCGGCCGCCCCCTCCCCCCGAACCCCTCCGCGCGCCCCCCCGTGGTCCGCAAGCTCCGCTTCGACCCTCCCCGCCCCGGCCGCACCTCGCCGCTCGAGATCGAGGATTACGTCATGGGTTATGCGGAGACCGCGGAGGTCGCGAGCCTCGCCCAGGCGCTCGCGCCGCTGTGGCTCCTCCGGATGAGCCGGGAGGACACGGGCTCATGAACAAGCGCTCTTATCGCGTCTATTTCGTCACCCACCACGACGGGCACCAGACGGGCATCCTGCTCCGCACCTGGGACTGGATCTTCGACCGCCCCGCGCCCTCGGCCTATGGCAGGACGCGCGAGGAGGTCCTGCGCCAGCTCGAGCTCGAGCTCCACGTCATCGCCGCGACCGAGGACGACTCCCTCGATCGCTACCTCTGGGACGAGGCCTTCGAGGTCCGCACCATCGCGGTGGACGTGCACCCGCAGACCACGGTCAAGAAGCGCAGCGTCATCGGCAAGCGCCGGATCCCGCTCCGGCTCACCTACGTCTGGAGCAAGGTCCCTGGCGGCGGCTACCGCGTGCTCATCCCGCGCTTCAACTGGTGGTTCATCGTCGAGGACCTCTCCATCGCGCCGGAGGTCCTCCGCCAGCTCGTCACCACCGCGCTGCTCGGCGAGTCGCCCCGATCCATTTATGATTTTCGAATGGAAGGCGAGGAGGTCGTCGAGCCGTGGTCCCCGCGCGTCCAGGACCCCGCCCGCGAGCGCCGCCGGCGCGGCGACGAGGACGACCGGCCCACCCTGCGCGCCGTCGCCGAGGAGCTCGTCGACAGGGCCGCGCGCCAGAAGCTCCCGCTCGTCGTCGGCGAGTCCGCCGAGCTCGAGGAGGCGCTCCCCCTCCTCGCGCGCAGGCCGCCCGCGTCGATCCTGCTGGTCGGCGGCCCCGGCGTGGGCAAGACGACCTGGGTCCACAGGCTCGCGCGCAGGCTCGCCGCGTGGCGCAAGGACAAGGCGCGGGCGCGCGTCCCGCGGATCTACTCGACCTCCGCGGACCGCATCCTCGCGGGCATGAAGTACCTCGGCATGTGGCAGGCGCGCTGCCTCAAGCTCGTGGACGAGCTCTCGCACGAGGGCGATTACCTGCACGTCGGCCCGCTCCTCCCATTGCTCCGATCGCAGCCCGACGGCTCCTCGATCGGCGAGATCTTCCTCCCCCCGCTCCGCGCCGGCGAGATCAGCCTCATCGCCGAGTGCACCGAGCAGGACCTCGAGGTCTGCCAGCGCCGCGCCGCGTCCCTCGTCTCGAGGTTCCAGGTCGTCCGCCTCCACGAGCCCGATCCCGCGGCCGTCCCCGCGCTGCTGGCCGAGTACGAGGCCCGCAAGGACGCCCGCGTGAGGCTCCACCCTGCGGGCAAGAAGCGCCTCGTCCAGCACCTCTCGATGTTCCGGCGCGACGTGCTCTTCCCCGGCAAGGCGCTGCGCTTCGTCGACTGGCTGAGCCAGGAGGCCGAGGGCGCCGGCCGCCGCGACGCGCGCGTCCTCTATCCGCGCGACGTCTCCGCCGCCTATGCGCGCTGGTCGGGCCTCCCCATCGAGCTCATCGCCGACGAGATCCCCGCGGGCGCGCGGTCGATCGCCGAGGGCCTCCGCCGCCGCATCATCGGCCAGGACAGCGCCTGCGACGTCGCGGCCAGGGTGCTCGCCCGGTTCAAGGCCGGCCTCAACGACCCCGAGCGCCCCGCCGGCACGCTGCTCTTCGTCGGCCCGACGGGCGTCGGCAAGACCGAGCTCGCGAAGCAGCTCGCCCGCTCCATGTTCGGCGACGAGGCCCGCATGATCCGCCTCGACATGAGCGAGTACATGCTCCCGGGCTCCTCGGCGCGCCTGCTCGAGGTCGGCCCCGGCGCGACCACGCTCGCGCAGCGCGTCCGGCAGGAGCCGCTCTCCCTCGTCCTGCTCGACGAGATCGAGAAGGCGCACCCCGAGGTCTTCGATCTATTGCTCGCGATCCTCGGCGAGGGCCGCCTCACCGACGAGGAGGGCCGCCTCGTCGATTTCCGCATGACCCTCATCGTCATGACCTCGAACCTCGGCATTGCCGACCGCGCGGCCGTCGGCTTCGGTGAGATCGCCTCCGGCCCCGTCGCGCTCTCGGGCGTGCGCGAGCACTTCCGCCCGGAATTCTTCAATCGCATCGATCACGTCGTCCCCTTCGCGCACCTCGGCAAGGACGCCGTGCTCCGCGTCGTCGACCTGGAGCTCGAGAGGGCGCGCGCCCGCACGGGCCTCGTCCGCCGGAACCTCCGCCTCCGCGTCCTGCCCGAGGCCCGCGCCCGCATCGCCGAGCTCGGCTACGATCCGCGCCGCGGCGCCCGGCCCCTCAAGCGCGTCATCGAGGAGCAGGTCATCACCCCCATCGCCGCGCGCATGGCCGCCGACGCCGGCTACCGCGACCGAGAGATCGTGGTCGCCGACGACGCGGGGCAGCTCGTGATCCGCTGATCGGGCCGCGCCCCGAGGCGCGCTGATCCCCGCCGATCTCGTGTAGAGTGGCGCGCATGCACATCGAGTTCGTGGGCGCCGCCCGCACCGTCACCGGTTCGATGCACCTCGTCCGCGCCGGCGGCGCGACCCTCCTGCTCGACTGCGGCCTCTACCAGGGCCCGCGCCGCGAGTCCTTCGAGCGCAACCGCCGCCTCCCCCTCCCCGTCCACGAGATCGACGCCGTCGTCCTCTCCCACGCCCACATCGACCACTCCGGCGCGCTCCCGATGCTCGTCAAGCTCGGCTATGACGGCCCCATCTACGCCACCTCCGCCACCCGCGACCTCTGCGCCGTCATGCTCCGGGACGCCGCCGCGATCCAGCTCTCCGACGCGCGCTTCCTGAACCGCGAGGCCGTCCGCGAGGGCCGAGACGAGCCGGAGGTCCAGCCCCTCTATGACGAGGACGACGTCATCCGCGCCGTCGAGCGCTTCATCTCGATCCCTTATCACCGCGCCATCTCGATCGCGCCCGGCGCCCGCCTCACCTTCCTCGACGCCGGCCACGTCCTCGGCAGCGCCATCACCGTCCTCGACCTCGAGGAGGCCGGCGCGGCCCGCCGCCTCGTGTACACCGGCGATCTCGGCCGCAAGGACCGCCCCATCCTGCGCGACCCCGAGGTCCCCGATCGCGCCGACGTCCTCCTCATGGAGAGCACCTACGGCGACCGCATCCACGACGACCAGGAGCGGATGCGCGAGGAGCTCGCCCGCGTCGTCATCCGCACCCGCGAGCGCGGCGGCAAGCTCCTCATCCCCTCGTTCGCCCTGGAGCGCGCCCAGGAGATCATCCTCGCCCTCAAGACCCTCCGCCGCGAGAACAAGATCCCGAGGATCAAGATCTACGTCGACTCTCCATTGACCGTGCAGATCACCGACGTGTTCCGCCTCCACCCCGAATGCTATGACCCCGAGACCCGCGCCCTCCTCCGCGGCCCGAGCTCCCCCTTCGATTTCGAGGATCTCAGGTACGTGGAGGACACCGAGGACAGCAAGGCCATCGATCACGAGGCCGAGCCCTCGATCATCATCGCCGCGAGCGGCATGTGCGAGGGCGGCCGGATCCTCCACCACATCAAGAGCTCGATCGAGGACGAGCGCAGCACGATCCTGATCGTCGGCTACCAGGCCCAGCACACGCTCGGCCGCCGCCTGGTCGAGGGCCGCTCCCGCGTCCGCGTCTTCGGCGTCGAGCGCGACCGCCGCGCCGAGGTCGTGGTCCTGAACGGCTTCAGCGCCCACGCCGACCAGCGCGACCTCGTCGATTTCGCCGGCCGCTGCGCCGCGACGAGCCCCATCGGCAAGATCGCCCTCGTGCACGGCGATCCGAAGCCCCAGGAGATCCTCGCCGATATCCTGTACGCGAAGGGCCACAGGCACATCTCCACGCCCGCGGCCGGGGACCGGCTGGAGCTCCCGTGAGAGCCCCTCGTCGCCGCGACGCGGCGGCGCGGATTCCCCGTCCGGCGCGCCGGTCCGCCAATTGTCAGCGCAGGACGGGCGTAATCGGATCCCGATGGTCGGACAGAGCTCCATGAACACTGGACGGCGCGCTCGGCGGAGCTAGCCTCGGCGCGTGATCGAAGCCGTCCAGGGCCGGGGGAATGGACTTCCTGATGAGAGCGCAAGACGCGGTCGACATGTGGGAGCGGCAGCGCGGGGCCGAGGAGGGTCTGGAGCGGGGGCGCAAGGAGGGCCTCGCTCGACCGGGTGCTCGGTGCCGAGCAGGACGGGCTCGCGGGAAGGCCGCGGGCTGAGACCGTGAAGCTCGTCCACGCCGCCGATCTGCACCTCGACAGCCCGCTGCGGGGCCTGGAGCGCTACGAGGGCGCCCCGGTCGCCGAGATCCGCGGCGCCACGCGCCGCGCCTTCGAGGCCCTCGTCGACCTCTGCCTCGCGGAGCAGGCCGACCTGCTCCTGCTCGCGGGGGACGTCTATGACGGCGACTGGCGCGATTACAACACCGGGCTCTTCTTCGCGAAGCAGCTCTCCCGGCTCCGGCCCGCAGGGATCCAGGTCGTGCTCATCCGCGGCAATCACGACGCCCAGAGCCAGATCACGAGGCACCTCGAGCTGCCCGACAACGCGCGCGAGCTGGCCACCGATCGCGCGCAGACGGTCGTCTTCGAGCGGCTCGGCGTCGCGGTCCACGGGCAGGGGTTCGCGGCGCGCGCGGTGACCGAGGACCTCGCGGCGGGGTACCCGGAGGCCGTCCCGGGGCTCTTCAACGTCGGCATGCTGCACACGGCGCTGAGCGGGCGCGAGGGGCACGAGCCGTACGCGCCGTCGAGCGTCGAGACGCTCGCGGGCAAGGGGTACTCGTACTGGGCGCTCGGGCACGTGCACACGCGCGAGGTGATCTCGACCGATCCGTGGATCGTCTTCCCCGGGAACCTCCAGGGGCGGCACGCGCGCGAGCCGGGCGCGAAGGGCGCGTCGCTCGTCACCGTGGAGGGGGGGCGCGTGCTCGAGGTCGAGCACCGGCCGCTCGACGTGGTCCGGTGGTGCGTCTGCGAGGTCGACGTGACCGGCGCGCAGAGCGCGCTCGACGCGGTCGAGCTCGCGCGCGACGCGCTCGAGCAGCGCGTCGCCGAGGCGGGCGGGCGGACGGTCGCGGCGCAGGTCGTGCTGCGCGGGCGCACGCGGGCGCACGCGGCGCTGCACGCCGACCTCGAGCGGTGGACCCAGCAGATCCGCGCCGCGGCGAACGACGCGGGCGGGCTCTGGGTCGAGCGCGTGCGCCACGATACGCAGGCGCCGCTCGACCTCGCGGCCCTGCAGGACCGGGGAGACGCGATCGGGCAGCTCGCGCGCTCGCTCCGGGCGCTCCGGGACGACGAGGCGGGGCTCACGTCGCTGCTCGACGAGCTGTCGAGCCTGAAGGGCCGGCTCCCGCTCGAGGCGCGCGAGGGGGAGGGCGGCATCCGCCTCGACGATCCGGCCGTCGTGCGCGACGCGCTCGACGACGTCGAGCAGATCCTCCTGTCGCGCCTGCTCGGCAAGGCCGGCGAGGCGCCCGCGTAGGGCGCGGCGCTGGTAAGATGCGGGCGCGATGCCCCACGTCGTCTCCTACAACATCCTCGCGGACGCCTACCTCCGGCCGGAGTATTTCCCCCATACGCCGCCCGAGATCCTCGACCCGGCCCGGCGGCGCGCGGCGATGATCGAGCGGCTCGTGAGCCTCTCGGCCGACGTCTATTGCCTGCAGGAGGTCGAGGAGCCCATGTACCGGGCGCTCGCGGCGGCGCTCCCGGGCCACGAGCGCCGGTTCGCGCAGAAGTCCGGGAAGAAGGTGGACGGCTGCGCGACGTTCTGGCGGGGGCTGTCGCTCGCCTCGGAGCGCACGCTCCGTTATGCCGACGAGACGGGGCACGTGGCGCTGCTGCTCACGCTCGAGGACGCCGCAGGCCGGCGGCTCGGCGTCGCGAACACGCACCTCAAATGGGAGCCCCTGGACGCGCCCCCGGAGAGCCGCGTCGCCCTCGGGCAGGTGCGCCAGCTCCTCGGCGCGCTGGACCCGGGCGGCGGCGTGGAATGGATCGCTTGCGGCGATTTCAATGCGACACCCGACAGCGGGATCCTGCGCGAGGCGGCCCTCGCCGGCCTCCGCGACCCCTTCGAGGGGCGCGACGCCTTCACGGCCAACTCGAACGGGCGGGCGAAGCGGATCGATTACCTCCTCCACACCGCCGCGCTGACCTGCCGGCCCCTGGATCCGCCGACCATCGCGGACGACACCCCCCTGCCCTCGAGCTCGGAGCCGTCCGATCACCTCCCCGTCCGGGGCGATATCGACTGGGTGTAAAATTCGCGGCGCGGGCATGTCCGGGGCCGGGCGACAGCGGCGTCGATTGACGCACACCCGCCGTCCATTCGCTCCTATCCGGCGACATCGCGGATCGAGGTGGGATAATGGCCGAATATGGGCGGATCCTCCGACAGTGAGCCGGCCCAAGATCCATTCATTTTTTTCTGATTTTGGTTGATCGGGGCATCGATTCGTGATCTAGATCGAATTGACATAGGGACCTCATCCTGTCCCACCGATCAAACGCCAGCGATACCCATCGCGAGTGAGGTGATTATGACGATCTCTCGTCGTAGTCTGTTGGCAGTTGTGGTGACGTCCATCGTCGGCCTCCTGGCGCTCCTCCCGCGCCCTGCGGCCGCCCAGCCGGCCCACGTCGTGTGGGCAGAGGAGCTCATCGACCACCTGGATCCCAAGCGAAACGAGTACGCCAACGCTCCGAACTACATCACGTGGAAGGGCGTCGGCGGGGCCGCGCAGTACTCGAATCACACGGTGTGCAGCGGGTTCATCACCGCCCTGCTCAAGCAGAGCGAGGGGTGGACCGACAGCGACATCATGCAATGGCTGGGCACCACGGGCCCGACCGCGGCGCGCTGGCACGACGTGATCGCCGCCGAGGACGGGTTCGATCTCGTCCCGACGATCGACGAGCTCGCGGCCGGCGACGTGATCGCGATCGAGTACCCGGCCGACGCCGCCTCCACGGGGCACGTCGCGATCGCCTACGGCCCGGCGACGCTGCGGGCCGCCACGGCGCCGATCATCGACGGGACCTGGCAGTTCGAGGTCGTCGTGATGGACTCGACGCAGAGCGGACATGGCGCGGGGGACACGCGGCGGAAGCCGGACGGCTCGTTCGTGCCGGGCGCCGGGATGGGCGTGATGCGGCTCTACACGGACGATTCGTTGCAGGTCGTCGGCTACACGTGGAGCACCTACTCGACCTCCGTGTACCGGAGCCAGGCGACGCACGACCTCGTGATCGGCCGCCTGCTGTGACGAGCGGGCCCGGCCGTGGCCCGGGCCGCGAGGAATAGGTCAGGGCGGCGTCCTGTTGCTCGGGCACCGCCATGATTCGCTCCACGACCTGCGAGCCGACCAGCGCGGATCGGGGCTCGACCGCCGCCCTCGACGCTTACGCGGACGGTGAGTTCGGGCCCGGGCACGCGCTCGAGATCGAGGCCCACGTGCGCTGCTGCCCCGAGTGCGCCGAGCGCGTGGGCTTCCTGCGCGCGCTGCGCGCGAGCCTCCGGCGCGCGCGGCCGGCGTCGCCGCGCTGCCCCGCGGCGCTGCGGGCACGCGCCGCGGTCACGATCGCGCGCGAGCGGGCGCGCCGGGCGGCGGACCCGGGCGCGCGGTTCGGGCGGGCGCGCTACGTGGCCGCCGCGTGCGCCGCCGCGGGCGTCGCGCTGGCGCTCACGGCGTCGGAGCGCGGCCGGGATCGATCCGCGGCGCAGGAGGCCGGCGCGCTCTCCTCCGCCGGCGTCGGGGCGCTGCTCGACGACCTCGTCGCGCAGCACGCGCAGCCGCTCCCGCCCGAGACCACCGATCCGGAGGACCTCCAGCGCTTCGACCCGTTCGTCGGCGTGCCGGTGCGCACGCCCGCGCTCGGGCCGTTCGACGTCGACTTCACGGGCGCGCGCCTGCACGCGATCCGCGATCGCCGCGCGGCGGTGCTCCAGTACACGACCGCGGAGGGGCGCCGGGTCACGGTCTACCTCTACGATCCGCGCAAGCTGCCGGTCCAGGACGCGCCGGAGCTCAGGCAGCGCCGCGTGCGCGAGCGGCCCGTGTACGTGGGCCGGATCAACGGGTACTCGGTCGCGGCCGCCGAGCGGAGCGGCGTCGGCTACGCGCTCGCGTCGGACCTCGACGACGAGGAGAGCACGGCGCTCGTGCTGGCCGCGACGCAGTAGCCGGCGGTCCGAGGAGCGATCCCGCGGGGGGAGCCGAGGTCAGCGGCGCGGGCCGCCCTGCGAGCTCTGCGAGAGGCCGCGGAAGAACTGGATCGCGCCGAAGATGATGGCGCCCCAGGCGATGACGTACGAGCCGCCGCCCGACGCGGCCGAGTAGGTCGCCGCCGTGACGACGAGGCCCCCCACGCACCACAGGCCGCCGTGGAGCATGTTCTTGCGCGCGGCCTCCTCCACGGCGCGCTGCTTCGCGTCCATGAGGCGATCGACGACCGTGGCCGCGATCTTCCGGTCGAGCCCGCCCTCGACGAGGCGGTCCTCGACCTCCTCGGCCGAGAGCCCGGCGCTGATGAGCTGCGCGGCGTGGCCATAGATCGCCTCGACCGCCTCCTCGACCGCCGCCTCGTCCCGCGCGCGGGCCCCCGCGCCCTCCGCGGCCGGTGCGCGGCGCGCCCTCCGCTTCGGCCGCGCGGCGCCGCCGGGGGTCCCCTCCTCGTGCTCGTCGCTCATGGGGACCTCAGGGGCACGAGAGCCCGCAGACGCTCAGGACCTCGTCCACGCAGATGCTGTCCCAGTCGGTGTTGCAGCAGAAATCGTCCACCGCGCAGACCTGCGTCACGCACGGGTCGCAGCCGCTCGTCAGCGCGACCCCGGTCACGCACTTGTCGTGCGCGCACGCGCCGCCGGCGCACGACAGGCCGCAGACGCTCAGGACCTCGTCCACACAGACGCTGTCCCAGCTGCTCGTGCAGCAGTACGAGTCGACCGCGCAGATCTGCGTCACGCACGGGTCGCAGCCGCTCGTCAGCGCGACCCCGGTCGCGCACTTGTCGTGCGCGCACGCGCCGCACGCGCCGCAGTCGCCGGGGCAGGTGTTGCAGTCCTCGGTCACGTCGCACACGCCGTCGCCGCAGACGACGCAGGCACCGCAGTCGCCGGGGCAGGTGTTGCAGTCCTCACCCGCGCCGCACACGCCGTCGCCGCAGGCGCCGGCGCACGCCAGCCCGCAGACGCTCTGGACCTCGTCCACGCAGGCGCTGTCCCAGTCGTTCGTGCAGCAGTACGAGTCGACCGCGCAGATCTGCGTCACGCATGGGTCGCAGCCGCTCGTCAGCGCTATCCCGGTCGCGCACATGTCGTGCGCGCATGCGCCGCACGCGCCGCAGTCGCCGGGGCAGCCATTGCAGTCCTCGCCCAGGTCGCACGCGCCGTCGCCGCAGACGGCGCCGCACGGGCCGCAGTCGATGTCGCAGGTCTGGCAGTCCTCGCCCAGGTCGCACGCGCCGTCGCCGCAGACGGCGCCGCACGGGCCGCAGTCGATGTCGCAGGTCTGGCAGTCCTCGCCCAGGTCGCACGCGCCGTCGCCGCAGACGGCGCCGCACGGGCCGCAGTCGATGTCGCAGGTCTGGCAGTCCTCGCCCAGGTCGCACGCGCCGTCGCCGCAGACGGCGCCGCACGGGCCG
>CAYQYG010000014.1:0-18464 GCA_964421485.1 uncultured Polyangiaceae bacterium | reverse complement strand
GCAGACGGCGCCGCACGGGCCGCAGTCGATGTCGCAGGTCTGGCAGTCCTCGCCCGCGTCGCAGAAGCCGTCGCCGCAGACGGCGCCGCACGGGCCGCAGTCGATGTCGCAGGTCTGGCAGTCCTCGCCCGCGTCGCAGAAGCCGTCGCCGCAGACGGCGCCGCACGGGCCGCAGTCGATGTCGCAGGTCTGGCAGTCCTCGCCCGCGTCGCAGAAGCCGTCGCCGCAGACGGCGCCGCTGCTCGTGGTGGTGGTCGTGCTCGTGGTGGTCGTGCTCGTCGTGCCGCTCGAGCTGGTCGTGGTCCCCGCGCCCGCGCCGCCCGTGTTCGCGCCGCCGCTGCCGGGATCCGCGCCCCCGCTGCCGCCGGCACCTCCGAGGCCGTCGAAGAGGTCGGCGTTGCCCTCGGCGCAACCGATCCCGGCCAGCGCCGCCGTGAGAGCCAGGAGACCACAAGCTCGCCTCAAGCCGTTCATGAGCACCTCTCGCGGGCGGAGGCGCGCGGCGTCTGCGCGCGCGCCGCGATCGTATCCCGATCACCCGGCGCCTGGATATCCTCGATCGCCCGGCGCCGGGGGAGCGCGCCGGGAGCGCCCGGCGCGGCGGGCATCGCGACGCGGTGCGTCTCCACCGCACACCACGCCGGGCACGCCCATTGCGGAGCCCAGCTTCCGCATCGAGCGGCGGGCGATGAGGGCCATGCAGAACGACACCATGCGACTGGCAGGATCTGCGCGCAAGACGACCCGCCTGAGCATGCCGCCGGAGCTCGACCGCGCCTTCAGGCTCGTCGTCATCAACTGGATAGGCACCGCGGTGACGTCCCGCTCGGCCGACGCGACGGAGGTCGTCGGCCTGCTCGATCGATTGCTCGGAATGGGCGTCCGGATCGCCGTCGTCACGGGGACGAGCTTCGATAACCTGTCGAGGCAGCTCGGCCGCGGCATCGCGGTCGAGCACACCCGCCGCTTCTTCATCTGCACCAACCGCGGCTCGGAGGTGTTCGGCTTCGACCGGCGGGGGGCGCCGGTGCTGCTCTTCCAGCGGCGGGCGACGCCGGAGGAGGACCAGAAGCTCGACGTCATCGCGGAGGGCGTCAAGCTCGAGCTCGAGCGGCTCACCGGGCTGCCGTTCGCCGTCATCGGCGCCCGCCTCAACCGCCGCAAGATCGACCTCATCCCCGAGCCGGGGTGGCACGACCCCGAGAAGAGCGAGATCGGCGTGCTGCTCGCGGCGACCGATGCGCGGCTGCGCGGCGCCGGGCTCCGCCACGGGCTGCGGGAGGCGTTCGAGCTCACCGCAATGCTCGCCCGGGGGCGCGGGCTCCCGGACGCCAAGGTCACGAGCGACGTCAAGCACATCGAGGTGGGCCTCACCGACAAGGCGGACGCGATGCGGTACGTGCTCCACCACATCGCCGAGCCGCTCCGGATCGCGCCGGCCGACGTGCTCGTCGTCGGCGACGAGTACGGCTCCATCGCCGGCATGGAGGGGAGCGACCACCGGATGCTGGCCGTGCCCGAGCTCGCGGGCGCCGTGGTGGTGTCGGTCGGGCTGGAGCCGGGCGGCGTCCCGCCCTCGGTCCTCCATTTCGGCGGCGGACCTCAGCGCCTCTCCGAGCTGCTCACGCACCAGATCGCCGTCGACGAGCGGCGCGGCGTCTTCGCGCCGCCGCGCGACGCGGCGTGGGTGGTCGACGAGCCCGGCTTCGACCGGGAGCGGGAGCGCGAGATCGAGTCGCTCCTCGCGATCGGGAACGGCTACCTCGGCTCGCGCGGATCCCTCGCCGAGGGCACCACCGCGTCGCGCCCGGCCACGTTCCTCGCGGGCGCGTTCGAGGCCTCCGCCGATCTCTCGCGGGTGCCGGAGCTCGTGATCCTGCCGGACTGGGGCCGGCTGCGCTTCATCATCGAGGGTGATCCGTTCTCCGTCGAGACCAACGAGGTGTTCTCCCACCGCCGGATGCTCGATACGCGCCGCGGTCTGCTCCTGCGCGAGGGCGTGGTGCGCGGCCCGGGCGGCCACGTCACGCGGCTCTCGACCGTCCACCTCGCCTCGCTGGCCGACCGGCACCTGCTCATCGAGGGCGTCGAGGTCTGTCCGCTGAACTACTCCGGCACGATCCGCGTCGAGGCGATCCTCAGCGGCGAGGTGCGGAGCGAGAGCGGGGCCCTGCACTGGGCCGGCTTCGAGGCGGCGAGCGCCGAGAGCGGCCCCCTGCTCGTCGGCCGCACGCACGAGGGCCTCGCCGTGGCGCTCGCGTCGCACCTGGAGATCGAGCGCGCCGCGGAGGGGAGCGCCCTGTTCCACCGTGAGGCCGGTGAGACCTGGGCGTCCGAGCGCTGCGACCTCGACGTCCGGCTCGGCGAGCCGCGCGAGCTGTACCGCACGGTCGCGCTCTACAGCTCCCGCGACTTGCCCGATCCGCGGGCGGCCATCGAGCGCCGCAGGCCCGAGCTCGACGCGGAGCCGCTCGCGCGGCGCATCGCGCGCCACGAGGCAGCCTGGGCCGAGCGCTGGAGCAAGGCCGACGTGTCGATCGAGGGCGGGCCGAAGATAGAGCGCGCGCTGCGCTTCGCCCTCTACCACCTGATCTCGACCGTGAACCCGGAGGACCCGCGCTGCTCCATCGCCGCGCGGTCCCTGTCGGGCGAGGCGTACCGAGGGCACGTGTTCTGGGACGTCGAGATCTTCATGCTGCCGTTCTTCATTCATTGCTACCCGGAGGCAGCCCGGGCGCTCCTCACCTATCGCCACCTCACCCTCCCCGGGGCGCGGCGCAAGGCGGAGGCGCTCGGCTACCGGGGCGCGCTCTACGCATGGGAGTCGGCGGACACCGGGGACGAGACCACGCCCGCGGCGGTCCTGTCGCCGCGCGGCGAGATCATCCGGATCCTGTCCGGCGAGCAGGAGCACCACATCAGCGCCGACGTGGCCTACGCGGTCTGGCAGTACGGCCGCTGCACGGGCGACGCGGCGTTCATGCGAGGACCGGGGCTCGAGATCCTCGTCGAGACGGCGCGCTTCTGGGCGAGCCGCGTGGAGGAGGGGACAGACGGGCTCTTCCACATCCGCCAGGTGATCGGGCCGGACGAGTACCACGAGAGCGTCGACGACAACGCGTTCACCAACTGGATGGCGCGCTTCAACCTGCGCCGCGCGGCGGACGCCGCCCTGGCGGTCGCCGAGGGCGACCCGTCCCGGCTCGGCGTGACGCGCGGCGAGGCGGACGCGTGGCTCCGGATCGCGGACGCGATGGCCCTCGGCCTCGACGCGCGCACCGGGCTCATCGAGCAGTTCACGGGATTCCATGAGCTCGAGCGAGTCGAGCTGGACGCGCGCACGCCGCGTCATCTGCCGATCGACGTGACCCTCGGGAGGGAGCGGACGCAGCGGTCGCAGGTGGTGAAGCAGGCCGACGTCGTCCAGCTCATCGCGCTCCTGTGGGACGAGGTCGCGCCCGACGTCCGGCGCCGGTGCTTCCTCCATTACGAGCCCCTCACGGCCCACGGGAGCTCCCTCAGCCCGGGCGTTCACGCGCTCGTCGCCGCGCGGCTCGGGCTCGCCGAGCAGGCCGAGCGGCTCCTGGAGCAGACCGCCGACATCGATCTGGGCAACACCATGGGCAACGCGGCGGGCGGCGTGCACGCCGCCGCGCTCGGCGCCCTGTGGCAGGCGGTCGTGCTGGGGATCGGCGGCGTGCGGCCGGCTCCGGGCGATCCGGAGGCGCTCCAGATCGAGCCGAACCTCCTCCCGGGCATCCGGCACCTGAAATTCCCGCTGACCTGGCAGGGAAGACAGCTTCAGGTCGACATCGAGCCCGAGGCGCTCGAGGTGGCGCTCGAGGGGGAAGCGCCGCTCACCATCGTGGTCGCCACCCCCGGAGGCGGAGCCGTGGTGCGCGCCGAGCCGGGCCGCCGGTACGGCATGCGATGGAACCGCGCGGAGCCCGCCTGGGAGGACATCTCGCCATGAGCCGCGCCCGGGCGCCGCAGCGGCGCCGGCCGCGCCCGAGGGCCCGGCGCTGCGATTGCCAGCGACCGGTCGGGGTTTTACAGATCAACGCGCTGCCTGAGCGAGGTTCGAGGCGCAGGGCGCGCGCCACGTGGAGCGCGACCCGGAGCCCCGAATGTTGAATCGGAGGGGAGAGGAGATCACGTCATGGTGCAGCATGTCGGTACGCCGGAGCGGCCCAACGGGTGGCCGGCCGGGCAGCCTGCAGGGCGCCGCCGCGTGCTGGTGTCATTGCGTGCGACCGAGGCGCCGAGCGCGGCGATCAACGTGGGCCGGGTGGTCGCCAGGACGCTCGCGGCGCCGCTCCACGGCGTGCTGATCTGGCCGACGCAGATCACGCCCTCCGACGTCCCGCGCCTCCTCCGGATCGATCCGGAGGCGCTCGAGGGGATGGTGCTCGACGTCGACGTCGGCGATCCGGCCGAGCGGCTCGACGCGATCGCCCGCTCGTCGTCGGTCGCGTTCGTGGTGCTCGCCGCGGAGGAGCTCGGCGCTGACGCCTGCGGAGTCGGCGACACGGCGCTGCGCGCGCTCGCCAGGATGAGCGCGAGCATCATCATCGTGCGCCCGCGCGCCGCGCTCTCGCAGATCCGGCACATCCTGGTCCCGCTCGACGGGACGCCGAGCACGGCGGCGGCGCTCGAGCCCGCGAGCGAGCTCGCGGAGAGGGCGGGCGCGGCGCTCGATCTCGTGCTGGTCGCGGACGTGACCGCGGCTCCGCCGACCGAGCCGGGCACGATGACGGCTCCGCAATACGTCGACCAGCCGCAGCACGAGTGGCCGGCGTTCTCGGCCGAGTTCATCCAGCGCTTCGTGGGGTCGGTCGGGCACCGGCTGCCCGGCGTGCCGGTGCGCTTCTTCCTCGGCAGCGGCCGCCCTGCCGCGGAGATCCTGCGCTACGCGGGCGAGCTCGGGCCGGACCTCATCGCGCTGGTGTGGCGCGACGAGGGCGCCGCCGAGCCCGGGCCCGTGCTCCGCGAGGTGATGAGGTCCGCGCGCCAGCCCATCCTCGTGGTCCGCCGCTGACCACGCCGCGATATCGCATGCCCCGCGTGACCGCGCCGAAGCACACCGACGGGGAGCGGCACGGGCCGCCCGCGCAGGTCGACGAATCGGTGGCGCTGCTCGACGCGCTCTGGAAGAGCGCGCCGATCGGCCTGGGGTTCGTGGACACCGATCTCCGCTACGTCCGCGTCAATGACGAGCTCGCCTCCATCCACGGCATCCCCGCGGAGGCCCATATCGGGCGCTCCGTGCCGGAGATGATCCCGTCGATCGACCCCCGCGCCATCGAGCACCTCCGCCGCGTCCTCGAGACGGGGCAGCCCGTCCTCGACGCCGAGGTGACCAGCGAGATGCCGGCGACCCGCGGCCGAAAGGGGTGGTGGCTGGTCAGCTATTACCCGGTGAAGCGCGGCGACGAGGCGCTCGGCGTCGGCATCGTGGCCAGGGACATCACCGAGAGCAAGCGCGCCGAGCAGGAGCTCGCGGACTCCAGGTCGCGCCTCGACAGCGCCCTCGCGGAGCGCGGCCGCCTGCTCGCGCAGGCAGAGGAGGCCGTGCGGGCCCGCGACGTCTTCCTCGCCGTGGCCTCGCACGAGCTGCGGACGCCGCTCACGCCGCTCCGGCTCACCCTCCAGATCCTCCAGCGCGAGCTCGCCGCCCGGCCCGACGGCGAGCGCCTCTCCGGCCGCGTGGAGGTGGCCCTCCGGCAGATCGACCGCCTCTCCCACCTCGTCGAGAACATGCTCGACGTCGTCCGCGGCGCGGTGGGGTGGCAGGCCACCGTCGAGCCCCGGGAGGTCGACGTGGCGCAGCTCGTCCGCGACGTGGCGGCGAGCTTCAGGCGCGAAGCCGCGCGGGCGCGGAGCGCGCTCGAGCTGCGCCTCGAGTCCCCCGCGATCGCGTGGATCGATCCGGCGCAGATCGAGCAGGTCGTCGCGAGCCTGCTCTCCAACGCGATCAAGTACGGCGCCGGCAAGCCGATCGAGGTGAGCGTGGAGCCTCGCGCCGAGGTGATCCGGGTGGCGGTCCGGGATCACGGCGTCGGCATCGCGCCCGAGGAGATGGGGCGGATCTTCGGGCTCTTCGCGCGCGCCGTCTCCGAGCGACGCTATGGCGGCCTGGGGCTCGGGCTGTACATCGCGAAGCAGATCGTCGACGCGCACGGGGGGCGGATCGCGTGCTCGAGCGAGCTCGGCGCCGGCACCACATTCGAAGTGGAGCTGCCCGTCGGAGCGGCCGCCCGGGCGGGCTCACCCGCAGGACCGCTCGATCCAGGTCAATCACCCGCAGGACCGCTCGACCCAGGTCATCAAGACGGCTAGATCGATGGGCTTCTTGACGACCGCCGTGGCGTCGGACGCCTTCGCCGCGAGGTGGTCATACGCAGTGATGACGATGACCGGGATCCCCTCGAGGACGCGGCTCGCGAGCCCGGCGGCCAGGAACTCGAGCCCATCCATCACAGGCATCATCAGATCCAGGAGGATGAGCCCGGGGCGCTCCATCGTGGCGAGCTTGTCGAGCGCGACCCGGCCGTTCTCGGCCGTCACGACGGAGTACCCGTTCATCTCCAGGGCATCCCGGATGGTCTCCCGGACGTCCTCGTCGTCATCGACGACCATGATGGGCCCGCGATCGAGGGGTTTGCCCCGAGTCTCCTGCGCCGGCGCCGCCTGCTCGCCCATCGTCTTCCCCCTTGCTCCGGCGCCGAGCGGTGGCACCCACGTCGGGCTCGAACTAGGGCCCACCGGCCACCAGCGCAAGCGACGACATGACGGGCGAGCGGCCGAGCGCCGGCGGGGCAATGACGCGAAGCGCATGGATCTCCGGGCGCTGGCCGTCACGCCGGAGGCGCCCCAAGAACCCGTTCGCGCGCGCGAGCGGGAGCGATGGAGGCGGATCTTGGAGGACCAGCACCATGCGGCGACTCAGGACCGGGCGCTCATCCTCGTCGTCGAGCGCGATCCGCACATCAAGATGCTCGAGTGTTATTTCCTGGAGAAGGCCGGGTTCCGCGTCGAATTCGTCAGCGACGGCGAGCGAGGCGTCGAGCTCGCTCGCGCGCTCAGGCCTCACATCGTCATCGCCGAGATCCTGTTGCCTCGCCTCGACGGCCTCAGCGTCTGCCGGATCCTGAAGTCCGATCCCGCGACCCGCGACATCCCCGTGCTGCTCTTCAGCGTCCTGTCCGCCGCCGATCGCGCGCGCGAGGTCTGCGCCGACGCCTTCCTCCGCAAGCCGCTGGACGACGCCGCCCTCATCCGCACCGTCGAGCAGCTCCTCTCGCGGCGCGACGAACGGAGAGAATGAGCATGGAACGCATTCACACCGGCAGCGCGCAGATGGACCGCATCCTCGGTGGGGGGTTCCCGGCGCGGGCGATCCACATGGTGGTGGGGCCGCCCGGCACCGGCAAGACGATCTTCGCGGAGCGGCTGGCCTTCGCGGCCGCCGCGGCCGCCGGAGGCGACGAGCGCCCCGTGCTCTACGTGACCACGCTCTCGGAGCCCACCGCGAAGTTCATCACGTTCTTGCAGGCATACGCGTTCGCGGACGTGGCGCTCCTCGGCGCGAAGGTGATCTACGAGAGCATCGCCGAGGACGTGTCCCGTTCCCCCGAGGAGACCGCCCAGCGGCTCCTCGAGCTGCTCCAGCAGCACCGGCCCAGGATCGTCATCATCGATTCGCTGAAGGCGATCGCCGACGTCATGCCGAGCCTGCCCACCTGGCGGAAGATCCTCTACGACCTCGCGGGCATCCTCACCGCGTACGACGCGACGACCTTCTGGATCGGCGAGTACACGAGCGATATGGTGGCCCAGCTCCCGGAGTTCGCCGTGGCCGACGGCATCGTCGAGCTGAGCCGGCGACGGATCGGCTCGAGCGACGTCCGGTTCGTGCGCGTCATCAAGGTCCGGGGGAGCAATTTCCTCTCTGGAGATCACCCGTTCCGCATCACCGCGTCCGGGCTCGACGTCTTCCCCCGCCTCGTCACGCCCGGGATCGCGCCGAGCTACGCGCCGAGCCCCGAGCGCGTGCAGAGCGGTATCGCGGGCCTCGACGGCATGATCGAGGCCGGCTGGCTCCGCGGCACGTCCACCCTCGTCGCCGGCCCCTCGGGCGCGGGCAAGACGGTGCTCGGCCTGCATTTCCTGCGCGCGGGGGTGCGGGCGGGCGAGCCGTGCCTGCTCGTGACCTTCCAGGAGAACCCGACGCAGCTCGCGCGCGTCATCGGGAATCTCGGGTGGGACCACGACGAGCTCGTGGGCCCCAACAAGCTCGATATCCTCTATACCTCGCCGATCGAGCTCACCATCGACGAGATCGCCGGCGATGTGCTCCGGCGCCTCCGGGAGCACGGGGTGCGCCGCGTGGTCGTCGACTCGCTGGGCGATCTGGAGCGCAACGCGCACGATCCGGGCCGCTTCGTCGATTACACCTATGCGCTGATGCAGCAGCTCGCCCACTGGAACGTGACCGGCCTCTTCACGCTCCAGACGGCGGCCGGCGAGCTGGCCGAGGCCCTGGGCAAGGGGCCCATCCTGAACATGAGCGACAACACGCTGCTCCTCGGGTTCGAGTTCGGCGTCGATCTCAGGCGGACCGTCCGCATCCTGAAGAGCCGCGGCAGCGCTCACGACGGCCGGGCGCACACGCTGCGGATCGGGAAGGACGGCATCGCGATCGAGGGGTGACGAGGTGCGAAGAGACCGCGACAGAGCGCGGGCGCGGCGGGCGCCATCGAGGGCGGAGCTCCAGCGGCTCAAGGCCCTCGTCGCGATCAACCGCGCCATCGTCGGCGCCGTCGATTACGACGAGGTGCTGCGGCTCATCGTCCACAGGACCGCGGCGTTCACCGGCGCGGACGCCTGCGTCCTGCTCCTCGCGGGCGAGGACGGCCGGGCCACGGTGGCCGCGTCCTCCGGGCTCGACATCGAGAAGGCGCAGCGCTTCTCCGCGCCGCTCGACGAGGAGATCGACGGCGCGCTCCGCGCGCTGCTCGAGCTCGGCCGCGAGGACACGTTCATCGGCAGCCCGCTGGTCGGCCGCGAAGGGATCCGCGGCGTCCTCGCCGTCTACCGCCGGGCGCGCGCAGGCCGGACACCTCGCCCGGACGAGCCGTTCCTGGTCTCCGCGCTCGCCGATCAGGGCGCGAGCGCGATCGAGCACGCGCGCTATCGCCGGGAGCGCGCCGCCTACGAGGGCGGGCTCCGGGAGCACGCCGCCGAGGCCGAGCGCGCGCGCGAGGCCGAGCGACGCCTGCGCGAGAGCCTGCAGGCGGTCAGCGCGGCCGGCACGGCTATCTCCGGGGCGATCCTCGCCCTCCCCACGACCGGGCTCGAGGCCGTGTTCCACGCCGTGGCGGCCGAGAGCCGGCGGGTCACCGGGGCCGAGTACGCGGCCCTCGGGATCGGCTCGGATCCCGAGCGGCCGTTCGCTCCGTTCGTGGTCGTGGGGACGCCGCCCGACCTCCTGCCGAAGATCGGGAGATGGCCGCGGCCCGTCGGCACGTTCGGCGTCGTGGCCCGCGAGGGCGTGATGCTGCGCGCCGCGGACATCCGGGCGCACCCCGCGTTCATGGGGTTCCCGCCGGGTCACCCGGAGATGACCAGCTTCCTCGGCGTGCCCATCCGCTATGGGGGGCGCATCATCGGCAACCTCTTCCTGGCCAACAAGCAGGGAGCGCGCGAGTTCACGGACCAGGACGCGCAGATGGTGGACATGCTGGCGACCAGGGTCGGCGTATCGATGGAGATCGCGCGCCTCTATGACGCGGAGGCCGCCGGGCGCGCCTGGCTCCAGGCGGTCATCGATCAGATGCCGGGCGCCGTCGTGCTGCTCGACGCGGGCGGCCGGATCGCCGCGCAGAGCGGCTGGGCGAGGGCGATGAGCGCCGCGGACGACGGCCGCCGCGACCCGTTCGGCAACGCGCCCTCGCTCGATCTCTGCCTGCCCTCGGGCGAGCGCCTGCCGCCGGAGGAGCACCCGCACGTCCGCGCGCTCGCGCGGGGCGAGCCGACCACGAACCTCGAGCTCGTGCTCCGGCAGCCCGACGGGCGCCTCGTGCCGGTGCTCGCGAACGCGGTGCAGGTGCGGGGCCCGCGCGGCGACGTCATCGGCGTGACCGCGACCTTCCAGGACATCTCCGTGCGCAAGGAGGTGGAGCGGATGCGCGAGGAGTGGACGTCGGTGGTCGCGCACGACCTCCGCCAGCCCGTCAGCACGATCGGCCTGGCCGCGCAGCTCTTGCAGCGATCCGACGCGAGCCCGAGCTCCGAGCAGGGCGCGAAGCTGCTCGGCCGCATCCTGGCCGGGGCCGAGCGGCTCCGGACGATGATCGGCGAGCTGCTCGACGTCACCCTCCTCGACGCCCGGCGCCTGCGCGTCGAGCCGCGCGCGGTCGAGGTCGCCGCGCTCGTGCGCGAGGTGGTCGAGCGCGCCGCGGAGATCACGGCCGGACACCCGGTCAGCGTGCGCGAGGCCGGCGCGCCCCCCGTCGCCTGGGCTGATCCCGCCCGCATCGAGCAGGTGCTGACCAACCTCCTCTCCAACGCGGCGAAGTACGGCGATCCGGGCACCGAGATCGGCGTCGACGTCGAGGGGCGCGGGCGGGAGGTCGAGGTCGCCGTCTCGAACCGGGGCCGAGGCGTGCCGCCCGAGGAGCTCCCGAGGCTGTTCCAGCGGTTCGTGCGGAGCGTCGGGAGCCACGCCGCGGACACGCCGGGGATCGGGCTCGGCCTCTACATCTGCAAGGAGCTCGTCGAGGCGCAGGGCGGGCGCATCTGGGCGGAGAGCGCGTCCGGCGAGGGCATGCGCTTCCGCTTCACGCTGCCGGCCCCCGCGCCCGCCGGAGCGCCGCGAGGATAGCGCCCCCGGCGCCGCCCGGCGGGTTATCATCGCGCCGCTCCGGCGCTCCGGGACGAGACCGCGAGCGAGACCGCATGGCCCGCCGAAAGCTCCCCCTCGCCCCCACGTTCAGCCCTGCGGACGTCGCGTCCGCGGCCCAGGCCGCCACGCTGCAGGCGATGGCGCAGCGCCGCTCGGTCGCGCGGGCCGCGGAGCTCGGCGCCGACGCGGGCGACTGGGCCGCGGAGCTCGGCGCGCGGGTGATGGAGCGGATCGCCCCCTCGAGCGCGATCGCGTGCCGCGACGGCTGCGCGTTCTGCTGCCACCTCAAGATCATCGCGACCGCGCCCGAGGTGCTGCGCCTCTCCGAGCACCTCCTGGCGACGCGCGCGCCGGCCGAGCTCGCCGCGATCCGCGATCGGGTCTCGCGCGCCGACGACCGCACGCGCGGCATGACGACCGATCAGCGCGCGCGCGCGAAGCTCGCCTGCCCGCTGCTCGAGGGCGGCCGCTGCGCCGCGTACGAGGCGCGCCCGCTCGCGTGCCGCGGCGCGAACTCGCTCGACGCCGCGCGGTGCGAGCGCGGCTTCGAGCGCCCGGAGGAGGACGTCGAGCTGCCGATCTACAAGCCGCAGCTCCAGCTCACGGAGGCGCTGCGCGGCGGCCTCTCCGGCGGCCTCGCGCGCGCGGGCCTGGACGGCCGCCCGCTCGAGCTCAATGCAGCGCTCCGGATCGCGCTCGTGGACGCCGAGGCCTGCAAGGACTGGTCGCGCGGCAAGCCCGCGCTCGCCGCCGCGGTCGACGGCGAGATGGAGGAGGCCGCGCGCCGCGCGCGCGGAGGGCCGTGACGGAGAGCGGTCCGCGCCTCGCCGGGTGGGCGCGCCCACGCGCGTGTCGCGCAGCGGAACGGTGATTGCTGCTCGATCGCGGCGGTGATCAGCGGGATTCGTAGACGCGCTTCGCGGGGAGCTCGACGGCCGTGAGGAACCCGGTCTTGCCGCAGCCCGTGTCCACGCCGATCGCAGAGGGGCCGGCCCAGAGGTCGGCCGGGTCCTCGGGGGTGTAGGTCGACAGCTCGGGCGGCAGGAGCGCGGTCGCGGTGTGGCCGAAGACGACGAGCTTGCCGCGGTAGTTGCGGAAGAAATCGGCGTCGCGGCACCAGAGCAGCGCGAGCTTCACGCGGGTGGCGTCGGGGTGCAGCCAGCCGTGCGGACCCTTCGTGAGGCCGGCGTGCACGTAGATCGCGTGCTCGTCCTCGTAATAGAGCGGGAGCGCGCGCATCCACTCCAGGACCTCGCGGGGGAAGAACGAGCCCGAGAGCAGGGTCTTGAGCTCCTCGCTGGACGGGGCCTCGTCGTCGCCGGGCGGGGGCTCGCCCTGATACGAGCGCAGCGTCGCGAGGCAGCCGTTCGAGAGCGGAATGACGAACTGAGCCCAGCCGCCGCCGTCGATCACGCGGAGCCACGCGTCCTCGTGGTTGCCGCGCAGCGTGACGACCTTCGCCGGGGTCCGCTCCGGCAGGCGGCGGACGTGCTCCACGACCTCGGCCGAGCGCGGGCCGCGATCGATGTAGTCGCCGAGGAACACCAGCGTATCGGAGGCGGTGAGCCGGGGGAGCCGCGACAGCAGCTCGAGCAGCTCGTCGTATCCCCCGTGGACGTCCCCTATGGCGAAGGTGCGGCCCGGCATCGACCCGCACGGTCGCGCAGCGCCGCGCCGGACGCAAGGCCGCTCTGCGCGCCTGCCCCGGGCGCCATGCCTTCCGCCGCCCCTCCGCCGTCGCGTCGCTTGCCGCGCCGCGACGCGCCGGGGTAGCATCCCGGCCGGGGTTCGGGGCGAAGGGCGCGCCACGTGGCGCGCGACCCGGAGCCCCGGGCGTGAACCAGGCGCGCCGATCTCGCGCCGAAAGGGAGGCTCCGTGGGCGCTCCTGCTCCAGCGGCCGTATCCACCGACGCGGACAAGCAATACAACGTCTGGTACGTGATCGCCGCCGCCGCCGCCGGCACGGTGATCGAATGGTACGATTTCTACATCTTCGGGAGCCTGGCCACGATCCTCTCGGGCCATTTCTTCCCGAAGGACAACCCGACCGCCGCCTTCCTGTCCACGCTGGCGACGTTCGCGACCGGCTTCATCGTGCGCCCCTTCGGCGCGGTGGTGTTCGGCCGGATCGGGGACCTCGTCGGCCGTAAATATGCGTTCCTGCTGACGCTCCTCCTCATGGGCGCCGGCACGGCGGCGATCGGCGTGGTGCCCTCGTACGAGCGGATCGGCCTCGCCGCGCCGCTCCTGCTCCTCTTCCTGCGCCTGCTCCAGGGGTTGGCGCTCGGCGGCGAGTATGGCGGCGCCGCCGTCTATGTGGCCGAGCACGTGCCTGACCACCGGCGGGGCTTCTACACGAGCTTCATCCAGATCACGGCGACCGCGGGCCTGTTCATCTCGCTCGGCGTGATCCTGGCGGTGCGCCTCACGGTGGGAGAGGACGCCTTCAAGGCCTGGGCGTTCCGGGTGCCATTCCTGGCCTCGGTGCTGCTCCTCGGGCTGTCGCTGTTCATCCGGCTGAAGCTCCGCGAGTCGCCCCTGTTCACGAAGCTCAAGGCGTCGGGCAAGGCCTCGAAGGCGCCCATCAGGGACAGCCTCGGCAGCGGCCGGAACTTCAAGCTGATGGCCCTGGCCCTGTTCGGCGCCACGGCCGGGCAGGGCGTGGTCTGGTACACGGGGCAGTTCTATGCGCTCTACTTCCTCCAGAACACGCTGAAGATCGATTTCCTGACCTCGAACGTGATCGTCTCCGTCGCGCTCCTGCTCGGCGCGCCGTTCTTCGTGCTCTTCGGCTGGCTGTCCGACCGGATCGGCAGGAAGAAGATCATGATGACCGGCAACCTGCTCGCCGTGCTCACGTACCTGCCGATCTATCACGCCATGGAGCGCTTCTCGCAACCCATGAACGCGCCGGCGCTCGTGGCGCTGGTGCTCGTGCAGGTGCTCTACGTGACGATGGTGTACGGGCCGATCGCCGCGTTCCTGGTGGAGCTCTTCCCGGCGAAGATCCGGTACACGTCGCTGTCATTGCCCTACCACCTCGGCAACGGGGTGTTCGGCGGGCTGACGCCGCTCATCGGGACGGCGATCGTGGCGAGCACGGGCAACCATTTCGCCGGGCTGGCCTATCCGATGATCGTCGCGGGCCTGACCTTCGTCATCGGGTCGCTGCTGCTCGAGGAGACGAGGCACCGCTCGATCTGGGACGAGGTCGAGGGCAAGGGCGAGGGGGCCTAGAGCGACAAACAGGTTGAAACCACCTGGAAAGAGCGAGATTCGAGAGACCGCAAGGGCGCAAGGGACGCAAGGGGAAGAAGATTTTTCTCCTGATCCTTGCGTCCCTTGCGCCCATGCGGTCCATCTCTCGGATCTTCAACCTGATCGGTGTTCTAGGAGTACGCACGGGCGACCGTGCTCGTGCCGTATTCGTGCCAGGACGAGGCGGTGAGGCCCCGGGAAGAAGAGGCGCCGGAGACCTTTCCGACCGGCGTGTGAGCGCTCAGCGGTACGACTGCAAGCAGGCGGTGAGCTCCGCGGTGGGACGGAACTGGCAGACGCCGGTCTCGCGATCGCGCTCGCAGATGGCGGATTGATAGCACGAGTACTCCGGGCGGTACTCGCAGGTGGTGACCACCGGCGCGTCCGCGCACACGGTGCCGCTGCAGCCGGTCTTGAAGCAAGGCCGCGGCCCGCCGGGCTGGACGCAGGCAGGGGTGCCGTCCGGCTGGACCTCGCAGACGGAGTCGGGGGCGCAGAGGACGGTCGCGCAGGGGCTCGTCTCGCCCTTGCCGGGCTCCACGACCGGAGGCGCCTGGCTCGCGCAGGCCGAGGCGAGGACAATGAAGAATGGAACGACAGGAACGAGAATCGACCGCATCATGGGACCCTCCCTTTTGCAATGCGCAGCATAGCCTCTCTGGCGGCGTCGAGCGACATATTGAGTGGCCGCGGGAGCGGCGACGCCCGGGGCGGCACCTCGGATCGGGACCTCGGACTGCCTGGAGGGAAGGGACGCCCTGCTGGCTGCCCGGCACGAAGGCTGTCATATTGTCCGATTTGCCGGCCTTGCTCGGCATCCGCCGGCGCGTCGTGGGGGGATGATGAATCCCGCCCGGAGGGGGGGAACCGATGAAGAAGAGCACGATGTCCGATCGCTTCGCGCTGTTGATCCTTTTGACCGCCGCCGGCTGCGACGATACGGCGCGCGCGGGAATGGAAGCCACCGGCGAGGCCGCGCAGGCGGCGGCGGCGTGCGTCACGCTCCAGCGCGGCGCGGGGAGCAGCGCCGTGAAGGATACCTACCTGCACCAGGGGCTCCCGACGGCGAGCTTTGGCTCATCCTCCGACATGTACTCCGGCGTGCACTCGAGCGGCGCGCTCCAGCGGAGCATGATCCAGCTCGATCTGTCGTCCATCCCGGCAGGCTCGACGATCGACTCGGCGGACCTGACGGTGACGGTCGCCTATGCGACGTCGGCCGCCGAGACGATCCGGGTCCGCCGCGTCACCTCGGACTGGGCGGAGGGCGCGGCGACCTGGAGCACGCACGCCGGCGCCTACGACCAGGACCACGTCGAGGCCAGCTTCGCAGCCGGTTCGGGGGCGCGCACGGTGAGCATCACGCCGCTCGCGCAGGCCTGGGTGAACGGCACCAGCCCGAACCATGGGGTCCTCCTCGAGCAGGCGGCGAGCCGCACGCAGATGAAGACCAGCGAGGACGCCACGCAGGCGCGGCGTCCCCAGCTCGTGATCTGTTACACCGAGCCGACGGCGACCACGGGGGGTGGCACGAGCGGCGGCGGGGGCGGCGCGGGCGCGGATGCGGACGCGGATGCGGACGCGGGCGCGGGCGCGGGCGCGGACGCGGGCGCGGATGCGGGCGCGGATGCGGGCGCGGATGCGGGCGCGGGCACGGGCGGCGGATCCGGAGGGGGCCTGGGGAGCGGCATTCCCGACGCGGGTATCTCGCCGGCCGGCGCGCAGCTCTCCCACGGCTGCGAGCCCGGCGGCGCCCTCGCGGGCAAGGTCTACTATTTCGTCGACGCCGGCGCGCCGGAGGGCGGCACGGGCACGCGGAGCGCGCCCTTCAGGACCCTGCAGGCCGGGTTCCTCGCGGTGCAGAACAATCAAAAGGCGGTGATCTGCGCCGCGGCCGGCATCTATGTGGAGCACGCCGGCGACACGGCGGACAGGTATTCGTACGGGAACGAGTACACGATCGTGGGCGGCTTCCAGCCGGGGAGCGGGTTCTCGGTGCGGAACAGCCTCGCATATCCGACCACCCTCCAGGCGCCCGACAGGTCCACGGCGGCGCTGCGGTTCGGCAACGTGAAGTCCATCACGGTCGACGGCCTCGCGATCACCGGGGGGCTGCACGGCGTGCTCGTCAGCGGCGGATACTCGCCGGGCCGGAGCCTCGTGCTGCGGAACAATCACGTGTACGGCAACGGCGTGGAGGGGCTGGCCGGCCACCAGGGCGCCGGCCTGAAGGTCTCGGGGAGCCAGGTCGTCATCGAGCACAACCTCATCGAGGGCAACGCCGGCGGGCAGAGCGGCGCCGGCATCTTCATCGGCTCGCCCCCGTCCTCCGAGCGGAACACGAAGAGCGGCGGGGTGCTCACCATCGGCTCCGCGCTGGCGACGATCTCGCGCAACATCGTGCGGGACAACGTGCTGCGCCACGACGCCCCGCACGGCGTCGGCATCTCGGTGAGCATGAGCTCGCTCATCGATCGCAACGTCGTCACCGGCAACCGCGGCTACAAATCGCTGAGCGGCGCGGCCGGAGAGGCGGTCGGCGGCGGCATCTTCTCGCAGCTCCCGTACTCCACGGTGACGGTCTCCGGCAACTGGGTGGAGGACAACCAGGCGCTCAAGGCGGGCAGCGGGATCTTCGTGGATGAGGCATCGATCGGCACGGTGGTCAACAACGTCGTCCTCCGCAACCAGGGCGAGGGCGCCATCACCGTGGACGGGCGCGCCTCCGGCGACGACGAAGAGGACCGGACGTATGCGACGATCGTGAACAACACGGTGGTCGACAACAGCAATGCTGCGATGTTCATACAGGACGCGACGGTGCACCTGTACAACAACATCTTCCACGGCAACGGCCCTGTCGACCTCAGCATCCACGGCGGCGGCGCGCTGCCCGAGCTCGTGGTGGCCGACCACAACCTGCTCGCGGGGAGCTATTCCGGGAGCACATTCCAGCTCGGGACGCACGACATGAGCGGCGTCGATCCCGCGTTCGCGGGCGCGGCGGAGGACGATTATCGCCTGCTCCCCTCGAGCCCGATGATCGACGCGGGCGCGTCGAGCTTCCCCCCGGCCTTCTCGTTCGCCGGCGCCCTCATGGCCCCCCCCGGCGCGGACTTCGACGGCGCGCCGCGCCCCCAGGGCGAGGGCGCCGACCTGGGCGCCTTCGAGCGCGCGCCCTGATCCCCGCTGAGGTCCTTGGCCTCGCGAAAGAAATAGGCCCACTCGTCGATCAGCGTGCAGGAGGACGGGCGCGGCCGGCGGCCCAGGCTCGATCCTCGATCCCCCCGCCGCGCCCGGCGGCCCTCCCCTCGGCCTCCCTCAGCCCTCCGGGCTCTTCTTCTTCTCCTTCTCCGCCGCCGCGCTCGGCTCGGCCTTCGGTTCGGCCGGTTTGCCCTCGACCTTTGCCGGCGGCGCGGGCTCCCCCTTTCCGGCGCCCTGCGCCCGGCGCGCCGCCGCCTCGCGGTGCGCGTCGATCGGCCGCAGCGCCCTCTTGACCATCTCGATCGTCGCGGGATCGTCGAGGTCGACCAGCCCCGACACCTTGTTCGCATAATCGACGATCGCGGCCTGGAGCGCGCGCACCAGCTCTCCGTGGTCCTCGGCGGCCGCCACCTCGCGCTGGAGCCGCTCCCGCACCATCGCGTCGTAGCGGGGCAGCACGTTCTCGATCTGCTGCAGGTACTGCGGCCCGGCCAGCGCGTCGATCTCGGCGCGCAGGCCGGCGTCCTCGATGTGCTTCATCACCGCGGCCATCATCGTGTTCTGCGCCGACTGGGCAGCATCGAATGTCTCTGGCATTCCTCCACGCTACGGGCGCCCTCGACAGATCGTCCAGGCAGGAGAATCTGACTGCCGCAAGGACTTCACCGTAGGCCAGGGGGCATCCGACATGGGCAACCATCCGGGCGCGATGTGTGCGGGCCCTCAGGTCGCCAGCCGTTCGGGGTGGTGCCGTTCACCCGGCGCTGCACCGCGGAGCCATCTCCAAGACTCGCCCGAGCCAGTCCGCGTGCTGCTCGGCCGCGCGCGGCACCGCCGCTGCGACGTCATTCTCCGACGCAGCGGCGGGGTCCTTCCCTCCATGCTCACCCTCCCCTTCTCCTGCGGCTCCGGCGAACCGCGCCCCGTGGTTCGGAGCGAATCGCCAGGCGCTTCACGAGCTCCTCGCGGCCCTCGCAGAGCCACACGGCCACGACGCGGCGGGAGACCGCCATCCACCCGGCGATCTCGCAGGCTCGAGCGCCCAGGCCGACAGCGACCAGCGCGGCCCGATGGTTCACCGGAAGCCTCGAAAGC
>CAYQYG010000013.1:29234-47501 GCA_964421485.1 uncultured Polyangiaceae bacterium | reverse complement strand
GGCGCTCGCGCTCGCGGCGCTCCGGCTCCGGCGGCGCCGGCGCTGATCCTCCGGCGCTGGCGGGCGGGGCGATTCCGTGCTTCAACGCTCGCCCCGCCGTGCCGCTCTCCCCTGAAGGTCTCCGCGCGCTGTTCGCGACCCGCCCCGTGGTCCTCGCGCCCATGGAGGACGTGTCGGACGCGGTCTTCCGCCGCCTCTGCCGCTCGCTCGGCGCCGACCTCTGCGTGACCGAGTTCGTCAACGTGGAGGGCCTGCTCCGCGGCTGCCGCAACGCCCGGCGCAAGCTCACCCTCCCGCCCGGCGACGCGCCGACCGCGATCCAGATCTACGGTGCGAGCCCCGAGCGGCTGGCCGAGGCCGCCCGCGTCGCCGAGGCCGCGGCGCCGGCTTTCCTGGACATCAACTGCGGCTGCTGGGTGCCCAAGATCGCGGGCCGGGGCGCCGGGGCCGGCTGGCTCCGCGAGCCCGCCGCGATGGTGGCCATGGCGCGCATGGTCGTGGAGAGCGTCTCCGTGCCGGTCACCATCAAGACCCGCATCGGCTGGGGCCCCGAGTCGCACATGCCCATCGTCGATCTGGCCCGCCGCCTCGAGGACGCGGGCGTCGCGGCCATCACGATCCATTGCCGGACGGCGCAGGTCGGCCACAGCGGCGCCGCGGACTGGAGCTGGGCGGCGCGGGCGCGCGAGGTCGTCTCCATCCCGGTCGTGGTGAACGGCGACATCCGCTCGGCGGACGACGCCGACCGCGCGCTCCGGGAGACGGGCTGCGCCGGGGTGATGATAGGCCGCATGGCCATCGACCACCCCTGGATCTTCCGCGAGGCGCGCGCCCTGCTCGATCACGGCGTGCGCCTCCCGCCGCCCACCGCCGGGGAGCGCCTGGAGCTCTGCCGCGCGCACCTCCGCGCCAACGCCGAGGCCCGCGGCGAGCCGGCCGGCGTGCGCGTGACGCGCCGCCACCTGAGCGGCTACCTGAAGGGCCTCCCCGGCGCCGCGGCCCTCCGCCGCGAGCTGCTCTTCTGCGACTCGCTGTCGGGCTGCCTCGACATCCTCGACGCCGCCGGCGAGCGCCTCGCCGCCTAGTGCCGGGGAGAGGAGAGAGGGGTCACAGGGAAGCGGGGAGGCGGGGAGAGCAGAGAATTCTCTTCTCTCTCTTCTCTCTCTTCTCTCTCTCCTCCCCGTCTCCCCGCTTCCCTGTGACCCCTCTCTTTCTCGCGCTCCTCCGCCTCGTCTCGCCGTGATCCCTAGCCGCCCTCACCCACCGGGCCCGAGGCCTCGTCCGCGCGCCCCGGCACGGCCTCCGGATCGTGCGGCAGCGTCCCGCGGCGCGAGCGGATCAGCACGTGCGGCGTCGTCAGCAGGAAGTTCGACACCCGCGACGTGTAGATGTCCGCCGACCGCTCGAGCTGCCGCGCGAAATGGCTCTTGTCATTGCCGGCGCGCATCAGGAGCCCCCAGCGCGGGTTCGTGAGCTCACCGGACGCGCGCGCCAGCGGCGCGATCCGCGCATCGAGCGCGACGAGCTCCGCCCTCACCGCCGCCATCCGCTCCTGGATCTCGGCCTCCGACGCGCCCGTCGACGGGCCGTAGCCCCCCCGCACCCGCTGCAGCTCCAGCCGCAGGCGGCCCTGGCAGAGCTCCAGCCGCTCCTTGTCGTCCATCAGGGCCGCGAGCCGCGCCTCGTCGGCCCTCCCCACCTCCATGGCGAGGATCTCGCCCTCGAGCTCCCGCACGATCAGCGCGGTCCGCCAGCGGAGGACGCTCTTCGACACGTGCACGTCGCCGTAGATGTGGTCACCCACGTAGAGGATCTCGTCCCCCGACAGCCCGAGGTGCTGCTCCACCAGGCCCGCGTTGCCGCCGAAGTACGCCCCGCCCTCCCTGAGCCCCGACGCCGAGGGCCTGAGGAGCCCGTCCTCGCTCACCACCTCGAAGAGCGGGCTCCGGCTGGAGAAGAACTCCGGCTTGCGGGCCGCGACGATCACCACGTCGAACAGATCGCGCCACGTCATCCCGGCGGGCAGGTGCCGGTCGAACGTGCAGCTCATCATCGACCGCGTGTAGACCCACTCCGAGTTCGTGATGAGGAGCAGCTTCTTGCCCGCGCGCTTCTGGTCCAGGAGCGCCATCGGCGTCTCGGGCTCGACCAGCGTGTACCGGTCCGGATCCGCCACGATCTCGGCCTTGAGCTGCCCCTCGGTGTGGGCGGCGTCGATGCGGCCCTTCACCGCGCGGTAGAGATCGCCGTAGCCGAGCACCTCGGGCAGGCGCCGCTCGTCGAGCAGATCGACGAGCTGCGCGTACATCGACGCCTCCGAGATCGAGAACAGGGTGTTCAGGAAGACCCACCGCGGCTCGGCGAGGTCCACGATCGTCCGGGCGTAGATCCGCCGCTGATCGTCGAAGTCGATGGGCCTCGTCCCGTGGTAGGCCCGCTTCACGTAGCCGAAGCGGTTCACCTTGAGCACGTTGCCGAGCTCGGTGTCGAGGATCAGGCCCCGGATCACGAGCTCCGGATCGAAGCGGAGCTCCCCGACCGGCCAGCCGTCGGCGAGGAACCGCCGCTGGATGTCCTCGTACGCGCGCTGCTCCCACGCCTCCACCCGGTAGTGGACGAGCGTGTAGTCCATGTCGTAGCCGATCGCCTTGATCGAGCGGAGGTTCAGCGTCCGGTTGCAGAAGATCCCCCGCTCCCTCGGCGGGGGGGCGGAGAGGGCGTCGAGCTTTCCCATCGCGGCGCCGCCATCATTCCACGCGCGACCGCGGCGCGCCGGCCGACGCGGAGCGGGCATCGGGCCCCTCGCCGCTCTGGCGCGGTGCGCGCGGCGGGCTCGACAGGCGCTCGGCGGAGGGGGCAGGGGTCGCGCGCGCGCCCGAGGCGGCGGGCAGATCGGCCTCGTCCTCGTCCTCGAGCATCAGCTCGTCGTCGCGCTCGGCGTCCTCGGCGCGCCGGACCTCCAGGCCGAGCATCGTCAGCGCCTGCTCCAGCGTGAGCGCGGTCCGGACCGCATCGAGCGCGACCCCCATCGCCTGGAGCGTCATGGCGATCTCCGGGCTGAGGCCGGAGAGGATCGTCGGCGTGCCCATCAGCCGCGCGGCCGCCGCGATGTTCGACAGCACGGCGCAGAGGTGGCTGTCCATGATCCAGACGCCCGTGAGATCGATGACCAGCCCCTTGGCCGCGGACTCGTGGATGGCGCGGAGCACCTCGCTGTTGAGCTGCTCGGCGAGCTCATCGGTCACGTCGCCCTGGATCACGACCAGGATCCGGTCCCACAGGTTGATGATCGGGAGGCGCTTGAGCTCCATGGGTCGTCCTACGGTTCGATGTCGGCGATCAGCACCGTCGCGTCGTCGTGCGGGCGCCGGTAGCGGGTCATCAGGGCGCGGCAGGCGTCCGCGGCCCGGACGCCCCGGCAGACGGAGAGGTCCATCCGCGGCGAGACGCCGTCGGAGAAGAGCACCAGCCGATCACCCGCCGAGAGCTGTGCCTCGAAGGTCCGGAGACGGCGCACCGTCGCGCCGAGGATCCCCGGGCTCGGGACCCACGGCACGCGCGTGCCCAGGCTGGCCAGCTCGACGTTGCCGACGGCGCAGCCCTCGAGCCGCCGGTCGTGGAAGACGCAGACCATCGCGGCCGCGCCGCGGGTGCCGCGGAGGCGCGCGTGGACGCGGTCGACGACGGCGGCGACGGCGTCGCCCGCGGGGGAGTCACGGAGCGCCTCGAGCGCGGCGTGCGCCGCGTCCGCGGCGCGCTCGCCGTGGCCGAGCGCGTCGATCACGGCGAACAGCCCGCCGCCCTCGGTGGGGCGCACGAAGACGGCGTCCCCGCTCACCTGCTCGCCATCCTTGGGCACGATGAGGTGCTGCACGGCGAGCTTCACTGGTGGACCTCGATCTCGATCCGGGTGCCCTTCGGGCCGGTGTCGATCTGGAAGCGATCCCCGAGCCGCTTGACGCCGAGCAGCCCGCGCCCGAGCCCGGTCTTGCTGCGATAGCGCCCGGCCATGATCTCGGAGAGGTTCGGGATGCCCGCGCCCTCGTCCGCCGCGATGACGATGAAGCGCGTCGGGACGCCCTGCCGGATGGCGACCTCGATGGTCCCGCCGGGCGTGTAATGGACGATGTTGCGCGCCAGCTCGCTGACGATGGTGGCGACCTTGTGCGAGACGTAGCTGCGCGCCCCGGCGTCGTCGCAGAGGACCTTCGCCGCGATGCGCGCCGAGCTGATGTCGGCCTCGATCCGGATCGGGATGAGCCTCGAGCTGCGGGAGGGGCGATCGCCGGCGAGGGCCGAGAGATCGACCCGGAGCCGGGCGAGGCGCGCGGGATCGACGTAGAGACGCGCGCGGCGCTCGATGTGGGGGATAATGCCCGGCAGGTCGTCGAGCGTGAGCGCCTCGGGCCGGATGCCCGCCTCCCGCAAGCCCCGCAGCAGCACCCCCTCGGCGTTCAGCGCCGACAGGTAACCGAGCAGCACCCTCAGGATCTGTTGGTAAGCGGGTGTCATCAGGACGGCAATGAACGGTCAGGTTACCCGCCGCCCGCTCACAGGTCGAGTCTGCGGTCCTTCGCCCCAAACCCGAGCGCCGCCGGGTGCGCCGCGGCGGCCGTCAGCTCGGGTAATACGCGGCCCTGCCCTGCTCTTGCCGCTCGGAGATCTTCTGCTCCTCGACGAGCTTCTTGATCGGCGCCTTGAGCTCCGCGGCCGCGGTGCCCATGGCGAGCGCCAGCTCCTCCAGCCCCTGCCCCGGCTCGATGGTGACGTGCGAGAGGAGCGCCGCCGCCGTCTGGTCGGCGGCCGGCTCGGGCGGAGCGGGCGGCGCCATGTCGGCGCGGGGCTCCGCGGCCGCCGGGCGCCTGGAGCGCGGCGCGGCGGCCGCGCGCCGCGAGGCGTCGGCTCGCTTCGCCTGGGCCTTGCGGGCAGGCGCCTTCGCGGTCCGCTTCGCGCGGCGGGCCGGGCGCGCAGGTGTCGGCCTCGCGAGCGAGGCCGTCACGAAGTCCTCCTGGAGGACCCGCGCGACCACGTCGAGCACGGAGCGCTCGATGATCGCCCGGATGGTCTTTACGAGCTCATCGACTGAAGCGCGAACATCGCTCTCGACGGAGGGCATCAGCACCCCGCCGGGGTCTCATGGATCGTCCGCCATGTCAACGCCTTCCCCGCGCCGCGGGGCGCCGAATGCAATGGCGATCGCTCGGGGCGATCCATGCTCCTCCGCGCGTGGCCGGGCGCAGGTCGTGCTTCAGGCGGCGCTCACGACGCGCAGCGCAGGGCGGCGGAGCGGGCGGAGCGTCGCGCCCGCGAACGCCGCGCCGAGCGCGAGGCCGCGCAGGGTCAGCCTCATCCGCAGGGCGTCCAGCAGGCCCTCGCGGTGCAGCGCGGTCACCGCGCGCCGGACGTCGGCCCGGCGCACCTTGAGCTCGTGCGTCAGCGTCTCGAGGGTCACCGTCGCGCCCTCTGCGCGAAGCAGGAAGAGCGCCTTGAGGAGGTGGGGAGCGAGGTGCTTGGAGTTCATGGCGCCCACCCTACCCGGCGCACTGAACGACAGTACAGTTTGTTGCGTCTTTTTTCCGGAGGTGCTCGTGATCATGGCGGATCTCGTCGCGGGACGGGGCTCCGCGGGGCGCTCCCGTGATAGGGCTTCGCCGTGGCCAGCCGGACGCCGCTCCAGGTCGTGATCCTCGCCGGCGGGCTCGGGACGAGGATGCTGCCGCGGACCGAGCGCGTCCCGAAGCTCCTCCTCCCGGTCGCGGGGCGCCCCTTCGGCGCGTGGCTGCTGGAGCGGCTCGCGGCCGCGGGCTTCGACGAGGCGATCCTGTGCGTGAGCCACCTGGGCGAGGTGATCCGCGAGGCGCTGGGGGAGCGCTTCGCCGGCCTGCCGCTCCGCTATGCGGACGACGGCCCCACGCGGCTCGGCACCGCGGGCGCGCTGCGCCGCGCCCTCCCCTCGCTCGAGCCGGTCTTCCTCGTGACCTACGGCGACTCGTACCTGCCGTTCGATTACCTCTCACCGCTCCGCGACCTGCTCGCCCACCCGGAGGCGCTCGGCGCGCTGGCCGTCTACCGGAACGAGGGCCGCCTCGACGCCTCGAACACGGCCGTTTCGGGCGACCGCGTCGTGCGCTACGAGAAGCGGAGCGTGCGCGAGCCCCCCCTCCCCGATCTCGATCACATCGACTATGGCGCCATGGCGCTCCGGCGCGAGGTGATCGAGGCCCTGCCCGAGGGCGTCCCGCTCGGGCTCGACGCGGTCCAGCGCGACCTCGCCACGGGCGGCCGCCTCCGCGCGGTGATCGCCGCCGAGCGCTTCTACGAGATCGGCTCCGAGGCCGGGCTCCGCGATCTGGAGGGCCTCCTCTCGCGCGGCGGGGCCGCGCGCGCGCCGGAGGGGCGGGAGAGGGGCGGCTCGTGATCGTCTCCCGCGCGCCGGTCCGGTTCTCGCTCGGAGGCGGCGGGACCGACCTGCCCGCGTACTCGGACCGCTTCGGCGGCTACCTCGTGTCCGCGGCGATCGACAGGTACATCTACGTCACGGCCAACAAGCGGTTCCACCGCGACATCCGCCTCGCCTACTCCAAGACCGAGATCGTGCCCTCCGTCGACCGCATCGAGCACCCGATCTTCCGCGAGGCCCTGCGGATGACCGGGATCGAGCACTCGATCGAGCTGACCAGCGTCGCGGACCTGCCGGCGAACTCGGGGCTCGGGTCGTCGAGCTCCTTCACGGTCGCGCTGCTCAACGCGCTGCACACCTACAAGCGGGATTTCGTGTCGTCGGAGCAGCTCGCGCGCGAGGCGTGCGCCATCGAGATCGAGCGGCTCGGCGAGCCGATCGGCAAGCAGGACCAGTACATCGCCGCGTACGGCAACATCACCGCGTTCACCTTCGAACCGGACGGCTCGGTGCACGTCGAGCCGGTCCCCATCCGCGACGAGGTGATGGACGAGCTGGAGTCGAACCTGCTCATCGTCTGGAGCGGCGTGGAGCGCCCCGCCCGCCTCGTGCTCTCCGAGCAGGGGCAGCGGCTGCGCGAGCTCGAGCCCGACGTGATCGAGCGGATGCACCGGATCAAGGAGATCGGCCGGGAGGTCCACCGCCTGCTCGCGGCGGGCGAGCTCGACGGCTACGGCGAGCTGCTCCACCACCACTGGACCCAGAAGCGGCGGCTCGCCTCGAAGATGACCGACGCGGTGCTCGACGAGCACTACGAGGCCGCGCGCGCGGCGGGCGCGATCGGCGGCAAGCTGATGGGCGCGGGCGGCGGGGGCTTCTTCATGTTCTACGTCCGCCCCGCCGACCGCCGCCGCGTGATCGAGGCCGTCACCGCCCGGGGCCTGCGCGTCCTGCGCTTCCGCTTCGACGTCGACGGCGCCCGCATCGTGGCCAACCTGCACCGCTCCTGACGCGGATGAGCCCGTAGCGCGCGCAGGTGAGCGCCGCTATAGATCCCCCCGCATGACCCGGAGCACAGAGGAGTTCGTCGACAGGTACCTCCGCGAGACCGCGGAGATCGCGCTCGCCACCAGCCGCGAGGACATGGCGAGGGTCATCGACGTCCTCTTCGAGGCGTACCGGAGCGACCGCACCATCTACACCTGCGGCAACGGCGGATCGGCCGCGAACGCGAGCCACCTCGCCTGCGACATCGCGAAGTTCACCTGGGCCGAGGGCAAGCGGCGCTTCAAGTGCACGTCGCTCTGCGACAACGCGGCGCTGATCAGCGCGCTCACGAACGACGTCGGCTTCCACCGGATCTTCCTCGAGCAGCTCGACGGGCGGCTCGTCGCGGGCGACGTGCTCGTCTGCCTGAGCGTGCACGGCGGCTCCGGCGCCGACAAGGCGGGGCCCTGGTCGCAGAACCTCGTCGCCGCGGCCGATTTCGCGCGCAAGGCGGGGGCGAAGGTGGTCGCGCTCGTCGGCCACGACGGCGGCGCGCTGCGGCAGATGGCCGACGCCAGCGTGATCGTCCCGCGGACGGGCGCCGGGACCACCTCGACGCCGCACGTCGAGGGCTTCCACGAGGTCTATCACCACCTCATCTGCGAGCGGCTCCTGGAGCTCGTCAGGGCGTCCTGAGGGCGGGCGTGGCGCGGCGCGGGATCATCGTCGATCGCGACGGCACCCTCGTCGACGTGGTCCGCGACGCCGAGCTCGGCGTGATCACGACCGCGTTCCACCCGGATCAGCTCCGCTTCCTCCCCGGCGCGATCGAGGGCCTGCGGATGCTCGCGGACGCCGGCTTCACGCTCGCGATCGCGACGAACCAGCCGGGCGCGGCGAAGGGGCAGATCCCCTGGAGCGCCGTCGAGCGCACCCACCGCGCCCTGCTCGACCGGCTGGGCGAGCGAGGCGTCCCGATCGCCGCGATCGAGGTCTGCCCGCACCACCCCGAGGGCGGGCCCGGCGGCGATCCGGCGCTCGTCCGGCCGTGCGCCTGCCGCAAGCCGCTCCCCGGCATGCTCCTCACGCTCGCGCGCGACCTCGACCTCGATCCGGCCGCGAGCTGGGCGATCGGCGACTCGCCGGGCGACGTCGAGGCCGCGCGCGCGGCCGGCATGCGCGCGGGCCTCGTCTTCGACGCGCGCCGCTGCGAGCTCTGCCCGCTGCGCGGCGGCCCGCCGAACGGCCCGGACCTGTTCGCCGCGCGGCTCGATCGGCTCGCGGAGGCGATCCTCGCGCGCTGACTACTTCGGTGCGAGCGGGCCGACGAGCTCCGCGATGCGCCTGGAGAGCGGCAGCGCCTCGCCGCGCCTGGACGCGGGGCCGGCGCCGGAGGGCAGGTGCCCCGGCGCCCCGGACGCCGATCCGGCGCTCACGTCCGATCCGGCGCGCAGGTACGGCTCCGCGACGAACATCGCGAACGAGACGTACTCGTAGAGCCACTGCGAGAGCATGGCGTCGGCCTGCCCGGGCCCGGCGAGCATCTCCGCGTTCTCGATGACCTTCGCGACGTCGAGCGTGCCGCTCGCCGCCGGCCCCGCGCCGCGGAAGAGCGCGTCGTAGATCCCGGCGCCCGTCGCGAACGACGCGAGCTGCGCGCGCACCTCCTCGCCGCGGCCGGCCAGGTCCACCTCCGCGAAGATCATCGCGATCGCGTCGTTGAAGAGCGCCGTCATGGCCCGCGGCCCCGTCGGCCGCGGCGCGTGCACGACCACCTTGCCCGCCTGCGCGAGCTGGAAGAGCGCCTGGGTGATCGCGAACTCCCCGAGCCCCGTGATCCGCGCGATCTCCGCGACCGGGCGCTGCCCGTCGATCGCGTCCCACGCGTCGCGCAGCGCCTTCTCCGACGGCGGCGACCGGTCCGGCACCCGGACCGGCACGTGCTGCTCGCTCGGGATCCGCTCGCGGAAGTAGCGGGTCTCGTCCATCCGGCGCACCACGTCCATGAGCAGCGCGCTCACCGAGAGGTTCTGCCGGCTGGCGATCTGCTCCTCGTCGAAGCGGTCCAGGAAGAAGAACATCCCGTCCCCCACGAGCAGCACCCCGTACGCGATCTCCTCGGCCTGGCTCGCGAGGAGCTGATAGAGCCGCCCGCGCGAGGTGAAGCCGAGCCGCACCGCCGCCTGGCCGAAGCGCTCGTCCGGCGCCGCCGCCTCGAGCGTCGCCGCGATCTGCTCGCGCGTGATCGCGCCGTAGCGGTAGAGGACCTCCCCGATCCGGTCGCTCTCGAGGCTCGAGCGGGCGCCGATCACCGCGCCGTGCTCGAAGAACAGGGACCGGCTCGTCGCCCCGTCGAGCACCACGAGCTCGCCGTTCCACCCCGCGTGCCCGATGAGGCTCACGATGTCGCAGAGCGCGCCGGGCGTCGTGATCTCGCCGGCCAGCCGGAACACCGGCCCGTCCTCGTCGTCGCGCTGCCCGTCCTCGCCGACGCAGCGCATGATCACGATGTGCCCCGGCGAGGGCATCAGCCGGAAGGCGCCCTGGCGCGCGCGGAGCCCGCGGCTCGCGGCCTTCCCCACGGGGTGGGCCGTGCCGGTCGCGTCGATGCGCACGAGGTCCTGGCGCTCGTCGCTCATGAGCGCGCTGTCTATACCACGGGTCGGGCCCGCGCCGTGCGGCCCGGCTGCGCTCCGCTCCGTTCCGAGCGCCGTGCTACGTTGCCGCCGTGAGCACGCCCCCGCCGGCCGCTCCGGCGTCCCCTCCACCGCCGCCGCGCGGCGTCCCCTCCTCCGCCGCCGAGCTCGAGGCACGGCTGGCGAGCGCGCGCTACCTGGCCGATCCAGGGACCGCGCTCGCGCTCTGGCTGGCCCTCAGGATGGATCGCCCCCTCCTCTGCGAGGGCCCCGCCGGCGTCGGCAAGACCGACCTCGCCCGCGCCGCCGCCGAGGCGCTCGGCCGCGACGTCATCCGCCTGCAGTGCTACGAGGGGCTCGACGAGGCGAAGGCCCTCTACGAGTGGGACTACGCCCGGCAGATGCTCTACACGCAGCTCCTGCGCGAGGCGGTCGCGCGGGAGATCGAGGGCGCCGAGGGCCTCGCCGCCGCGCTCGCGCGCGTCGCGGGCGTCGACGCCTCGTTCTTCAGCGAGCGCTTCCTCATCGCCCGCCCCCTGCTCGCCGCGCTCCGGAGCCCCGCCCCCGTCGTGCTGCTCATCGACGAGGTCGACCGCGCCGACCCGGAGTTCGAGGCCTTCCTGCTCGAGGTGCTGAGCGAGCTGCAGGTGACCATCCCGGAGATCGGCACGATCCGCGCCGCGCACCCGCCCCTCATCCTGCTCACCACCAACGCGACCCGCGAGATGACCGAGGCCCTGCGCCGCCGCTGCCTGCACGCCTTCCTCGACTACCCCGCCCCGCGCCGCGAGATCGCGATCCTCGAGCTCGCCCTGCCCGGCATCGCGCCCCGCCTCGCCGCGGAGATCGTGGGCTTCGTCGGCGCCCTGCGCGCGATGGATCTCCGCAAGGCGCCCGCGATCAGCGAGACCATCGACTGGGCGCGCGCGCTCCTCCTGCTCGGCCGCGACGCGATCGATCCCGAGATCGCGCAGGGCACGCTCGGCCTCCTGCTCAAGCACCAGAGCGACAAGGAGGGCGCGGAGGCGCGGCTCCCCGCGCTGATCAAGGCGGCGGAGCAGGCCCGCGGCGGCGCGCCTACCTGAGCTCGACGACCTGCTCCCCGAAGAGCTTCTCGAGCCGCGCGAGCATCGCGTCGTTCGGCTCGACGCGCAGGTCCCGCCCGAGCGAGAGCACCGCCTCCGCGCCGTCGTCCAGCTGGATCACGAGCTGCACCGGGCACGCCCCCGGGCTCTGCCGGAGCAGCGCCCCGAGCCGATCGATGTGCTCCCGCCTCGCGTTCCGCGACTTCAGCGTGATCGCCACGCTGCGCGCCTGCGACAGGATGGCCTCGGAGAGCAGGCGCGCCTCGTCGAGCATCAGCGTCGGCTCGCGCGGCGCCGCCTCCGCGTCCTCCGCGTTCTCGTCCACCTGGGGGAAGCTCACCTTCCCCGAGATCAGCACGGGCTCCCCCTTGTTCAGCACGTCCGCGTACGTCTCGATCTGCTTCTCGCGGACCTTCACCTCCACGCGCCCCGTCGTGTCCTCGAGGATGAAGAAGGCGAGCTTCCCCCCGCCGCCCTTGAAGATCCGCTCCCGGTAGTCCTCGACCATGCCGCCGACGCGCACCCTCGACCACGGATCCATCGCCGCGAGCGCGCTCACCGCGGTCACCTCGAACCGCCCGAGCTCGACCCCGTACCGCTCGAGCGGGTGCCCGGAGACGTAGAACCCGAGCGACTGCTTCTCGCGCGAGAGCGTCTCGCGCAGGTCCCACGGCTCGCAGGTCGGGTACTCATCGAGCCGCGGCTCGACCCCCTTCGCGGCGGCCGTCTTCTTGAAGAGGCCGAACATGTCGGTCTGCCCGCCCTCGCGATCCCGGCTCGCCCGGCGCGATCGCTCGAGCGCCCTGTCGATCGCCGCGAACGCCCGCGCCCTCGAGATCCCCCGCGCCTGCAGGCTCGCGTCGAACGCCCCGCACTGCACGAGCGCCTCGAGCACGCCCTTGTTCACCCGCCGCGGATCGATCCGCTCCGCGAAGTCGAACAGGTCCTCGAACGGCCCGCCGGAGTTCCGCACCTCGAGCACCGCCTCGAGCGCCGACTCCCCGACCCCGCGGATCGCCCCCAGCCCGAACCGGATCTTCGGGTCGTACGGATCCCGCGCCCGCGCCCCCCCGCGCCGCGCCGTCCGCTGCTTGCCGCGCGCGCCCGCGTCCTTCGCGCTGTAGACGACCGTGAAGTCCGTCTTCGACTCGTTGATCTCCGGCGGCAGGATGTCGACCCCCCACGCCCGCCCCTCGGCGATGATCCGCACCACCTTCTCGATCTTGTCCCGGTCCGCCGTCATCAGCGCGCAGAGGAACTCCACCGGGAAGTGGGCCTTCAGGTACGCCGTCTGGTACGTGATGAGCGCGTACGCCGCCGAGTGGCTCTTGTTGAAGCCGTAGCCCGCGAAGTACTCGAGCAGCCCGAAGATCCGCTCCGCGTCCTCCCCCTTCACCCCGTTCTTGAGCGCCCCCTCGACGAACGTCGCCTTCTGCTTCGCCATCTCCTCGGGCTTCTTCTTGCCCATCGCGCGCCGGAGCAGATCCGCGCCCCCGAGCGTGTAGCCCGCGAGCTTCTGCGCGATCTGCATGACCTGCTCCTGGTAGACGATGACCCCGTAGGTCGGCACGAGCAGCTCGTCCACGAGCGGGTGCATCTTCTCGATCGGCTTCCGCTTGTGCTTGCAGTCGACGAAGTCCTTCACCATGCCCGTGCCGAGCGGCCCGGGCCGGTAGAGCGCCACCGCCGCGACGATGTCCTCGAACGCGTCGGGCCGGAGGTCCTTGAAGAGCTGCTGCATGCCGCTCGACTCGAGCTGGAACACGCCCGTCGTCTCGCCGGACTGGAGCAGCGCGAAGGTCGGCGCGTCCTCCATCGAGATCCGGTCGACGTCGAAGCGCCTCCCGCTCCCCGCGTAGTCGGGCCGCGCGTTCACGAGCCGCACCGCGATGTCGATCACGGTGAGCGTC
Organism: uncultured Polyangiaceae bacterium; assembly: GCA_964421485.1. Lineage (GTDB taxonomy): Bacteria > Myxococcota_A > Polyangia > Polyangiales > Polyangiaceae > CAYQYG01. The sequence continues at coordinate 34,483 of CAYQYG010000013.1, read as the reverse complement.
TTCAGCCCGAGGAAGTCGAACTTGACGAGGCCCGCCGCCTCGACGTCGTCCTTGTTGTACTGCGTGACGAGCTGGTCGCCGTTCTTGAAGCACGGCACGAAGGCCTGGAGCGGCCCCTCGCTGATCACGACGCCCGCCGCGTGCATGCCCGCGTGCCGGGTGAGCCCCTCGAGCTTCTGCGCCTGCGTCAGGAGCTCCGCCATGCTCGGGTCGCTCTCCTTGAGCGCCTTGAGCTTCGGCTCGATGTCGAGCGCCTCGGGGATCGTGTACATGACCCCCGGCCCCTTCTGCGGCACGAGGCTCGCGATCCGCTGCGCCTCGTTCGCCGGGATCCCCATCGCCCGCGCGACGTCCTTGATCACGCTCCGCGCCTTGAGCTCGTGGAACGTCGCGATCTGCCCGACCGACGGCTCCTCCGGCCGCGCGCTGTACCGCGCGGTCACGTACTTGATGACCTCGTCGCGCCGGTCCATGCAGAAGTCGATATCGAAGTCCGGCATGCTCACGCGCTCCGGGTTCAGGAAGCGCTCGAACAGCAGGTTGTACGGGATCGGATCGAGGTCGGTGATCCGCATCGCGTACGCGACGAGCGACCCCGCGCCCGAGCCGCGGCCCGGCCCGACCGGGATCCTCTTCTCCTCCTTGGCGTAGCGGATGAAGTCCCAGACGATGAGGAAGTAGCCCGGGAAGTCCATCTGCACGATGACGTCGAGCTCGATCTCGAGCCGCGCCCGGTACGCCGCCTCGTCGACCTTCCGCCCGCCCTCGGCGATCTCCGCGAGCCGCCGCGCGAGCCCCTCGCGCGCGACGTGCCGGAAGTACGACGCCGGATCGTCGAACCCCGCCGGCAGCGGGAACTTCGGCAGGATCGGCTTGTTCAGCCTGAGCTTCAGCGCCGCGCAGCGCTCGGCGATCTCCAGCGTCGACCGGAGCGCGTCCGGGTGATCGCGGAAGAGGTGCGCCATCTGGTCGGCGGGCTTCAGGAACATCTCGAAGCTGCCGTGGTGGGCCTCCACCGCCTCCGCGTACGCGCGGTTCGCGGCGATGCACGACAGGTAGAGCTGCCCCTCCCCGTCCTCCCGCGCGCCGAAGTGCGCGTCGTTCGTGGCCACGAGCGGCAGCCCGAGGTCGCGCGCCGCGCCCGCCAGGATCCCGTTCAGCACCGCCTGCTCGACGAGCCCGTGGTCCTGCAGCTCGACGTAGAGGCTCCCCGGCTCGAAGCACGCCCGCAGCCGGTCGAGCTCCCCGCGCCCTTCGCCCTCGCCCCGCTCGAGGATCCGCTGCGCCACCACGCCCCCCATGCACCCCGTCAGCCCGATGAGCCCCTGCCGGTGCGCCGCGACGTCCTCGAGGCGCACGCTCGGCCCGAGCCCGCTCGCGGGCTCGACGTGCCCCTTCGACACGATCTGCACCAGGTTGCGGTAGCCCTCCTCGGACGCCGCCAGCAGCACGAGGTGATCGAGCGGCGTCTCGTCCGCGCCCGATCGCGACGCCTGCGGCGCCCCCCAGCCCCGCGCGACGTTCACCTCGCACCCGAGGATCGCGCCCACGCCCTGCCCCTGGCAGGCCTTGTAGTGCTGGATCGCCCCGAACATGTTGCCGTGATCGGTCAGGGCGACCGCGCGCATCCCGAGCTTCTTGGCGCGCGCGGCGAGGTCCTTGATCCGCAGCGCCCCGTCCAGGAGCGAGTACTGCGAGTGGACGTGGAGATGGACGAACTCGTCGGTCACGGCTCGAGGCCCGGCAGCTCTTCGGTCATCATCAAAAAACTCCGCGGGCGCAACTCACCAGCAGCTCATCGAGGGGGGAGGGACAGAGGAGCGCGCCGGCACCGCCTGGGATCCTCCCCGCCGGCGCCCGGCGACCGGGCTCGACCATAGGCCCCGGCCCGCCCTGGCGCACTGAGGATGACGACGCATAGCGCATCGCGCCGTCGGGATCGCGCTTGATGATGCGCGGAAAGAAGCGTTAGCATGCACCCGTTTCGTGAGCTTGGTTGCTTCGAGCGTGCGCTCCGCCGTGCTGAGCTCCAGAAAGTGAGGTCAGGTCTCATGCTTCGTTCTCACCTTACCGTCGCCGGCTGCCTGGCGGCAGCGCTCCTCTCTGTGACCGGTTGCGGCTCCACGGAGACGCCCGAAACCGCACCGGATCAGACCGGAAAGGTCCCGCCGAAGCCCCCGGCGGAGCACCCCGGCGACGGCCCCGGTGTCGTGATCGCCATCGACAAGCTCTTCCTCGGCGAGACCAACCGCGACGGGTCGCCGAACAAGACGAACGGGTGGAAGCAGTACGGCTTCAACCTCGACGGCAAGATCTCGACCACCGAGTCGAAGGATCTCTGCAAGCCGGCCGCGGGCGCCGCGCCGGCCACGATCTACCCCGACGGCGAGCAGGGCATCGATAACTCCTTCGGCAAGAACATCCTCAGCATCATCCTCGGCCTCGAGCCGGCGCCCTCCACCGCGATCAACGAGAGCATCTCGGAGGGCAGCTTCACGGTCATGTTCGACATCCAGGGCCTCGGCTCGGGCACCGAGTACAACCCCCTCACGACGCGCCTCTACGCCGGCGCCGAGCTCGTGGACGCGACCGGCGCGTCCATGGCCCCGAAGTGGGACGGGACGGACATGTGGCCCGTGCGCCCCGAGCTCCTCAACGATCCGACCGACATCACCAGCTCGAAGGTCGTATTCCCGCAGAGCTACGTCGTCGACAACACCTGGGTCTCCGGCACGCCGGGCTCGGTGAATCTGAGCCTCTCCGTCAGCGGCTACGCGCTCAACCTCACCATCAGCCAGGCGACCATGTCGATGGACTTCGACGCGGATCACAAGGGCGCGGTCAACGGGACGATCGCCGGTGTCCTCGAGACCGAGGTCCTGATCACGGAGCTCAAGAAGGTCGTCGGCGGCTTCCAGCCGTCCCTCTGCGAGGGATCGACCATCGAGGGCATCCTCAACCAGATCCGCCAGGCGTCCGACATCATGAAGGACGGCACGCAGGATCCTGCGCAGACCTGCAACGGCATCTCCATCGGCCTCGGCTTCAGCGGCCAGGCGGTCCAGCTCGGCGACATCGCGGCCGCGTCGGAGCCTCAGCCCGACCCGTGCGCGCCGGCCCCCGCCGGCGGCTGATCTCCTCCTGCGCTCTTCCTCCCCTCGGCGGCGTGCTCTGCGCCGAACGCGGCCCTTCCCCCGAAAGTTCTCCTGTCATCATCCGGCGCCGGCCCAGCTCGGCCGGCGCCGTGGGCGACATCGCTCTGCGCGCTCGCGTGAGCCGTCCTGCGACGCCTGAGCGTCTGGAAAGGGGTGATCCTCGCCTCGTTCGCGTATACCCGGCGGCCTCTCCGCAGGCCGTGTTTCTTGGTTTCGTTTCTCGAGACTTTTGACTACAAGGCAGAGTCGTTTCGAGGGGAGCGCGACCAGGGGTCCTGAACGATGTGAAGATCCCTGACGAGCCGCCGTCCAAGGGCGCGTCGGGCCGACAGGCTGCTCAACTCGAGCCGAGGCTCGTGCTTCTTCTAGAGGAGATCAACTTCTATGCGTAAATTCGTCGCTCCCGTTGTGTGCGCCGCGATGATGGTTGCCGCTGCTTTCGCGGCGACTGGCTGCACGGCCAAGGCCTCCATCCAGGCCGGGGCCAACGAGCCCAAGAAGGAGGCGCCGCCGCCGCCGGCCGCCCCCGAGCCTGCCAAGCCGGCCGAGCCGGCGCATCGGCCCAAGATGAAGATGACCTTCAAGCTGAAGGGCAACCAGGTGGCCCTGCCTGGCCCCGTCGTGTTCGAGACCGGCAGCGACGTGCTCCGGCCGGAGAGCGACGAGGTCCTCTCGCTCGTGCACGACTTCCTGCAGCAGCGCAAGGACGTGACGACCCTCCGGATCGAGGGGCACACCGACTCCGACGGCGACGACAAGGCGAACCAGACCCTGTCGGAGAAGCGCGCGATGGCCGTCGCCCGCTGGCTCGTCGCGAAGGGTGATGACTGCAAGCGCCTCCTGCCCGTGGGCTTCGGCGAGACCAAGCCGATCGCCGACAACACCACCCCCGAGGGCAAGGCCCAGAACCGCCGCACCGATTTCATCATCGCGGCCGTCAACGGCAAGGCCGTCGACGGCGCGCCGATCGACGGCGGCGGCAAGAACGCCGGCGATCCCTGCAAGTGATCGATCGGGGAGGCGGCGCCGGTCAGCCCGACGGGCGCCCCCCGCGCCGCACCGCTGACGCCGCCTCCCGCGCGTGATCTGCTTTACCTCCCTCGAATCGGCGCTCTCCCGCCGATCCCCCTTGCCTCCGTCTGGTCCTCGACTATCGGTGTCCTCCGCCATGCGGAGCCATCGCCGTCGCGCCTTCGGACTCGCGCTCCTGGCCGCGGCGCTCTGCGTGGGCGCTGCGGCGTGTGATCCCGCGCCGGCCGATGTCCGCGAGTGGACACCGGCCGACCACGATCAGCCCAGCACCCCCCAGCAGAACGCGCAGGTGACCGCCCGCCCGGGCGGCGAGGGGCCGGATCCCAACCTGATCGAGCTCGCCTGGCAGCGGAACTGCTTCAGCTGCCACGGCGGGCGCGGACAGGGAGATGGTCCGCAGGGGCCGATGGTCCGCGCCCCGGATCTCACCGACCAGGCCTGGCAGGGTCGCGTGACCGACGCGCAGATCGCCGAGGCAATCCGGAGGGGCGGGAGCAAGATGCCCCCGTTCGATCTCCCGCAGCCGGTCATCGACGGCCTGGTCCGGCGCATCCGCGCCTCCGCGGCCGGCCGCGCCCCCTGACGAGCTCGGGGCGCAGGCGTCGAACGCGACCCATCGGCGTCCGGGTCGCGCTCCACGTCGTGCGCCCGGATTGACTTCCCCGCCGCCTGCGGCCAGGTTGCCTCCCCTCCATGCGGTGGTTCTTCGTCCTCTTCGGGACCGTGACGGCGGTGCTCTTCCTGAGCTTCGTCGCCTGGATCGTCACGCGTGTGATGCACGCCGATCAGGCCAACTACGTCGTCGGCCGCATCATGATCTACGACCTGTACGCGGTCGGCGCGATCGTCGCGTACTCCGCGTTCGTCGGCGGCTGGCACCTCTGGGAGAAGCTCACCGGCCGCATGGAAGCGGAGCCCGGTGCGGACCGGCAGGAGCCGCGGGGCGGATGAGCGCGCCCGTTGACATGCGGGGCTCCGGGTCGCCTCCGGCGCCCTGCGCCCCGCGCCCCGTTGACATGCGGGGCTCCGGGTCGCCTCCGGCGCCCTGCGCCCCGCGCCCCG
>CAYQYG010000013.1:0-29134 GCA_964421485.1 uncultured Polyangiaceae bacterium | reverse complement strand
GACATGCGGGGCTCCGGGTCGCCTCCGGCGCCCTGCGCCCCGCGCCCCGTCGACATGCGGGGCTCCGGGTCGCCTCCGGCGCCCTGCGCCCCGCGCCCCGTCGACGAGGCGCCCAGGGCGATCGAAGATGCGCCGCGGCCCGAGCCCGAGCCCGCGCCCGCGCGCCCGGCGTGGATGCGTCGCCTCGCCCCGCTGATCCTCGTCGCAGGCCTGCTGGTCGGAGGGTCCATCCTCCTCCCACAGCTCCCGAAGGAGCGCGAGATCGAGCTCCGGATCGACGACGCCGCCACCGTCGTCGGCCTCGATGTCGCCTGGACCGATGCATCCGGTCGCGCCAGCGGCGAGGGCACGTCGCTGCACGGCAGCTCGTGGCGCTTCGCACCGGGCACGGCTCCGCGCTCGCTGGTCACCAGGGTGAGCCTGCCCGACGGCTCGTACGCGCTGGAGATCACCGTGGACCGGACGCTGGGCCACGGCTCCGAGCGTCGCTCCATCGACCTCGGCGACGCGGACCGCATCACGCTCCCGATCCGCTGACCCCCGCCGGCAGCCCTGAACGCCGGCGCACCTGCGTCACGGCACATTCACCCACACCGTGAGCTGCCACCCAGGCTGCACGCCTGCGTCGGAAAGGGTTGACACGGCGCACCGGTCCAGGGCAAGCGCGCATCCCTGCTTGCCGCACCGGTCCGAGGCAAGCGCGGATCCCTCCTTGCGGGCGTGTCTCTCAGGCGGCACCTCGAGTCCAGAAGCCCACGCCCACGCTATGGAGGAGCTGGATGAGATCCTTCGCTTCATCCATTTGAAATTGCTTCATTTATTATTTACGCCACGGCCAGAGCGGCGGCGCGGAACGGAACGTGAGGACGAATTCACTTGATGCGTTCCCCGGACTCCCGCTACTTCTTGGCCCGCACCACAGGGGTGTGGCATCTTATCCTACATAATCTTACTCGTTCCGGACGGGGAGGCATGCAGTCAGCGACATGGCCCCCCGGAGGGAGCGCACAGGCGGCAATTGCGGAGCCGCCGGAAGCGAGGATGGAGGACCGATGAGGATCACCCCCTGGTACCTGGTTGCCCTGACCCCGTTCGCCGCCATTGGCTGCAGCGGCGCCTACCTCGGACACGCGGCCGTGGTGGCGCTCACGATCGGCATCTTCTGGGGCACTCTCTCGCTCGGCCGCACCCCGAACCCGCCCGCGGCGCCGCCCGGCGCCCCTGCTGCCTGATGACAGGATTTCGGGGCGGGGAGCTGGCTCATTTCGGATCGGTGCAGCTCCTCGCGGTAGGGACCATCGGGAGCGTGGAGGGCGCAGCTCCCTCATGGGCTGGGGCCCTGCCCCGCTAGCACGAGGTCATGACGCAGGACGCCGTCGGCCGACTCAAGCGACTCGAAGAGTTCACCTTGATGGACCTCGAGTCCGTGCACCTCATCCTGCGCGGCGACTCGGTCATCGACTGGCACCGGCTCCACCTCGAGAGCGAGGAGGCAGCGCGGGAGATCCTCGTCGCGCAGGAGTTCCGCCCGGATGAGCCGGGCGATCGCGCGCACCTCGAGAACGTCAAGGGCGAGGCGATCGCCTACCTGCGGCGCCACTTCGACTTCCCGATCCCGAGCCCGGTGGCCCGCGCCTCGGTGGAGGAGCTCCTGATGCTCGCCTCGGGCAAGGGGCACCGGCAGCTCTGCGCGTGCACGATCCTCAAGGCGATGCACATCATCCACCACGTCGCCGGGCGCGAGCTGCTCTTCTCGATCCCGATGTCGGACCAGGACGTCTTCCACCTGGTGGAGGAGAAGGTCTACCGGGTGATCGGCGGCATGCTCGCCGCGGGCTTCCCGATCACCGAGTTCATCGGCGGGCGCAAGAACAAGGACTCGCTCTACACGAAGCTGCTCTCCAAGGCCGACACGACGGCGGCGGCCATCTACGACAAGCTCCGGTTCCGGATCGTGACGCGGAGCGTGGACGACATCCTGCCGGTGCTGCTCTACCTCTCGGAGCGGCTGCTCCCGTTCAGCTACGTCGTGCCGCGCGAGAGCATCAACACGATCCTTCAGTTCCGGAGCTACTGCGAGGCCCGGCCGTTCCTCCTGCCGATGCTCGAGCAGTTCCAGACCGGCGTCGACGACGGGTTGACCTTGGGTGACAACAGCTTCAGCGACAGGAGCTATCGGGTCATCCACTTCGTGGTCGATCTGCCGGTGCGGCTACCAGCCGAGATCCTCGAGATGGCGCCGCCCGCCGCGTGGTCGCTCGGACCGATCATCTTCGTGCTCTGCGAGTTCCAGCTCCTCGACCGCGAGACCGAGGCGGCCAACGAGGTCGGCGAGGCCAGCCACGCGCGCTACAAGGACCGACAGAAGCAGGCGGTCAAGCGCAGGCTGAAGATCGGGACCCGCCCCCTGCGCTCGCCCCCCGGCTCGACGAAGCGCGAGGGCTAGGCGGCAGGGCCGCCGCCGATGAGGGGGCTTCGCCCGCGTTGCACGTTCGGGGGCTCCGCGCGGACAAGCCGCGCTGCGCCCCCGAGCCCCCATGCTCCCGCTGGTCGCTACCCCGAGGAGCTGCACCGCTGCCGTAATTGGACTCGTTTCCCGAAAGTCGTGACTCCGAGGGAGCTCGTGCCAGAGGCCGCGGGACGCGAGGGGGCACCGCCGGCCGTATCGGGAGGCGGCCGGGCGGGCGGACAGCTGGGGTGGGGACGGGAGGACGGTGCCCCCCCTCGGGGGGGGCGCCGGGGGCGGGGCGGGACGGGTTAGATGCGGCCCTTCAGGGCGTCGCGATCGAGGACGACGATGCGGCGCCGGTCGATCTCGATGATCCCCTTGCGGCGGAGGTCGCCGAGGGTGAGCGTCACGGTCTCGCGCGTCGAGCCGATCATGCTCGCCATCTCCTGGTGCGTGAACGGCGCCGAGATGAGCACGCCGCGCGGGTCCGGGATGCCCCAGCGGGCGGCCGCCTTGAGCAGGAACTCGCAGAGGCGCGCCTCCACGTTCCGGAAGAGCATCGAGGCCAGCCGCTCCTCGGTGTCCGTGTGGCGCTCCACCAGCGTTGTCACGAGCGCGGCCGCGAAGCTCGCGTCGCTCGCCATGAGGCTGCGGAACGTCTGGAGCGGGATGAGCAGCGCCTCGACGTCCTCCGTCGCGATCGCGCTCTCGCGGTGGGCGGTCACCCCGCCGAGCGCGGCCTCGCCGAGGATGTCGCCCGCGCCGCGGTAGCCGAGCGAGAGCGTGCGGCCGTCGCTCATGCCCCGCGCCAGCCGGACCCGGCCGAGGCTGAGCATCGCGATCGCCGTCACGGCGTCGCCCTGGGTGATCAGCGGTCGCCCCTTGGAGACCCGCTGGATGCTGCCGACCTCGGCCAGCACCGTCTGCGAGGCCGGAGATGCGGCGTTGCCGACCGCGCCCCGCCGGATGATCCGGCGCTTGCGCGCGTCGAGGTCAAGCCCCGCATCGTTGCCGACCGCGCCCGGCTGAGGCCGAACACTGCGTGCCATCGCGTCCTTACCCGTCATCATCGCGTGCTGCTCCTGCTAGCGGTGGTCACGATCGAGCCCATCCGGAGAGGCCCCGCATGCCGTCGCCCGCCATCTCGACCTGGACGAAGATCACGCGTACGTGAGCTTCCCCAGGATCGATCCGGGGGACATGATCAGACGAGCGGCCCCGACCCCCGCCGCGACGACCTCCGGCTGCGTTGACATCTCCGAGACGCGGCCCGTACCTTTCGGACGAGCCAGACACACCCCGCGCGGGCAAGGAAGAGCCCGCTTGGGATGAGCCAGACTTCGACCGCTCCTCAAGCTACGGACGTTGGATGCGCCTCTTTAGCGGCAAAATCGCCCCCCTCAGTGAAGAAATCGTGCGCGCGCTCGTGGAAAACCGTGATATCGAGTGCGAATCTAGAAAAGAAGTCGCCACGGACCTCGAGTCCGTGTTCGCGAGCTACCTGCAGGCCGAGCGCGAAGCGACCGAGCGGGCGAAGGACCTGCTCCAGTCCCGCGGGCTGCCCCAGAGCGAGCTCGGCCGGCTCCGGCGCCTGGCCGCCGATCAGAAGGGGATCAAGGTGGGCGACGAGATGCTCGACTACCTGCTCGACCAGCTGATCGAGATGCTGATGCACTCGGGCAACGTCGACGAGGTCTTCGTGGAGGACCACGATCTGCGGCGCCGGATGAGGCCGATCCTCCGCAAGCACCTCGACGTCGACGAGGCGCTCGACACCGAGGTGCGGAGCAAGCTCCGGCACGTGCAGGAGGGCTCGCGCACCTGGGAGGTCGAGTACCAGCGCGTCATGGGCGACATCCAGCGGCGCAAGGGGCTCGTCTGACGCCGCGTGTCCGCGCACGCCTGGAGCGCCGCGGTACCCCCGGCGCCCCGCACCTGGTAGGCATGGGGGGGTGGGCGCCGGCATGCGGGCGCTGGACATGGAACGACGTGGAGCGGAGGAGATGAGCTGGATCCCGAAGGTCGAGGCGAAGCGGCACTTCTGCCACAAGTGCAAGAACGAGCTGTTCTTCGAGGTGAAGCTGCAGCGGGCGGACACCTGCCCCCACTGCGGCGTGGATCTGCACTGCTGCAAGAACTGCGAGCACTGGGATCCCTCCGCCCACAACCAGTGCAAGGAGCACATCGCCGAGTACATCCCGGAGCGGGAGCGGGCGAACTTCTGCACCTTCTTCACGTTCAAGAACGGCGTGCCGGAGGATAATTCCGCGCGCATCGCAGGCGCGCGTTCGAAGCTCGACGCGCTCTTCAAGAAGAAGTAGGCGCTCGCCCGGGAGCACAGATGTCACCCACGCCTCGTTTCTTGGTCACCGGCGGCGCCGGCTTCATCGGATCGAACCTCGTCGCGGCGCTCACCGCCGCGGGCGAGCGCGTCCGCGTCCTCGACAACCTCGCGACGGGGCGCTGGGAGCACCTCGACGGGATCCCGGCGCAGTCGCTGATCGAGCGGATCACCGGCGACATCCGCGACGCGGCCGCGGTCGCCGCGGCCGCGAAGGGGGTCGAGGTGATCTTCCACGAGGGCGCGCTCGGCTCGGTGCCGCGCAGCGTCGAGGCGCCGATCGAGTCGGACTCGGCCAACGTCGGGGGCACGGTCACGGTGCTCGACGTCGCCCGGCGCGAGGGGGTACGGCGCGTGGTGTTCGCGGCGTCGTCGAGCGCGTACGGGGAGACGCCGGAGCTGCCGAAGCACGAGGGCATGACGCCGATGCCGCTCTCGCCCTACGCGGTGACGAAGCTCGCCTGCGAGCACTACCTCAAGGTCTTCGCCGGCATCTACAAGCTGGAGACGGTGAACCTCCGGTACTTCAACGTCTTCGGGCCCAACCAGACGCCGGACGGCGCGTACGCGGCCGCGATCCCCCGCTTCGTGGACGCCGCCCTCTCCGGCCGGCCGATCCCGATCTTCGGCGACGGCGAGCAGACGCGCGACTTCTGCTACGTCGACAACGCGGTGCTCGCGAACCTGCTCGCGGCGACGGCGCCGCGGGCGTTCGCAGGCGAGGTGATGAACATCGCCGGCGGCCGGCGGATCGCGCTGAACGCGCTGTGCCGGGAGATCTCGCGCGTGCTCGGCCGCGACGTGGAGGTCGAGCACCTCGCCCCGCGCGCCGGCGACATCCGCCACTCGCTGGCCGACATCTCCCGCGCCAAGGAGCTCATCGGGTACGAGCCCCGCGTGCGGTGGGAGGACGGGATCGCGCCCACGGTGGAGTACCTGCGCGCGCTGCGCGAGCGAGGCCCCTCCGCGGCGTCGGCGAGCATGACCTCCGGCAGGGTGGAGCTCCCGAGGCCGGCGGCCGAGGCGACGTAGCCGGAGACGGCGGGCGTGCGGAGCATGACCGGCTTCGGTCTCGGCGACGCCGCGCTGGCCGAGGGGCGGCTCGTCGCCGAGGTCCGGTCCGTGAACCAGCGCTTCCTCGACGTCAGGGCGAAGCTGCCCCGCGAGCTCGCGGACCTCACGATGTTCGCCGAGCAGGTCGCGCGCGAGCGGCTCCGCCGCGGGCGCGTCGAGCTGATCGTGCGCGCCGAGGGGCAGGCGCACGCGCCCGTCACGCTCGACAGGGCGCGGGCGCGCGCCGCGTTCCGCGCGCTCGCCGAGCTGCGCGACGATCTCGCCCCGGGCGACCCGGTCCCGCTCTCGCTGCTCGCGGCGGTGCCCGACCTGTTCGCGCCGGTGGGCGGCGCCGAGCTGGAGGCGGCCCGCGAGGCCGTCCGGACCGCGATCGAGCGGGCGATCACGGCGATGGAGGCGATGTGCCGCCGCGAGGGAGACGCGCTCGCCGCCGACATGCGGGCCCGCGTCGAGAAGGTGCGCGCGCTCGCGGGCGAGGTCGCCGCCCGCGCCGACGGCGCGCGCGACGCCCTGCGCGAGCGGCTCCGCGAGCGCCTCTCGCGCCTGCTCGCGGGCGTGGAGGCGGGCGTCGACGCGGGGCGCGTCGAGGCGGAGGTGGCGCTGCTCGCCGACCGGAGCGACGTGGCCGAGGAGGTCACGCGGCTCCGGAGCCACCTCGATCAGTTCGAGGGGGTGCTGGGGGACGCGAGCGGCGAGCCCTGCGGCCGGAGGCTCGACTTTCTCTTGCAGGAGATGGTACGCGAGGCCAACACGCTCGGGGCGAAGGCGCAGGACGCCGCCGTCTCGCAGCGCGTCGTGGCGATCAAGGTGGAGCTCGAGCGCCTGCGGGAGCAGGCGCAGAACGTCGAGTAGCAGGAGCGCATGTCGACTGAACTTCCCGCGGACGACTTCCTTCTCCTCATCGTCTCGTCCCCCTCCGGGGCCGGCAAGACGACGCTCTGCGGCCGGCTGCGCAGCGAGTTCCCCGACCTCCGCTTCTCGGTCTCCCACACCACGCGCCGCCCGCGGCCGACCGAGGTCGACGGCCGCGAGTACCACTTCGTGGACACCGCGACGTTCGAGCAGATGATCCGCATCGGCGCGTTCGCCGAGTGGGCGCGGGTGCACGGGCACCTCTACGGCACGAGCCTCAAGGAGATCGAGATCGCCCGCGCCACCGCGCGGGGCGTGCTCTTCGACGTCGATCACCAGGGCGCGCGGCAGATCCGCGCGAGCCTGCCCGAGGCGGTGACCGTGTTCATCCTCCCGCCGTCGCTCTCCGAGCTCGAGCGGCGCCTGCGCGGTCGCGGCACCGAGGACGAGCAGACCACGCTCCGGCGCCTGCACAACGCCAAGGGCGAGATCGAGCACTACGGGTTCTTCGACTACGTGATCGTGAACGACGAGATCAACAGGGCGTACGAGCAGCTCCGCTCGGTCGTCTTCGCGGAGCGCTGCCGCCGGCACCGGCGCGCGCTGCTCTGCGAGCGGCTGCTCGCGGATCGAAAGGGTGAGCGATGAAAGGCGTGCTCGCGGTCATCGGGGGGAGCGGACTCTACGAGATGGGGTGGCTCGACGACGTCGAGGAGGTCTCCGTCGCGACGCCTTTCGGGCTGCCGAGCGACGCGATCCTGCGCGGGCGGGTGAAGGGCGGCGACGCGACCGTGCTGTTCCTGCCGCGCCACGGGCGGGGGCACCGCTTCTCGCCGTCGACGATCAACTACCGCGCGAACATCTGCGCGCTGAAGATGCTCGGCGCGACGCACGTGCTCAGCGTCAGCGCGGTCGGCTCGATGCGCGAGGAGATCGCCCCGGGCGACCTGGTCGTCGTCGACCAGTTCATCGACCTCACGAAGCGCCGGGCGTCGACCTTCTTCGACGAGGGCGTGGTCGCGCACGTCGCCTTCTCGGACCCGATCTGCCCGATCATGGCGGCCGCCGTGTACGAGGCCGCGCGGGGGACCCGCGCCCGCGTCCACCGCGGCGGCGCGTACGTCTGCATCGAGGGGCCGCAGTTCTCGACGCGCGCCGAGAGCCTCGTCTACCGGGGCTGGGGCGTCGCGGTCATCGGCATGACCAACATGCCCGAGGCGAAGCTCGCCCGGGAGGCGGAGCTCCCCTACGCGACGCTCGCGCTCAGCACCGACTACGACTGCTGGCACAGCACCGAGGAGGCCGTCACCGTCGACGCCGTGATCGCCGTGCTCAACCGGAACGTCGTGCACGCGAAGGAGGTGGCCCGCGCGCTCGCCCACGGCCTGCCCGACGTGTCCGAGAGCCCCGCGCGCTCCGCGCTCAAGAACGCGATCATGACGTCCCCCGACGCGATCCCGCCGGACGCCCGGGCTCGTATCGAGTGGCTCATCGGCCCGCGCCCGCGTCAGGGCTAGCCCCCTCGCGAGAAGCCCGCTAGAACGGGCACCGTGACGACCTCATCCGCCATCCTCATCGTCGGCTCGATGGCCTTCGACGACCTCGAGCTCCCCACCGGCAGCGCCAGGGACGTCGTCGGCGGCTCGGCCACGTACTCCTCGTTCGCTGCCTCCACCTTCGCGCCGGTCCGCGTCGTCGCGGTCGTCGGCGACGATTTCCCGGCGGAGACCCTCGACGCCATGCGCGCCCGCGGCATCGACGTCGAGGGGATCGAGCGGGCCGAGGGCAAGACGTTCCGCTGGTCCGGACGCTACGACGAGGACCTCATCCACCGCACCACGCTCGACACGCAGCTCAACGTGTTCGCGTCCTTCGCGCCCCGGCTCCCCGAGTCCTACCGCGACACGCCGTTCGTGCTGCTCGGCAACATCCACCCGGCGCTCCAGCTCGACGTGCTCGAGCAGATCCGCGCCCCGCGGTTCGTGCTCGCCGACACGATGAACTTCTGGATCTCGGGCGAGCCCCGGACCGTGGCCTCGATGCTGCGCCGCATCGACACGCTGGTCGTCAACGACGAGGAGGCGCGGCAGCTCTCGGGCATCTACAACATCCGCCGGGCGGCGAAGGACATCCTGACGCGCGGCCCGCGCCGGCTGATTATCAAGCGCGGCGAGCACGGCGCCCTCCTCTTCGACGAGGAGGGCGTCTTCGCCGCGCCCGGCTTCCCCCTCGAGGACGTGATCGATCCCACCGGGGCCGGGGACTCGTTCGCCGGCGGGCTGCTCGGGTACCTGGCCACCCAGGCGCAGGTCACCCCCCTCGCCCTCCGCCGGGCCATGCTCTACGCGACGGCGACCGCCTCGTTCTGCGTCGAGGCGATCGGTACGCGCCGGATCGCAAGCGTCACCCGGGAGGACATCACCCGCCGGGTCGACGAGATCCGCGACCTCTACGAGTTCGGCGCGAGCTCGATGTGACCGCCCCGGGGTTGAACGCTCCCCGGGGTAGCGACCATCGGGAGCGGGGGGTCGGGGGCGCAGCGCGGCTCGTCCGCGCGGAGCCCCCGAACGTGGAGCGGGTCGGGGGCGCAGCGCGGCTCGTCCGCGCGGAGCCCCCGAACGTGGAGCGCGCTCCGCCCCCTCATCGGCTGGGGGCCCTGCCCCCCAGGAGCAAATTGCGAGCGGCGGAGCTTGCCCTCCGAGCGCATACCCGTGCTACAGCGTCGTCTATAAAGATATGAACCTCACCCTACGCACGTTCGCAGGCTTTGCGTTGATGGCCCCCTTCGTCTACGGCTGCGCGAGCCGGACCGCGCCGTTCGACCAGATGGATCAGGCCCAGATCACCGTGCTCCGCCTCCAGGGCCAGGAGGCCCCGGCGCCGGCGCCCGTGACCCCGGCGCCTGCGGGGCCTGCGCTCATCCCCGGCATCCCGCCCGAGCTCCAGCAGATGGGCCAGCAGGCGCTCCAGGGCCTCCAGCAGGTCCTGCCACCCGGCGTCATCCCGCCGGGCCTGATCCCCGGCCAGCCGACCACGCCGCAGGTGCAGCCGCAGCAGCAGCTCCCGCGGTTCAAGAACTTCGTCATCCTCGCCCAGCAGCCGCTCGTCGACGAGGAGGCCAAGAACGAGCTCCTCGACATCTTCGGCAGCGAGTCGAGCTTCTCCGGGGACCGCGGCAACTGCTTCTACCCGGGCCTCGGCATCTCGATGGTGCGCCCGAACAACCCGGTGCCCGTCGACCTGCTCGTCTCGTTCTCCTGCAACCAGGCCATGGGCGACGGCTTCAAGTGGCCCTACCCGATGAACGGCTTCACCGCCGAGACCAGCGAGCGCCTCTCGAAGATCTACCAGAAGCTCTGGGGCGCCCCCGTCCCGCCCGGCGCCTGATCGCCGCTGCGGGGCCTGGGTCGGGGGGAGCGCGGCCCGGACCCAGGGCCCTGCCCTCCCACCTCCTCTCCAACCTCCCACCACCTGTTCAGCAAGCATTGGTCCACCGCGGGCCAGCGGTGGTAAGCTACGCACTCGTATCGGCATCTTGACGCGGGGGCGTCAAGCGCACGCCTATTCGAACTCGGGGCTCCGGGTCGCGCTCCACGTGGCGCGCCCTCCGCCCCGCCCCCCCGAGCCCGGCCCGATGAGCAACAATCAAAGTCTTTCGCCTGGAAAGGAGCTCGGACGCTACGAGCTCCTCTTGCCGGTCGCGCAGGGCGGGATGGCCACGGTCTGGGCCGCGCGGCAGAAGGGCTCGCGCGGGTTCCAGAAGACCGTCGCCGTGAAGACGATGCTCCCGACGCTCTCGGACGACCCGATGTTCGAGAAGATGTTCCTCGAGGAGGCCGGGCTCGCCGCCAAGATCCACCACCCGAACGTCGCGGAGATCCTCGACCTCGGCGAGCAGGACGACGTGCTCTACATCGTCATGGAGTGGATCGACGGCGAGGCGCTGAGCGTGCTCGCCAGGGCGTCGAAGAAGAATGACATCCTCATCCCGCACCGGATCACGCTGCGGATCGTCGCGCAGGCGTGCATGGGGCTGCACGCGGCCCACGAGCTGCGCGACGAGAACGACCAGCTCTACGGCGTGGTGCACCGCGACGTCTCGCCGCAGAACGTGCTCGTCACGTACGACGGGCACGTCAAGCTCGTCGACTTCGGCGTCGCGAAGGCGACCAACCGCGCGAGCGGCGAGACCACGGCGGGGCAACTCAAGGGGAAGATCCCGTACATGTCCCCGGAGCAGGCGCGCGGCGGGCAGGTCGACCGGCGCACCGACATCTTCGCGATGGGGATCGTCCTCTACCGGCTCGCGACCGGCGTCCACCCGTTCGCGGGCGACACCGACCTCGTCACGATGCAGAACATCATCGCCAAGCCGGTGCTCCCGCCGCGCGCGAGGAACCCGAAGTTCCCCGCCGATCTGGAGCAGGTCCTGCTCAAGTGCCTGCACAAGGATGCGGACAAGCGCTACCAGACGATGATCGAGCTGGAGCGCGCGGTGCAGGAGGTGCTCGCGAAGGAGCCCCCGGTCACGAGCGACGACATCGGGAACTTCATCCGCACGCTGATGGGGGATCGGGGGCAGAAGCGGCGCGCGCAGCTCCGCGACGCGGTCCGCCTGCTCGACGAGCGCGCCTCGACGCCGATCATCGATACGCCGCTCGTGCACGAGGGGGTGAGCGGGCTGGTGCTCACGCAGATGCGCTCCGGCGTCGGGCGGGATCTCGTGCCGACGCGCGCGGGGACGCCGCAGGCGCTGGCCGAGGAGCTGCCCAACTCCGCCGTGCTGAGCTCGCCGGCGCACGAGCTCGCCCTGCCCGCCGAGCTCCCGGCCGGGCGCCGGCGCTCCGGGATCGCGCTCGCCGCGGCCGTCGGCCTCGTCGCGGCGCTCGGCGTGGGCGGGCTCATCCTCCTCTTCGCGCGCGGCCGCTCGGCGGACGCGCCTGCGGCGCCGCTCGAGCAGCCCTCCCCCGTGGCGGCCGACACCGCGACGGCCGCGCCGACGGCGACCGCGACCGCCGCGCCGACGCCGAGCTCCAGCGCCGCGCTTGACGTGAACAGCCTGCCGGATCAGGACGACCAGGATCCGAAGAACGGGAGCGGGCCGCAGGCCAAGAGCGGCGGCCCCGGCGGCAAGGCGACGGCCGCGCCGTCCGGCAGTGCGTCCACCAAGCCGTCCAAGTGGGTCCCCACCGTGACCAATCCCGGCTTCTGAGCAGCCGCGGGCGACAGCTCCGCGACGCGCTGCTGCTCGCCGCGAGCCTCGCCGTGGTCATCGGCGGGCTCGCCGCGGGTCGCGCGCCGCGCGCAGGAGGAAGCGGCGCGGCCCCCGCAGCGTCCGCCGGCGCCGCCGGGCCGCTCGTCCCCCCCCCGTTGCCGAGCGGCGCCGAGCCGGAGGCGATCGCGATCCCCGAGGACGACGCCGAGCCGAGCTGCGATTTCCCCGACCGCGGCTTCGGCGCGTACGGCGCGTGGCGCCCGCTCCCGCTCGGCAAGCTGCTGGTCGCCCCGGAAGCCGTGGAGCCGGGCGGCGGCTACGACCTGCTCGTGCATTTCCACGGCGCGGAGCCGGTCCGCAAGGAGCTCGCCCCGCTCGAGCTCGGCCTCGTCGTCGCGGCCGTCGACGCCGGCACCCGCTCCAGCGATTACGCGCGCGCCATGGCACAAGGCGCCTGGGAGGCGCTCCGCGCCTCGATCGATCGCGCCGTCGCGGAGGCGGCCGGCATCCCGGCGGCGCATGCCCGCCGCGTCGCCGTCTCGTCCTGGAGCGCCGGCTCCGGCGCCGTCGCCCGCATCCTCGTTCGGCCGGATCTGACCTTCGGGGCTCCGGATCGCGCGCCGCGCGGCGCGCCCTCCGCCCCGAGCACCGCCCAGCTCGACGCGCTCATCCTGCTCGACTCGCTCTACGCCGGCTACGCGCCCGGCCGCGCCGATCTCGTGCCCGGCCAGCTCGCCCCGTACGTCGCCATGGCGAGCGCCGCCGCGCGCGGCGGCCCGCTGTTCTACCTCACGCACACCGCGGTCCCGACATACGGCTATGCCTCCACGGGCGAGGCCGCGTCGTTCCTTCTCCGCGAGCTCGGCGCGAGCCCGATCGCCGTGTCGCCGACCGAGAGCGATCCCTTCCAGCTCACGCGGATGTATGACGGCGGCAGCCTGTTCGTGCGCGGCTACGCCGGCGCGAGCCGCGAGGACCACTGCGCGCAGCTCCGCCTCCTGCCGTCGATCCTCGCCGAGCACCTCCTCCCCGCGCTCGGGCGCTGAGCCATGCCCCCTACCCTCCGCCTCCACCACGACGACCCCCTCCTGCTCCACTTCGACGCCCTGGTGCTCGCGCACGCCGCGTGGGAGGGAGCTCCCTCCGTGATCCTCGATCGCACCGCGTTCTATCCGGAGTCCGGCGGGCAGATGGGCGATCGCGGGGCGATCGCCGGCGTGCCGATCGTCGACACGCAGGTGAGCGACGACGGCGTGGTCCACCACGTCCTCGGCGCGCCGCCCCCGGACGCGCTCGCCGCCGGCGCGCGCGTGGACGGCGACGTCGCGCGCGCGCGGCGGCGCCTGCACATGGCCCTGCACACTGCCCAGCACATGCTCTCGCGCGCGCTCGAGGACGAGGCCGGCGCGGCGACCGTCTCCGCGCGCCTCGGCGAGACCGCGTGCACCCTCGACGTCGACCAGGTCACGCTCGACGAGGCCCGCGTCGCCCGCGCCGAGGCGCTCGTGAACGCCGTCATCGAGGACGATCTCCCCGTGCGCCAGTACTTCCCCGACCCCGCAGCCATCGCGCGCCTGCCGCTCCGCCGCGCCCCCAAGGTCACCGAGAACATCCGCGTCGTCGACATCGGCGGCTTCGACGTCTCTCCCTGCGGCGGCACGCATTGCCTCCGCACCGCGCAGGTCGGCCTCGTGCGCGTCACGGCGATCGAGCGCTACAAGGGCAAGGCCCGCGTCGTCTTCTCGGCCGGCCGGCGTGCGGCGGCCGAGCTCGCCGCCGAGGCCGGCGCGCTGCGTGCCCTCGCCCGCGACTTCACCTGCGGCCCCCTCGACGTGCGCGCCGCCGTCGACAAGCTCCACCGCGAGCTCGCCGAGGCCCGCGAGGCACTCGGCCACGCCCGCCTCCGCGTCGCCGACGCGCTCGCCGACGAGCTCCTCGCCCGGGCCGCCGCGGCGCGTGGCGACGCTTCCGGCGACGTCCTCGTGATCGGGGTCGTCGAGGACGCCACCGTCGATCTCCTCCGCAAGGTCGCGCGGCGCATCACCACCCGCCCCGACGCCGTGGCGCTGCTCGCGGGCCGCGCGCCCGACGGCACGCTCGCGCTCGTCGCCCGCGGCGCCGCGAGCACGTTTCCCTGCGGCGCCTTCCTGAAGCGCGCCGCCACCCTCGCCGGCGGTCGCGGCGGCGGCCGGCCCGAGTCGGCCGAGGGCCGCCTGCCTGCCGACGCCGACTGGGCGTCCATCACCGCCGCCGCGCTCGCTGCGCGCGACTAGTACGACTTCGCGAACACCACCCGCCGCGGGCTCGGCTGGCCCGTGAAGATGCAGGTCCCCTCGCCCGACAGCGCGTCGGCCCAGGGCGCGCCCTCGAAGCCGCCGCTCGGGATGCAGCGGATCGTCACCTTGTGCTGATCCTTCACCGCGGCCTCCACGGCCGGATCACCGGACCAGTGCGCAAGCGCGAACCCGCCGTGGATCTCCTTCTCCCCGCCCTTCGGCGTGAAGAACGCGTCGAAGTCCGCCTTGCTCTCGATCACGCGCGTGTTCGCGTCTCGGTTGGTGCGCGCCCTCGCGAACAGGTTCGTCTGGATCTCCTCCAGGATCTCACCGATCCGCGAGGCGAATTCATCGCGATCCATCGAGGTTTTCTCCTTCACCGGTCGATCACGACGGGCGAACATCACCTTCTTGGCGTCGACGTCGCGCGGCCCCACCTCGATCCGGAGCGGCACCCCCTTCTTCACCCACTCCCACTGCTTGTCCCCGCCGCGGATGTCGCGCCGATCGACCTCCACTTCGACTTGCCGCGTGTGGAAGCGGTGCTCCTGAAGCTTCTGTTGCAGGTTATGGCAGTACGCGTCGATCTGCGCGCGCGTGTCGTCGCCCCGGTACACCGGCAGGATCACCGCGTGCGCGGGGGCCAGCCGCGGCGGCAGCACCATGCCGTCGTCGTCCGCGTGCGTCATGATCAGGCCGCCCACGAGCCGCGTCGACACGCCCCACGACGTCGTCCACGCGTGCTCCTCCTTCTCCTCGCGCGTCTGGAACTTGATCCCGCTCGCCCGCGAGAAGTTCTGCCCGAGGAAATGCGACGTCCCGGCCTGCAGCGCCTTCCGGTCCTGCATCATCGCCTCGATCGCGTACGTGTCGACCGCGCCGGGGAACCGCTCGCTCGCCGTCTTCGCGCCCTCGATCACCGGCATCGCCATGAAATCGCGCGCGAACGTGGCGTACACGCCCAGCATCCGGAGCGTCTCCTCGCGCGCCTCGGCCTCGGTCGCGTGCGCCGTGTGGCCCTCCTGCCAGAGGAACTCCGCCGTGCGCAGGAACAGCCTCGTCCGGAGCTCCCAGCGCACCACGTTCGCCCACTGGTTGATCAGCAGCGGCAGGTCCCGGTAGCTCTGCACCCAGCTCGCGAACGCCGCGCCGATGATCGTCTCCGACGTCGGCCGCACGATGAGCGGCTCCTCCAGCCTCGCCTGCGGATCGGGGATGAGCCCGCCGCCGGGGCCGGGCACCAGGCGGTGGTGCGTCACGATCGCGCACTCCTTCGCGAAGCCCTCGACGTGCTCGGCCTCCTTCTCGAGGAACGACTTCGGGATGAACAGCGGGAAGTATGCGTTCTTGTGCCCGGTCGCCTTGAACATCGCGTCGAGCTCGCGCTGGATGTTCTCCCAGATCGCGTAGCCCCACGGCTTGATCACCATGCAGCCGCGCACCGGCGAGCTCTCCGCCAGGTCGGCCGCGCGCACGACCTGCTGGTACCACTCGGGGTAGTCCTCGCTCCGGGTGGGCGAGATGGCGGTCTTCGGTGCTTCGTTCTTGGCCACGGGTTCGGTTCTCCTTGGCGCGCGACGTATCAGGACCGCGCGGTGCTGTCGAGCACGCGCTTGGACGATGGGGCTCCGGGTCGCCTACGGCGCCCTCCGCCCCAGACCCCGATGGCGAGCGCCGGCGTCCTGGGCTAATCGGGCCACGTGCCGCCGGACGCGATCGTGGTGGGTGCGGGACCGAACGGCCTCACGGCGGCGGCGTACCTCGTCCGCGCGGGGTGGTCCGTGCTCGTGCTCGAGGCGGAGCCCGAGCCCGGCGGCGCGGTCCGTACCCGCGAGGCCACGCTGCCCGGCTTCCGCCACGACCTCGGCGCCGCCTTCTTCCCCTTCGGACAGACCAGCCCCGCCCTCCAGCCGCTCGACCTCCAGGGCGCCGGCCTCGTCTGGCGGCACGCCCCGATGGACAGCGCCCACCCCGCGCCCGACGGCACCTGCCCCACCATCGCGCGCGACGTCGACGCGACCGCCGCCTCCTTCGGCGAGCCCGACGGCGCCGCCTGGCGCCGCATCGCCGCGTGGCACGCGCGCACCGGCCCCCGCATGCTCGACGCGCTCTTCGCCATGCTGCCCGCGCTCGGCCCCGCGCTCCGGTTCGGCCCCTTGAACCTGCTCCGCCTCGCGCAGGTCGCGCTCTCGAGCGGCCGCGGCTTCTCGTCGCGCACCTTCCGCTCCGAGGCCGCGCGCCGCGTCGTGCCCGGGCTCGCCCTGCACGCCGACGTCGGCCCCGACGATCCCTGCGGCGCCGCCGTCGGCTTCATCCTCGCCCTGCTCGCCTCGAGCGGCGGCTTCGGCGTGCCCGAGGGCGGCGCGGGCGCGATCACCGCCGCGCTCCTCCGCCGCGTCGAGGAGAAGGGCGGCGAGCTCCGCACCCGCGCCCGCGTCGAGCGCGTGATCGTGAAGGCCGGCCGCGCGGCCGCCGTCCGCGTCGAGGGCGGCGACGAGATCGCCGCCTCGCGCGCGATCATCGCCGACGTCGGCGCCCCCGCGCTCTTCCTGCGCCTGCTCGATCCCGAGCACGTGCCCGCCCGCGTCCAGCGCGCGATGCGCCGCTTCAAGCACGGCTTCGGCACCTTCAAGATGGACTGGGCGCTGGCCGGCCCCACGCCGTGGGCGCTCGAGGAGCCCGCGCGCGCCGCCGTCGTGCACGCCGCAGACAGCCTCGACGACCTCGCCGCCTTCACCCGCGAGGTCCGCGCGGGCGCGCTCCCGTCGCACCCCTACCTCGTGATCGGCCAGCAGTCCGTCGCGGACCCGACGCGCGCCCCCGCCGGCCGCCACACGCTCTGGGCCTACTCGCACGTGCCCTCGGAGCTGCCCGGCGGCTGGGAGGCCGCGCGCGAGCGCTTCGCCGATCGCGTCGAGGACCGGATCGAGGAGCTCGCGCCGGGCTTCCGCGCCCGCGTCCTCGCCCGCGCGATCTGGGCCCCGCCGGACCTCGAGGCGATGGACGCGAACCTCGCCGGCGGCGACATCGCGGGCGGCTCCGCTGACATCCGCCACCAGCTCTTCTTCCGGCCCGTGTTCCCGTACTTCCGCCATCGCACGCCCGTGCGCGGGCTCTACCTCGGCTCGTCGTACGCGCACCCGGGCGCCGGCGTGCACGGCGCGTGCGGCAGGAACGCCGCGCTCGCCGCGCTCCACGACGAGGGCTGAGCTACTTCGATCGCGGCGGGATCGTGTCGTTGCGGTAGTCCGATCGCTTCAACCCGTGCACGGTCATCTTCTCCTGCAGCGTGCGGAGCGGCATCCGGAGCCGCTGCGCCGCCTTGGCGAGGTTGCCGCTCGTCGCGCGCAGCGCCTCGAGGATGATCTCGGCCTCCAGCCGGTCCATCTGCGCCTTGAGCCCCATCGCCGCGCCCCCCGACGCGGGCGCCGGGGCAGGCGGGGCCGGCTCCGGATCCGGCCGATCCGGGGCCGGCGTGCGCCGGATCGCGCTGCCCGCGCGGATCGGATCCGGCAGATCCTGCGCGGTGATCGAGTCGCCCGGCGCGATCAGCACGGCGCGCTCGATGACGTTCCTGAGCTCGCGCACGTTGCCCGGCCACGGGTACGCCTCGAGCAGCCCGAGCGCGTCCGGCTCGATGCCGTGGACCTTCCGGTGGTGGAGGTCGTTGGCGTGCTGGAGGAAGCGCATGGCGAGCGGCGCGATGTCCTCCCGGCGCTCGCAGAGCGGCGGGAGGCGGAGCGGCACGGCGTTCAGGCGATAGAGCAGGTCCGGTCGGAAGGTGCCGGCCTCGCTCATGGCCTCGAGGTCGCGGTGGGTCGTGGCGATGAGGCGCACGTCGACGTCGATCTCCCGGGTGGATCCGAGGCGCACGACGCGCCTGGTCTCGAGGACGCGCAGGAGCGCGGCCTGGGCCGAGGCGGGGAGGTCGCTGACCTCGTCGAGCACGACGGTGCCGCCGCTGGCCTGCTCGAAGACGCCCTCCTCCTGCTGGACGGCGCCCGGGAAGGCGCGGGCCTCGTGGCCGAAGAGGGTGCTCTCGAGGAGCTGGGCGGGGACGCCGCTGCAGCTCACGCACATGATCGGCTTCCGGTGCCGGGGGCCGGCCTCGTGGATGAGGCGGGCGAGCATGTCCTTGCCGCTGCCGGTCTCGCCCTGGAGGAGGACGGGCGCCGAGGATCGGGCGAGGCGCATGGCGGTCTCGAGGATGGGGCGCATGGCGGGGCTGCGCATGACGATGCCGGCGTCCTCGGGGGCGGGGATGCCGCCGGCAGGGGTGGCGCCGGCAGGGCGGTCGTCACCCTCGGAGGCGCGGCGGGCCCCCTCGACGGCGCCGCGCAGGGCGTCGAGGGCCTCGAGGTTCAGGACGGGGATCTCGGCGCTGGCGAGGACGCGGAGGGAGGCGGTGATCTCGCCGAGCATGACCTCCTCGCCGGGCTTGAGGATGCCGCGCTCGACGCGCTGCCCCGCGAGGAAGGTGCCGTTGGTGGATCCGAGGTCCTCGACGAGGACGTCGCCGTGCTGGAGGGTGAAGCGGGCGTGCCTCCTGGAGAGGCTGCGCTCGGGGATGGCGACGTCGGCGGAGGGGTCGCGACCGATGACGATGCCGACACCCTCGCTGAGGCGCACGGTCTCGGCGCCCTGCCGGTGGTAGACGAGGAGGAGGACGTGGGCAGTAGGGGTGCGGGTGCGGGCGAGATCCTGCAGGGCGTCCTGGATCTGGGAGATGGCGATGGGGTCGGTGACGCCCGGCGCAGGGAGGCGCACCGAGGCGGCAGCCACGGCCCCCTGGCCGTCCGAGCCGGGGGAGGCCGGCTGGTTCGCCTTGTCGGCTTCCGTGTCGGCTGGTGACGATGGCAGGCTCGTCGTGCCGTCGGAGCGCGGTTGACTCATCGGTCTTCTCTCTACCGGCGGCGAATCCCCCGGCTCTGAGGAGGCGAGAGCCCGGACAGAGCTCCGCGCTCACCCCTTCCTGATCGGACGATATGCCTCCCTCCGGTTCAAGTGCAAGTTACGCTGAGGTATCCCACGGCGAGGTGGGCCTGGGAATGGTGGGGTAGCTGGGCTTTCGCGCGCCGGGGGAGCGCGGGCGGGATGGCGGGGGGGTCACGGGAGCGCGGCTTCGAGCTCCGCGAACGTGTTCGGGCCTGCGCCGTGGCCGCCCGCGATCAGCAGCGTCGGCGAGGCGATGCCCGCCGCGATGATCGCGGCGCGCAGGTCCATCGCGTTCGGGAGGAACGCGGGCAGGATCTGCAGCGGCGTCGACGGGTTCAGCAGGTCGCTCTGGAAGACGAGCTGGGCGCTCGGCACGTAGGCCATCAGCATGTCCGCCGCGTGCGCCGTCTGGATGTGGAACAGGGTGACGGGCACCGTCGCGTCGGGGAGCGTGAGGGCGCCGTCCTCGGGGACGGTCACGAGGGGCACGTCCACCGGGTTCAGGGAGAGCGCGTCGGGGTAGACCGTCGAGGGGCTCGACAGGGCGCGCTTGAAATAGTCGGCGCTCACGGCGCTCACCACGGAGGTGGCGCCGGCGGCGCCGATCGTGCGCACGCCGCCCGCGTGATCCGTGTGGTGATGGGTCGAGACCACATGCGTGATCGGCTTGCCCGGGAACGTCGCCTGGACCCACGCGAGGATCGCCTCGCTCCGGCCCTGCTCCAGCGGGGCCTCGATGAGCACGAGGCCGTTCGCCTGATCGACGAGCAGCGAGTTGTGCGAGCCGCCGCCGAGGTAATGCACGCCGGGCGAGAGGACGGTGTCGCTCACGAAGGTCTGCTGCGCGTCGTAGATCGTCAGGCCCGCGCCGAGCTCGATCTGGAGGCTCTCGTTCAGCGCCTCGCCGCGGCGCGCGCGGTCGGCGTCGTACGTCGGGTTCGAGCCCGCAGGGAACGTGAACACGTCGGCCGGGATCGGCTCGTTCACCCCGACCGCGGTGCGCGCCTCCTGCCGGACGATCCGCTCGTCGTGCGCGATGTACACGTCCGACGGGAAGCGCAGGCCGCCGGCGCCGAGCGCGCCCCAGCCGTAGTAGAAGGCCTCGACCGCCACGTCGCCGACCACCGGCTCGCTCTCGAGCAGCGAGATCTTGTCGATCCAGCCGGTGGCCACGTTGACCCAGAGCGTCAGCGGCGACGCTGGATCGTCCACGACGACGAGGTGGTGCACGCTGCCGTCGAGCAGGGCCACGCCCTCCTCGTCGATCACCAGCGCCGGATCCGCGGCGACGTCCCTGAGGATCAGCACGGGGTGCAGGAGGCGCTGGTGCTTGCGCGTCGTGCCCCAGCGGTCCGGCGTCATGTCGCCCGTGGGGGAGCCGAAGAGGCTCTCCACGCCGTCGACGACGCCGACGTCGCCGGCGACGATCTCGCTGAACGTCTGGTCGAGCTGGAACCCGAGGAAGTCGATGTGCCTCGAGTGATCGAGCCGCATGCTGTCCGCCGCGAGATCCGCGGTGAGGTCGAGGTCGAAGGCCGTGACCTTGGGCGCCGGGTCCTCCGGCCTGAACCCCTCGCCCGGCAGCCACAGCGCGCCGGCGCTCGAGACCTTGATCGAGGTCAGCCCCTGGACGAGGTCCTTGCCGCCGATCCCGGCGAAGGCCTTGTCGATCGGGGCCAGGCTCTGGTCGACGTAGACCGAGTCGCCCGGATCCCCCTTCGGCCCCTGGACCCCGTCCTGTCCGTTCGCGCCGTCGCTCCCGTCAGCGCCGGGCGCGCCGTCGGCGCCGTCGGCGCCGGAGCTGCCAGCGCACGCCGGCGCCGCGGCCGCGACGAGGATCGCGGCGAGACCCGCGAAGAAGCGATGGCGAGATGAGATCCTGGTGTTGGCTGAGCGCATGGTATCTCCCGTCAAGCGTCGAGTGGGTGCCCGTACGCCTGACAGGGAGCCGCGGATCCCCTCCCCTGCCCCGATCCGCCCCCGCCGGCGTACGACTCAGCCGCGGATCTTCTTCGCGATCGCCTCGGGTGTGAACCCGAATTCCTTCTGGAGGACCTTGTCGGGCGCGGACCTCCCGAAGTCATCCCACCCGATGACCAGGCCCTCGGCGCCGGCGACCGCGCGCCACGGCGCGGTCACGCCCACCTCGACGACGACGCGCCGCACGCCCGGCGGGAGCACGGCGTCGCGGTAGGCGGCGTCCTCGCGCTCGAACTGATCCCAGCAGAGCGCCGACACGACGCGCACGCGCTCGCCCTCGGCGTCGAGGATCTTCTTCACGCCGACGGCGACCTCGACCTCGCTGCCGCTGGCGATGATCACGAGCGTCGGGGCGCCCGCGCTGTCCGCGATCGTGTAGGCGCCGCGGAGCATGACCGCCGGATCGAACCCCTCCGGCCGCGGGAGGTTCGCGACCCTCTGCCGGCTGAGCGCAAACGCGGTCGGGCCGCCCCGCCGCCCGAGCGCGTGCGCCCAGGCGCCCGCGCACTCGAGGGCGTCGCAAGGCCTCACGAGGTCGAGGTTCGGGATGAGCCGCAGCGCCCAGAGGTGCTCGACCGGCTGGTGCGTGGGGCCGTCCTCGCCGAGGTAGACGCTGTCGTGCGTGAAGATGTAAAGGGCCTGGAGGTGCCCGAGGGCGGCGAGGCGGATCGCCGGGCGCATGTAGTCGCTGAAGACGAGGAAGGTGGACCCGAACGGGATGAAGCCGTCGGAGACCGCCATGCCGTTCATGAACGCGCCCATGGCGTGCTCGCGGATGCCGAAGTGGACGTTCCGGCCCTCGAACCTGCCGCGCGCGAGCGCCGGGGAGCCCTCGATGTACGTCTTGGTGGAGGGGTTCAGGTCCGCCGATCCGCCCGCGAGCGAGGGGACGAGCGCCGCGACGCGCTGCTCGATGACGCCCGAGTGCGCGCGCGTGGGGCCCTCCTTGGCCGGCACGACCTTGACGAGCTCCTCGAGGAGGTTCGCCGGGACGTCGCGCGCCATGAGTTTTTTGTACTGCGTCGCGATCTCTCCGCCTGCGGCCTCGAGCCGGGCGACGGCATCCTTCCACGCGGCGCGCGCGCGGCGGCCATCCTCGGCCCGCGCAGCGAAGATCGCGCGGACGTCCTCAGGGACGAAGAAGGGTTCCTCCGGCCAGCCGATGGCCTTCTTGATGAGGGCGATCTCGCCCTCGCCCAAGGGCTCGCCGTGGGCCTTGGAGGTGTCCTGCTTGTTGGGGGATCCGATGGCGATGTGCGTGCGGGCAACGATGAGGGAGGGGCGGTCCTGCTCGGCGACCGCAGCGTCGAGCGCGGCGCGGATCTGGTCATGGTCATGGCCGTCGATGTGCTGGACATGCCAGCCGTAGGCTTCGTAGCGCCTGGCGACGTCCTCGGAGAAGGCGAGGTCAGTGCCGCCGTCGATGGTGATGCGGTTGTCGTCGTAGAAGAAGACGATGTTGCCAAGGCCAAGGTGGCCCGCGAGGCTGGCAGCTTCGCCGCTGACGCCCTCCATGACGTCGCCGTCCGAGGCGATGCCGAAGACGCGGGCGGTGGAGATGGGGGCGGCGGCGTTGAAGCGGGCGGCGAGCATCTTGATGCTGGCCGCCATGCCCACCGCCGTGGAGATGCCCTGGCCAAGAGGGCCGGTGGTGGTCTCGACGCCCGCAGTGATGTGGTGCTCAGGGTGGCCCGGGGTGCGGGAGGCCCACTGGCGGAAGCGCTGGAGCTCCGTGAGGGGGAGGTCGTAACCCGCAAGGTGGAGGAGGGAGTAGAGGAGCATGGAGGCGTGGCCGCAGGAGAGGACGAAGCGGTCACGGTCAGGCCAGGCCGGGGCGGCAGGGTCGTAGCGGAGGTGGCGGGTGAAGATCTCGTAGGAGATCGAGGCGAGGGCCATGGGGGTGCCGGGGTGGCCGGACTTGGCTTTTTCCACGCCGTCGATGGAGAGCATCTGGATGGTGTGGACGGCCTTGGTGACGAGGGAGGGGGCAGCAGGGGTGGGGGGGGTCGGGAGCATGGGGGGCTCAGTTAGGCGAAGTCGGGGCGGGATGCCACCGCGGTGAGGCGGGCGGGCTCGACGGCGACGGGCGATGACGACGGCGACGGGCGAGGGCGACGGCGACGGCGACGGCGACGGCGACGGCGATGACGACGGCGACGGCGATGACGACGGCGACGGCGATGGCGATGGCGACGGCGATGACGATGGCGACGGCGACGGCGATGGCGACGGCGATGACGACGGCGATGACGACGGCGAGGGCGAGGGCGACGACCGTGACGATGACGATGACGACGGGGCATTCGTGGTCGCGATCGCATTTCATGGACGGCTGCGCTGTGGGTATCGCCCTCTTTCTCTCCCCCACCCGGCTCCGGGAAGGCGTGCCGGCCTTTCGCCTTTTGGGGCGCACCTCGCGCGCCAGCGGCCGCCGGCGATGAGGAGAGTCGCTCAGGGTGGGGGTGGGGCCGCTGTCACGCGAGCTGCGCCGGGGGGCGGCGAAAGGCCGGCACGCCTTCCCGGAGCCGGCGGAAGGAATGAGCGATATGACGAATGGACATGACGAACGGCTGCCGTTTCAGCGACTCGATGCTTATGTGACGGCGAAGGAGATCGCTCGGCTGGTGCACGCGGCCAAGATCGAGGATCCGGAGCTGCGGGACCAGGCTACCCGGGCGGCGAAGAGCACTTTCCTCGCCCTCTGCGAGGGGCTGCCGAACAGGGGGGTGGCAATGCGGCGGAAGTACTTCGTGACGGCGGATAACAGCTTGCACGAGACGCTCGGGGCCATGGATCTCGCGGCGACCATCGGGGCGGCGCGGGGGGAGGACGCGGCGGCAGTGCAGGCGCTGGGGGGGAAGCTCAGGCAGATGATCCGCGGGCTCCTGCGGTGAGCAGGGGCGGCCCGCCGCCGCACGACGCGGCGGCGGGCCGGGGGGCAGTGGCTTCACCGGCATCGTGGAGTCGTTGCAGCGCTTCGTGTGGGCGCTCCACGGGTGCCCCGAGCTCCTCGACGCGCTCGCGTCTCCGGGCGCGATGTAGGAATGGAGCCCGAAAAATGGCCGGCGGCCGAGGGGTACGGGCGATTGGGCCCCTCGGCCGCCCAGGCCGGCTAGACGGGCTCCGGCCCGGCCGCGGGCGCGGCCTCCGGCTCGGGCGCGGGCGCCGGCCTGGCGGCGCGCCTGGACGCCGACCTCGCCTTGGGCTTGACCGCCTCGGCGCCGCCCTCCTGCGCGTTCTTCTTCCGGGTCTTGGCCGCGCGGACGCCGACCTGACCATAGTAGCGGATGGTCTCCTCGAACGGGCCGGCGAGCGACGCGTCCCTGCGCTGGGCGGCCTTGCGGACCGTCACGGCGATGGTGCCGATATCGGCCTCGCGCTCGTCCTCGAGCAGCGCCTCGGTCTCGGCGAGCACCTCGGCGGCCTTGTCGACCGCCGGCCGGAGCGCGCGCACCCTCGCGAGCAAGACCTCCCGCTCCTGGAACCTCGTGAGCATCTCGCTCGAGAGGCCGACCGCCGCCGCGTGCGCGGGCAGCGCGACCGCGATCTCCGCCGTGACCTTCTCGATCCCCGGCTGCTCGCGCTTGAGCCGCGACATCTGGCCCGGCGCCAGATCCCGCAATGAACCACCTACCTCCTGAAGGCTGATGTCCAGAGGCCCGGTGTAGGGCTGAACTCGTGCGTTCGCCATGGTCCTATCCTCTCTCTCTGTCTCATGCCTGCGCCCCTCGGGACGCGGCGGTGCGAGGTCCCGACGCCCGTGACGGCGACCCACCGAGCCCCCACGCCCCCAGATGCGCCATGCTGGTTGTTGCAACGAACCCCTCGCACAAGCGCGAAGTGTTCAATCGTCGAGAATGCACCAGCAGGATCCGCTGGATCAAGAAAAATGCATCGCCCGGCGAGAGAATTTTTCGGCGCCGGCATATGGGCGCATGTCTCACCTTGCGCGCTGCGGCGCGCACAATGGGCGCTGGAGCGCTACATTGGTGGATTCGGCCCCACGCGCCCGGCTCGTGCGCCTCGGCGCCGGAGACCTTTGCCTCCGGCGCCGCCGCGCCCGCGCGCTCCGCGCACGCTCTTGAAATGGCAACGGTATTGGCGCGCCGGCGGGGGCGGGGCGCGGTCCCCCGCGCCGTGGAGGCCGCAGTCGGGAGAGCGGCGGGGCGACCTGGAGGGGCTCGGCGAGGACTCGCACGTCGCCGGCGAGGATGTTCGCGTCCTCGGCGAGGGCTCGCACGTCACCGGCGAGGGCTCGCACGGCGTCGGCGAGGAGCTGCACGTCGTCCATCGAGCGCTCGCACGTCCTCCGCTCACCACGCGCACGTCCTCCGCGACGACGTGAACGTCGCCGGCGAGGACTTGCACGTCGCCGGCGAGGGCTCCCACGACCTCCGCTCACCCCCTGCACGTCCTCGGCGAGGGCTCCCGCGTCCTCTTGCCAGGGCTCCCACGACCGCGGCGAGGACGTGAACGTCGACGACGAGCGCTTGCACGTACTCCCTCGAGCGCTCCCACGTCCTCGGATCACCCCCTGCACGTCGCCGGCGACGACTTCCGCATCCTGGCGCGAGGACTCGCACGTGCTCGCGTCCCCTCGCCCGCATCCTCGGCGAGGTTGCCAGGTCCTCGGAGCGCCCGGGTCGCCGGCTCCGCCGGGCGCCCGCCGGCATCTTCGTCACCACCGCCGGCGGGTCACCGCCGAGAGCCCCGGCCGCATCGGCGCAGACCCGGGCCGGATCGACGGCGCTGGGCCGCGCCGCGTCGAGGTGGTAGATTTCCGGGCGCATGAAGGGGCCGGATCGTGGGCGCGACTGGGGAGCCGTGAGGGCTTCGAAGGAGGCCTACTGGAGGACGCTCGAGCCGCTGGATCGGCTGCGGCTGGCCGACGAGCTGAGGCAGCACGCGTTGCTCTTGCATCCGGACTGGCCGACGGCGGAGCAGCGCGCCGCGGACCACGAAGCGCACGTCCGGCTGTCGGAGCGCCTCGAGCATGCCGCGTCGGCCCGCAAGCGTTGAGCTCCTGGCCGCGCTGGCCAAGGTGCTGCGGGCGCGCAAGATCCGCTGGTACGTCTTCGGCGCGCAGGCCGCCATCGTGTACGGCAGCCCGCGGATGACCATGGACGTCGACGTGGACGTACGCGCCGTCCTCGGGACGATGGGCAGCTCCATGGATCTCCGCTACGTGCGCGACCTCCTCGGCCAGCTCGACGAGGCGGAGGACCGCGCCGAGCTGCTCCCGACGCTGGAGCGCCTATTGAAGGAGACCGACGGCGAAGCGTGAGCCTCGGCGACGAGACCGGCACGCGGCGCCGTACGTCACCCATCACGGTCAGCTCAGGTCCACGGCGCATCGTTGACCGCACGGAATCGGCGGGCGCACGATAGCCCACATGGGCGAGGACAAGGCGGACGGTGAGCACATCGACGTCCTCATCGTCACCGCGGTCAAGGAGGAGTGCGACGCGGTGCTGTCGGTCGGCGCCGGCGCCGTCGCAGGCAGCGCGTGGGAGAGAGGCGATGCCTCCACCGGGCTCGAGCTCTTCACGCGCACCTTCGAGGTGGAGGGCGGCGTCCTCCGGATCGCGGTGACGCGGGCCTTCGGAATGGGCCGGGAGCAGGCGGTCATCGCCGCGATCCCGCTGCTCGAGCAGCACCCGGAGATCCGCTGCCTCGCGATGTGCGGCGTGTGCGCCGGCCGCCGGGGCGACGTCGAGCTGGGCGACGTGATCGTCGCCGACCGGACCTGGCCCTACGACGCTGGCAAGCGAAAGGTCGGGATCGGGAACGGCGGAGAGCGCATCGAGCGCTTCCAGGGGGACATGGATCTCTACCGGATCCATCCGCATGACTGGAAGCACGCAGCGGATCGGTTTCAGCCGGATCCCGGCGCACCCTGGATCGCGGAGCGGCCGAGGAGCCACGAAGCTCAGGCCAGCTGGCTGCTCGAGCGGCTCGCGAGAGGCGAGGACCCCATCGCGCACGCCGACCGGAAGTCGAAGTGCCCCGATTACGAATCGGTCGTGAAGCAGCTCTGGAAGGTGAAGTGGCTCAAGAACCGTGCGCTGACGCTCACCAGGGCGGGGCGCGAGCACGTCTCCGGCCTGATGGTCCTTCAGCCCGACGGGCTGCGCGATGCCGGCCCCTTCAAGGTCGTCGTCGGCCCCATCGCGTCGGGCGCCCCGGTGGTCGAGGATCCGACGATCTTCGAACGCCTGTCCAATGAAGCGGCCATGCGCAAGGTCATCGGTCTGGAGATGGAGACCTCGGCCATCCTGGCGCTCGCGTACCTCCGGCGGCTTCCGTTCGCGGTCGTGATGAAGGGGGTGATGGATCACGCGGACGCCTTCAAGAGCGACAACATGAAGGAGTTCGCCGCCCGCGCCTCGGCGGAGTGTCTCATCGCCTTCCTGCGCGAGAACCTCCCGCCGCCGGCCGCGGGCGACCCGCTGGACGGCCTCCTCGTGCCCGGCACCTCGGAGCCTCCCGCCGACCCGAGCCCCGCCGCGCTCCTCAATGCCCGCCACGAGATCGTGCCCTTCTTCGGCCGCGAGGATCTGCTGAAGGAGATCCGCGCGTGGTGCGACGAGCCTGCCTCCGTGCGCGCGCGCCTGTTCCACGGCCCCGGCGGCATGGGCAAGACGCGGCTCTTCATCGAGGCGTGCGCACGGATGCGTCGCGAGGGCTGGCGAGCGGGCTTCCTTCCCGAGGGCGTGGACAAGGGGCAGGTCGAGGCGCTGATGTCCGGCGAGCGCCCCACGCTCGCGGTCATCGACTACGCCGAGACCCGGCCGGACCTCCGCGACCTGCTCGACCCTGCAGCCCGCCTTCGTGCCGGCAAGGGCCGCGGCCGGCTGCGCCTGGTGCTGCTCGCCCGCAACGCGGGCGACTGGTGGACGTTCCTCCGGGGCACGAAGGGCGAGGTCGAGACGCTGCTCGACGACCACGGGCCGCGCGAGCTGCCGCCTGCGGTGGCTGCGGGCCCCACCCGTGTGGCGGCCTTTGAAGAGGCGGTCCGGCGGTTCGCGCCCATCCTGGGGAAGGCCCCTCCCGGCGCGGTGCCGCCGCTCGATGATAGGCGCTACGACCGGGTGCTCTACGTCCACATGGCGGCGCTCGCGACCGTGGAGGGGCGGCCGTTCACGGCCGAGACGCTGATGGGCAGCACCCTGGATCACGAGCAGCGCTTCTGGGCGTCGCGCTTCCCGCACGGCGATCGCTTCGACGCGCAGCGGTTCATCGAGCAGATACGGCGCGCCGTCGCCGCCCTGACGCTGCGCGGCGGCGCGCCGACCCGCAGCGAGGCGACGAAGATCGTGAGCCGGGCGATGGAGGAACGAGACGACGGGCTCGTCGGCCGGCACCTGGTGTTGCTGGGTGCGCTCTATCCGGCCCAGCGGAGCGGGGCTGGACGGGGTGGCTACCTCGGGGGGCTCGAGCCCGATCTGCTGGGCGAGGCGATGGTGCACCGGGCGCTCTCCGCGGAGGGCGGCGACGCGGGCGCGTACCTGGACCGCGTGCTCGAGGGCGCGAGGGAGGACGCGATGAGGACGGCGTTCACGGTGCTCGGGCGGCTGTCGGAGGACGAGCCCGCGGACGCGGAGCCGTGGATCGCGGACGTACTGGGGCGCGACATCGCGGCCCGGGCGATGCCGGCATTCGAGGCGGCGAAGGCGCTCGGCGAGCGAACGGCGCATGCGCGGCTCGGGTCGGTGCTCGCGAAGGTGCTCGAGCGCGAGGGCACGGTCGAGATCGCGGAGCAGATGGCGAGGGCCGGGCTGCCGGAGTACACGGTGTCGCTTCGCGAGCTGGTGCAGTGGGTGGAGAAGAAACGGCTTGCTCACTTGCCAGACGGAATGGACCTGGAGACGCTCGACGAGCGGGCGCGCTTGCTGAACAACCTGGGCAATCGGCAGAGCAAGCTGGGGCAGCGGGAAGCCGCGCTCGTCTCCACCAGCGAGGCCGTCAGTATCCGTCGCACGCTGGCCGAGCAGCGGCCCGATGCGTTCCTG
>CAYQYG010000012.1:18979-48112 GCA_964421485.1 uncultured Polyangiaceae bacterium | reverse complement strand
CCTCGGGATCGACGCACGCGCCCGGATCGATCACGACCGCGGGCACGCACTCCCCGAGGACGCAGGTGGTCGTGGCGTCGCAGGGGACGTCCTTGCACGAGCCGCGCAGCACGACGGGCAGGTACAGCTCGGTGTGAGGGACGAAGCGCATCTCCCGCCGCGCGACGATGCAGCCGGCGTAGTCGGGGGCGGCGCAGGCGTCGGCCTCGCCGTCCACGCCGCCGACGATCCTGAGGCCGAAGGCGTCGTCGATCTCGTCGGACGGGACGACGACGATGGAGCCGACGCGGGAGCGCGGATCTCCCTGGGCGCAAGCGTCGGTGGCCGTGGTCGGGCTGAGCGCCTCGAGCGCGCCGGGCTCGCCGACCGTCAGGGTGACGCCGCGCAGCTCGGCGCAGGGGACGTCGGTGGAGACCTCGACGGTGACCTGCGTGGGAGCGCGGCAGCCGAGCACGACGGCCGCGGCGAGGGGGATGGCGCGAGCGAGGAGGGGCTGCACGGCGCGATGGTACGCCGGCGCTCCCCGGCGATCCACGACGTCGCGAGGTGGGTGCGATCCGGGCGGCGATCGCCTAGGTTTGGCTTCGGACCACCGCCGCAAGCGTGGTTTCTGGCCATGCAGGAATCGCCGGAGTACATCGTTGAAGCGCTACTGGACGAAGCGTCCGATGCCCAGCTCTATCGGGCACGCGATCGAGGCGGACGCCGGGTCCTCGTCAAGACCGCCGGCAGCGTACATCGGGGGTCGGCGGAATACGAATCGCTCCGGCGCGAGCTGGAGGCGTCCAGGCGGGCCGGGGGCGACGTGGCGGTCGAGGCGGAGCAGATCGGCGCGCTCGACGCGCGCCCGGCCCTCGTCCTCCGCGACTGCGGCGGGGTGCCGCTCGCTCGCCTCACCGGCGCGCCCGTGGAGCTCGGCCGGTTCCTGCCGCTCTCGATCCGCCTCGCCGAGGCGCTGGCCGCGATTCACGGACGGCAGATCGTCCACCTCGGGCTGAACCCGCACCACGTGATGGTGATGTCCAGCGGCGAGGTCAGGCTGATCGGCTTCGGGCAGGCAGCCGCCGCGCCGGGCGGGCTCCACGGCCGATCCGCGCGATGGCCCTCGAGCATGTGGCCCTACCTGTCGCCGGAGCAGACCGGGCGGCTGGATCTTCCGGTCGATAATCGCTCGGATCTCTACTCCCTCGGCGTGATGTTGTTCGAGGTCCTCACCGGCGAGCTGCCTTTCCGGGCGGACGACCTCCTGGGATGGATGTATTGCCATTACGCGGTGGCCCCGCGGCCGCTGGCCGAGCTCGTCCCGGCGGTGCCGGGGCCCGTCGCGGGGATCGTCTCGAAGCTCCTGGCGAAGCCCCCCGAAGATCGATACCAGAGCGCGGCCGGCCTCCTGCACGACCTCGGCCGCTGCCTCGAGGCATGGAAGGCCGAGGGCCGGATCGAGCCCTTTCCGCTGGGCCAGGCCGACTCCCCCCCTCCTCTGCGCCTGAAGCCCAAGATCTACGGGCGAGACGACGAGATCGCCCGGATCGGCGATGCGCTGGCCCGGGTCGGGCGCGAAGGCCATACGGAGGTCGTGCTGGTGTCGGGCCCCCCCGGGATCGGCAAGACGGAGCTGAGCCGCCACCTGGACGTGGCCGCCGCCGAGCGCGGCGCGCGCTTCGCCGCGGGCAAATGCGACGCGGTGGAGCGCGACGTGCCTTACGGAGCCGTGCTCGGAGCGCTCGAGGACCTGCTCGTCGCGACGCTCGGAGAGGGGGAGGAGCCGCGCGCGGCGCTCCGCGATCGACTCCTCGCCGCGCTTGGCCTCAACGCCCCCCTCCTCGCCGGAGCGCTCCCCGCGCTCGCAGAGCTCATCGGCCATGGCGGGGCGCCGCCTGCGGTCCCGCTGGTGGAGGCGGAGCGCCGCTTCCTGCTCGCGCTCTGCCAGCTCGCCGGCGCGTTCGCGAGGCCCGAGAGGCCCCTCATCGTCTTCCTGGACGACATCCAGTGGGCGGACGCAGGCACCTTGAAGACCATCGAGCGCTGGGCGATCGACCCCGGCGTACACCACACGCTGATCATCGGCGCGTTCCGGAGCACCGAGATCTCCGCCTCCCACCCGCTGCGACAGATGATCGCCCGGCTCGGCCGGGAGGGGCCCGCCCTGCACGAGGTGGCGCTCGGCCCCCTGTCGGTCGAGGCGGTGAACCGCTGGATCGCCGATTCCCTCCGCAGCCCGCCGGAGGAGACCGCGCCCCTCTCCACGGTCGTCCATGACCGGACGGGCGGCAACCCGCTCTTCGTCGCCGAGCTCGTGAGCTCGCTCTACCGGGATGGCTTGATCCAGTTCTCCGCCGGCGCCCGGGCCTGGCGATGGGATCTGACCAGGATCCAGGGGAGGGCCTACTCGGATGACGTCGCCGACCTGATCGCGGCGAACATCTGCAAGCTCGCCCCGTCCACGCAGGAGGCGCTGCGGCTGTTCGCATGCCACGCGGGGAGGATCGACCTGCCGACCCTGTCGATCATCCTCGGCTGCCCCGAGCGCGAGGCGGTGGAGCGCCTGGAGGACGCCTTCGCCCGCGGGCTCATCGCCCGGGTCGGCGACGAGGTCCGCTTCCTGCACGACCGCATCCAGCAAGTGGCGTGCGAGCTCACCTCACCCGAGCGGCTGCCGGAGACCCACGTGGCCATCGGGCGAGCCCTCCTCGCGCACACGGCGCCCGAGCGGCTCTCCGAGCGCGCCTTCGAGATCGCGCGCCACCTCAATGCGGGCGGCTCGCTGCTGACGTCCGAGGAGCGCGTGCGGGCTGCCGAGATCGACCTCCTGGCAGGCCGCAAGGCCCAGGTCGTGACCAATCATCCTCTGGCCATCGGGTTCCTGCTGAGCGGCATCGCGCTGCTCGAGCTCGAGGGGGACGGCCGTGGGTCTCACCACGATCTCGCGTTCGGCCTCCATTTCGCGCTGGCACAATGCAGGTTCGTCACGGGCGACCTCGCCGCCGCGAAGAGGCTCTGCACGGCGCTGCTCGCCGGTGATCCCACCAGGCTCGAGGCCGCCGCCGCCTACGGCCTCCTCGTCGACGTCCATGTCACGGAGGGGCACGAGGAGGCCGCCGTCGAGAATGGCCGGAGGGGCCTGCGCCTGTTCGGTATCGACCTGCCCACCCACCCGGCCGACGCCGAGGTCGACGCCGCCTACGCCAGGGTCCTCGCGCGCTTCGCGGCCCGCCCCGCGTCCGCCGTGCTCGATCTGCCGCTCATGACCGATCCGGGCGCCCGGGCCGCCTGCGATCTCGCCTCGGCGCTGTACGCGCCCGCCGCCTACACCGACTGGAACCTCTTCTGGCTCGCCGGCAGCGTCGCCGCCGATCTCTCCCTGACGCACGGGAACACGAGCAGCTCCGCCGCCGCGTACGCGGCCCTGGGCTTCGCCCTCTCGCACCGGTACGGGCGTCATCGGGACGCTTTCGCGTTCGGCGACGTCGCTTATCGGCTCGCCCAGCGGGAAGATTTTCTGGCCTACAGGCCGAGGGCCAGCTTCCAGTTCGCCGCCTTTCTCAGCTATCTGGCGCTGCCGATCCATCAATGCCTCGATCTGCTCCAGCGCGAGCGCCTGGTCGCCGTCTCGATCGGCGACCAGACCTTCGCTTGCTCCTTCGGCCTTCACATCGTCAATTTCCGGCTGTTCGCCGGTGACCACCTCGACGACGTGGCCGAGGAGGCGGCGACGCATTTCTCGTTCGCCGAGCGAGCCGGGTACAGGCTCGTCCAGGACGGCATCGACGCCGAGCGACGGCTGATCGCGCGTCTGCGCGGCTCCTCCGCCGTCGACGGGTTCGCTGACGCGGCGTTCGAGGACCACCTCGAGCGGCACCAGATCGGCATGGGGCGCTTCTGGTATTACGTGCACAAGCTCTCGGCCCGGCTCATCCTCGATGACCTGGAAGGGGCCGCCGAGGCGGCGGAGCGGGCGCGGCCGCTCATCGGGGCCGCGCACGGCTTCCTCCACGTCGCCACCTACCACTTCTGGGCCGCGCTGCTCCTCTGCGCGCGCCATACCCCCGAGGAGGCCGCGCGCGAGCCGGGCTGCCTCGAGGCCGTGTGCGCCCACCGGGACCACCTGAAGGCGCTGGCCGAGAGCTGCCCGGCGAATTTCGCGCCCCACGTCGCCATGATCTGCGCCGAGATCGCTCGTATCCGCGGCGACGAGCTCGCGGCCGAGCGCGCGTACGAGCATGCCATTCGAATCGCCGGCGCGGGCGGCTTCGTCCATATCGAGGGCATGGCGAACGAGATCTGCGCCCGCTTCCACCGGCAGCGAGGCATGGACGTGGTCGCGGGCGCCTACCTCTCGCGGGCACGGGACTGCTACGAGGCCTGGGGCGCCCGGGCCAAGGTCGAGGCGCTGGCGCGCCGCCACCCGGAGCTCGGCGAGCGCCGCGCCCCCTCGCCGGCGAGCGCGCTCGAGAACCTCGACGTCATCGGGATCCTCAAGGCGTCCCAGGCGATCTCGGGCGCGCTCCTCTCGCCCGATCTGCACGCCCGCCTGCTGTCGGTCGCCCTCGAGCACGCCGGCGCTCAGCGCGGCAGCCT
Source organism: uncultured Polyangiaceae bacterium (assembly GCA_964421485.1). Taxonomy (GTDB): domain Bacteria; phylum Myxococcota_A; class Polyangia; order Polyangiales; family Polyangiaceae; genus CAYQYG01. The sequence goes on along the minus strand of CAYQYG010000012.1, from coordinate 43,534 downwards.
CCTCCTCGCGTCGGCAGGGGCGGAGTGGGGCCTGACCGTGGCGGCGGCGAGCGGCGCCGACGCCGCGACATTCGGCGCCGTCGACCAGCCCGCGGAGCCGTCGCGGCTCCCCCTGTCGCTCTGCGGGTCCGTCCTTCGCACCCGCAAGCCGGTCATCCTGGCCGACGCCGCCGGGCCTCATCGGTACAGCACCGACCCTTACTTCACGCGGGCGGCTCGGCGCTCCGTCCTGTGCCTGCCCATCCTGCGCAGGGACGAGGTCGTGGGCCTCCTCTACCTGGAGAACAACCTGATCCCCGGCGCCTTCTCCGGAGCGCGGCTCGCCGTCCTCGAAGTCCTGGCCTCACAAGCCGCCATCTCGCTCGAGAACGCCCGGCTCTATACCGGCCTCCGGCAGGAGAATGCGGAGCGACGGCGCGCGGAGGTCTTCCTGCGGGAGAGCCAGGCGCTCCTCCAGTCCATCGTCGACAACACGCCCGCCGTCGTCTTCGTCAAGGACACCCAGGGCCGCTATCTCCTGATCAATCGAAAATTCGAGGAGAGCTCCCATTTCAACCGCAACGAGATCCTGGGCAAGACCGATCTCGACCTGTTCACGCGGGAGCTCGCCGACACGTACCGCCGGAGGGACCGGGCGGCGCTCGAGGAGAACCGCGCCATCGAGGTCGACGAATCGGTGCTGCAGGACGATGGGGCGCACGAGTACCTCACCATCAAGTTCCCGCTCCGCGATCCCGCCGGGGAGCCTCATGCCGTCTGCACCATCTCCACCGACGTCACGTCCCGCAAGCGGTCCGAGGAGGCGCTGCGCCATTCCCACTCGCTGCTCGAGGCCACGCTGGAATCGACGGCGGACGCGATCCTGGTCGTCGACACGACGGGTCACATCGTGAAGCACAACCGCAGGTTCGCGGAGATGTGGAACCTCCCCGAGCCGGTGCTCGCCGCGCGCGACGACAGCCGGATCATCCCGCTCTGCCTCGAGCAGCTCGAGGACCCCGAGGGATTCAAGAGCAATCTCAAGGCCCTCTTTCGCCGGCCCGAGGCGAGCAGCACCCACGTCCTCACGTTCAAGGACGGGCGCGTCTTCGAGCGCTACTCCCAGCCCCAGTACGTGGCCGGGCGCGTCGTCGGGCGGGTCTTCAGCTTCCGCGACGTCACCACCCGGGTCCGGGCCGAGCGGGAGCGGGATCGGCTGCTCGCGGAGGAGAAGCGGGCGCGCGCCGAGGCCGAGGAGGCCGTCCGCCTGCGGGACGAGTTCCTCTCCATCGCATCGCACGAGCTCCGGACGCCCCTCACCAGCCTGCAGCTCGCCATCGACAGGCTGGAGCAGCGGCTCTCGCCGGGCATGGACGTCGAGCGGATGCGCTGGACGGTGGACATCGCCGCGCGGCAGATCAAGCGCCTCAACGCCCTCGAGGGCATGCTCCTGGACGTCAGCCGCATCCAGGCAGGCAAGCTCGAGCTCCACTGCACGGAGATCGATCTCCGCGCGCTCGTGCGCGGGGTCGTCGACGAGCTCGCCGACGAGCTCTCACGCCTGGGCATGGCGCTCCACATCGAGGCGCCCCGCCCCGTCGTCGGCTGCTGGGATGGCCCCCGCATGGAGCAGGTCGTCACGAACCTCGTGACCAACGCCATCAAGTTCGGGGAGGGAAAGCCCCTCGACGTCGCGATCACCACGGATGGACGGACCGCCTCGCTGTCGGTCACGGATCACGGGATCGGCATGGATCCCGACACGCAGGCGCATATCTTCGAGCGGTTCCACCGCGGCGTCTCCTCCAGACACTATGGAGGGCTGGGGCTCGGACTCCACATCGCGCGTACGATCGTCGAGGCGCACGGGGGCCAGGTGCGCGTGGAGAGCGAGATCGGCCGGGGCTCGACCTTCCACGTCGAGCTCCCGCTGTCGCACGACGTCGCCCCCGCCCTCCTGTCGTCGTGCCATGGGGATGCCTCGCGTGAATGAAGGGACCAGCTCATCCGCCCTCGGCGGCAGGGCAACGATTTCTCTTGCCACCGCAATCTGCGGGGCGTAGCCTCGATCTCCGATCCGCATACTCCGCCCACTTGCCTGGGCAGGAGGACCTGTCTCCCGTTCCGTTCACCTGATCATTGGACGCCGTGTGCGTCCGCGTGTCGTGCTGCTGGTCGCTGCCGGCGTGAAGGATCGCCGCAGCCATCCCGGCGCCCCTCCACCGCGATCCCCGTCCTCCGGCGCAAGGCCCGGACGAGGAGAGCCCGTGGGCGATCGCCGGCGCCGCCGGCTACCCGCACGCCACGATGCGCAACCATCACGACGAGCTCCTTCACTCATGACGAGGCATTCCATGGCAAGCATTCATCGTCGCTATCCGGATCTGGTCGCGCTCCTGTCGTTCGCCGCGCTCGCGGCGGTCGGATGCAGCGCCGGGGAAGATCCCGGCGCCGAGCCTCTCGACGCCCCGGCGGCGGAGGCGGCGCTCGAGCTCGGCTCGGCGTCCTCCTCGCACGGGCACGGCTGCGACCCCGAGGCCGCTCCGCCCGAGCACTGGGTCTCCGCGGCGCCGATGTCGGCGGCGCGGCAGAGGCACAGCGCCCTGCGCATGCCGGACGGCAAGGTGCTGGTGGCGGGCGGCTCCGGACCGACCTCGGCGGACCTCTACGACCCCGATACGGACACGTGGACGCCCACCGCCCCGCTGCCGCTGACCTCGTCTCAGACGCGCGCGGCGCTCCTCCCGGACGGCAGGGTGCTGCTCAGCCCGGGCGGCGTGGTCTATGACCCGAGCACCGGCGCCTCGACGCCGGTGCCCCTGACGCCGGGCGAGGCGGCGCGAGGGTGGCCGTTCGACGGCGCGACGCTGACGCCCCTGCCGAGCGGGCTCGTGCTGCGCACGGGCGGGAGCGATGACGAGCAGGAGCTCAAGGAGGCCGTGCTCTACGACGCCTCCACCAACACGTGGTCCAGCGCGGGGACGATGTCGGTGACCCGCCACCTGCATACGGCGACGCGGCTCAAGGACGGCCGGGTGCTCGTCGTGGGCGGATACACGCTGGAGGGGGATTATCAGCTCCCCGCAGGCCGCACCAGCGTCGAGATCTATGACCCGGCCGCCGGCACCTGGACGGCGGCGGCGCCGACGAACATGCCTCGAATGCAGCACACGGCCACGCTCCTGTCGAGCGGGCGCGTGCTGGTGATCGGCGGGGGCGGCGAGATCCACACCGATTATTACTCGGACGACGACGGCGATCACTGGACCACCATCCGCGCCGACGCCACGGCCGAGATCTACGATCCCGCGAGCGACTCGTGGACGTCGACCGCACCGCCGAGCCTGGCGTACGGCCCCGGCTCGGCGGCGGCGCGCATGCACCGCCGCCGCGTGATGGCCATCGGCTACCAGGGCGCCGAGATCTACGACGAGAGGTCGGACAGCTGGAGCCTGATCGACGCGCCGACCGACGACCGGAGGAGCTTCCTCACGGCGACGGCCCTGGAGGATGGATCGGTCCTCATCGCGGGCGGTCGGGGGCGGAAGATGGGGGCCGGCTCGCTCCGCACCTTGTCGAGCGTGGAGCGCTACAGGACGGGCTGCGCGCCTCATTGACGCCGCGGCCGGCCCGCCGCCGCCGCGCCGGTGACCGCGCGGCGCCGTCTCACGCGACAGCGATGCCCGGCCTCTGACGCGCCGGACACTATCCAGCATACGCCCGCTCCAGCTCACCGACGTCGAGCTTCTTCATTCGAAGCATCGCCGTCGTTCAACACCGACAAGATGAAGCGGCACGTGGCGAAGGCGGTGAAGAGCGCGCCGGGCCTCCGCAGCATCCTCGCGGACCGGAAGGTGCTCAAGGTCGAGAGCCGGGGCAAGAACTTCATGGTGACCGCGCAGGATTAGTCCGGCCAAGCGGTGGTGGATCCCGATGCGGTGCTCGGGCCGCCATTCCGGGAATGACTGTCCGCCGGCGCGACGCTCAGGAGGCTTCGAGGCCGCGCGCGCGGAGCTCTTCGACGACCCGCTCGACGAGCTCGGGGCCGGGCGGCGAGGCGTCGCGCAGCGGGTAGTCGACGCCGAGCCGCTCCCACTTGAAGCGGCCCAGCTGATGGAACGGCAGCACCTCCACTCGCTCGACGTTGCGGAGCGTGGCCACGAAATCGGCCAGCCCGCCGACGTTCTCGGGAGCATCCGTGAGCCCCGGCACCAGCACGAAGCGCACCCACGCCGGCTTGCCCAGATCCGACAGGCGCCGAGCAAAGCGCAGCACGGGGCCGATCTCCCGGCCGGTGACCCGGCGGTGCGTCGCCGGATCCCAGGACTTGAGGTCCAGGAGCACCAGATCGATCGTCTCGAGGTCCGCGTCGGAGAGGCGATGGCCGAGATAGCCATTGGTCTCCAGCACGGTGTGGACGCCGAGGCGCTCGCAGCCGCGGAGGATGCGGCACACGAACGGCGCCTGCACCAGCGGCTCGCCGCCGCTGATCGTCACGCCGCCGCCGGCCGCGGACAGGAAGCGGACGTACTTGCCGACCTCCTCCATGACCTGCTCGATCGTGAGCAGGCGGCCGTTCTTGATCCTCCAGGTGTCGGGGTTATGGCAATACTGGCAGCGGAAGCAGCAGCCGGCGGTCCACAGGACGAACCGGACGCCGGGGCCGTCCACGGCCGAGCCGACCTCGAAGGAGTGCACGGAGCCGATCGCCCCGCTCGCCAGCGCGGCGAGGAGGTCGCCGCGGGCGAGGCGGGCAGAGGCGTCGAAGCCCTTGGGCCGGCCGGCGGAGAGGTCTGTCGCGGGTGCGCCGTGGAGCAACTCTGCCTCTACATCGCGCCGTGGAACGTGCGGCTCACCACGTCGAGCTGCTGCTCGCGCGTCAGCTTGACGAAGTTCACCGCATAGCCGGAGACGCGGACGGTGAGCTGCGGGTACCGCTCGGGGTGATCCATGGCGTCCAGCAGCATCTCCCTCGTGAGCACGTTCACGTTCACGTGGAAGCCGCGTTCGCCGAAGTAGCCGTCGAGCACGTGGACCAGGTTCTCGACCTGGGCCTCGGGCGTCCGGCCGAGGGCCCCCGGCGCGATGGTCGAGGTCATCGAGATGCCATCCTGCGCCGCGGAGTACGGGATCTTGGCGACCGACAGCGCGGAGGCGACGAAGCCGTGGCTGTCGCGGCCGTGCATCGGGTTGGCGCCCGGCGCGAAGGGCTCGCCCCTCCGGCGGCCATCCGGGGTGTTGCCGGTGTTCTTGCCGTAGACGACGTTCGAGGTGATCGTCAGGACCGACTGGGTGTGCGTGGCGCCGCGGTAGGTCGGGTGCCGGCGCAGCTTGTTCATGAACGCCTCGACCAGCCACACGGCCAGGCCGTCGACCCGGTCGTCGTTGTTGCCGTACTTGGGGAAATCCCCCTCGATCTCGTAGTCGCGCGCGAGTCCCGTCTCGTCGCGGACGACCTTGACGCGCGCGTATTTGATCGCCGAGAGGCTGTCGGCGACCACCGAGAGGCCGGCGATGCCGAACGCCATGGTCCTCCGCGGATCGTGATCGTGCAGCGCCATCTCGATGCGCTCGTACGCGTACCGGTCGTGCATGTAATGAATGCAGTTCATGGCGTCGACGTAGACCCGGGCGAGCCAGTCCATCATCCGATCGAGCTTGCGCATGACGTCGTCGTAATCGAGGTGCTCGCCGCGCGCCGGCTCGGCCTCCGGCGCGATCTGCTCTCCGGAGATCTCGTCCCTGCCACCGTTCACCGCGTAGAGGAGGCACTTGGCGAGGTTGACCCGCGCGCCGAAGAGCTGCATCTGCTTGCCGACGGTCATCGCCGAGACGCAGCAGGCGATCGCCGCGTCGTCGCCCCACATCGGCCTCATCAGCTCGTCGCTCTCGTACTGGATCGAGCTCGTGTCGATGGAGACCTTCGCGCAGAAGCGCTTCCAGCCCTCCGGCAGCCGCGGCGACCAGAAGATCGTCATGTTCGGCTCGGGGGCCGGTCCGAGGTTGTAGAGGGTCTGGAGGAAGCGGAAGCTGGTCCTCGTGCAGAGCGGCCGGCCGTCGGCGCCGATGCCGCCGATCGACTCGGTCACCCAGGTGGGATCGCCCGAGAACAGCGCGTCGTACTCGGGGGTGCGCAGGAAGCGGACGATGCGCAGCTTGATCACGAAATCGTCGATGAGCTCCTGCGCGCGCGATTCGTCGAGCGCGCCCTCGCGCAGATCGCGCTCGAAGTAGACGTCGAGGAACGTCGACGTGCGGCCGAGCGACATCGCGGCGCCGTTCTGCTCCTTCACCGCGGCGAGGTAGGCGAAGTACAGCCACTGCACCGCCTCGCGGGCGTCGCGCGCAGGGCCGGAGATGTCGAATCCGTAGCTCCGCGCCATCTCCTTCAGCTCGAGCAGGGCGCGGATCTGCTCCGCCAGCTCCTCGCGGTCGCGGATGACGTCGGCGGTCGAGAACTGCGCGTCGAGGCCGCGCTTCTCCGCCTGCTTGACCTGGACCAGCCGGTCGACGCCGTACAGCGGGACGCGGCGGTAGTCGCCGATGATGCGGCCGCGGCCGTAGGCGTCGGGCAGGCCGGTGACGATGTGCGATCGGCGCGCCTTGAGGATCTCCGGCGTGTAGACGTCGAAGACGCCGTCGTTATGGGTCTTCCTGTACTTGGTGAAGATCTCGCGGACCTTCGGATCGAGCTCGAACCCGTAGGCCTTGAGGCTGGCCTCGACCATCCTGAGCCCGCCGGACGGGAAGATGGCCCGCCGGAGGGGCGCGTCGGTCTGCAGCCCGACGATCAGCTCGTCCGCCTCATCGATGTAGCCGGGCGCGTGGGCGGTGATGCTGCTCGGCACCTGCGAGACGTCGAGCACGCCCCGCCTGCGCTCCTCGGCGAAGAGCTCGCCGAGCTTCGACCAGATCCGCCGCGTGCGGTCGGTGGCCGGGGCGAGGAACGCCGGCCCACCCTCGTACGGGGTGTAGTTCCGCTGGATGAAGTCGCGGACGTCGATGTCCAGCTGCCACCGCCCGCGCGCGAACCCGCGCCACGGCGCGGCCGCCCTGTCACGATGAGTCAGCTCTTCTGCGTGAACGGTCATGAGATAACGCTCCAGTGGGTCGTCGATGGATCCGGAGCCGGGGGATCGAGCCGTCGAGCACGCTCGAGGCCGGAGGCCCCTTGCGGTCGGGCGCTCTCAAGGCGGTCCCTCGGCGTCATCCGTGGGCAATGGCGTACGAATACATCGTAACCTCGCCTCGCCCCATGACCACCCTCCGCCGGATTGCCGGCGGGCGCGCCCATGAACGTTGCGGACGAGCGAGGCGTACACGGGGCGGTGCTGGCCCAGGCGGCCGACGCAGCCGCTCCGGGGGCTCCAGATCGGTGAGCGGCTGCGCTGGCTGAACCAGGCGCTCGAGACGCGGAGGGCGACGGCCTCCGCGACCGGCTCGCCGCCGGCTGCCGCACCGAGCCCGAGTGCCGGGCGCTCCAGGCGCAGGCCGAGGCCCGCGTGGCGGAGTGCGCGCCCGTGGTGAGCGCGCATCGTGCTTCGGACCCGGCGCCCGGACGACGGCGGGACCAGGGTCGGGAGCGGCGGCTGATCCCGCTCGCCGCTGCGTGGATCCGCTGGTAGCGTGAGGTTCGTATGCTGACAGCGAAAGAGAAGATCGCGCTGGTCGAGCGGGCGCTGTACGAGGCGATCGTGGTCGGCGAGGGTGCGGAGCTGCTCGTCTCGGAGTCCTGGGTCCAGCGTCTGACCCCGGGCCCGGCACCGCAGCACCACAATCAGGTCTTCCGGTCCATCCTCGCGGAGGATGAAGCAGACGCGCGCATCGCTGCCACGATCGCGGCGTACCGGGCCCTCGGCGTGTCCTTTCTGTGGACGATCACACCCAGCTCGATGCCTGCGGACCTCGGCGATCGGCTATGCGCCTCCGGCTTCCGGCTCGCGCACGTCGGCCGCGGGATGGTCGCCGACCCGGGGGCCATCCGCGTGGAGCCCGGCGCGGGCGTGACCGTCGAGCCGCTGAGCCATGAGAACCTCGACGATTGGGTCCGCGTGCACGCTGCGGGGTGGGAGCTGCCGGATGGGGCGTCCGCGGAGCTTCGCGCGCAGCTACGACGAGGCCTGGGCTCCGAGGCATGCGTCATGAATCTGCTCGCCCGGGTGGACGGCACACCTGCCGGCACGGGCTCGGTCCAGCTCTGCGAGGGATTCGCTCACCTCCGCGGCGGCATCGTCCTGCCCGAGCACCGGCGCCGCGGCATCTTCCGGTCGCTCATCGCCGCTCGGCTGCGTATCCTCAGGGATCGTGGGATCGATTATGTCACGGTCCACGGCATGAGGGACACCTCGGCGCCGATCCTCGAGGCCATGGGCTTCGAGGCCGTCTGCGATATTCTCTACTATAGCTACTCGCAGCCGGAGCAAGGCCCGGGGCGCGTCAAAGGACCTGATACACCTCGTAGGTGATCCCGCCGGGGCTCCTCCGGCCGCTCCCGATCGCGACGATGTAATTCAGCCAGTCGTAATTCGGCGCGCCGGTCTCGAAGAAGGGCGCGATGCGCGCTGGGGCTCCCCGGCACCCCCGAGAGCCGCGGGAGCACGCGTGCGCCGAGGCGCATGGAGCCTGTGAGTCGCTCGCCTCTCCAGGTCGTGAACGGTGACCATGGCTCGAGCACCGCGTTCATCTTGTGCGCACGTCGACACACACGACGCGCCCCGACCACACCCCCGCACGCACGATTCCGCGTCCATCGTGCCTGCGCGGCTCCGGGAACGTGCGGAGGGTCGATCACGACGCGCAACGACCACTGCGATCCCGTGCAGCCGGTGCCGCACGACGTGCTCGACGCCCGACACGCCCTTGTCGCCGGTGCCGCACGACGTGCTCGACCCCCGACACGCCCTTGTCGCCGGTGCAACACGACGTGCTCGACGCCCGACACGCCCGTGCAGCCGGTGCAGCACGACGTGCTCGACCCTCCGCACGCTCCCGGAGAGGTTCGCGCACGGGATCCTGATCCTGGCTCGGCCCCGCGTCCGCCGGGCGGTGCGCTCGATGATGCCCTCCGAAGCGGATGCCGAGCGCCGCACCCCGCCGTGCTGCGCCCGCACCTCACGGCGTGGTGGGTCGCGAACGGGCGCCCGACCTCCGGGCCCGTGTTCCCGGTTCGGCGCGGCAAGCGCGCCGGGCAGGCGAAGTCGACCCGAGGCGTCTCCTACGCGAAGCGCCTCCGGCAGGCCTGCCGGGAGGCGCCGCCCCGGATCAGGCGGCGCGCCACAGTGGATTCGAACCACTGGCCTTCGGCTCCGGAGGCCGACGCTCTATCCAGCTGAGCTAGTGGCGCAGTCGCGGTCGCCCGCGAGGGCCCCGAACCTAGCCGCCCTGCGCCCCTTGTGCAACCCCTGTGACGCACGGATCTCGCATCCTGTGTTCACCGCTCCCCTTCCCCGCTCGCCGGCCGTCGTGCCACCGCCCGGGATCCGCGCTCCGGTGCGCGCGCCCGCCTCCGTTCCCGCTCCCGTGTCGGCCTCCGTTCCCGGTCAAAACTTGGCCCGGCGGCGCCCCGTCCGGCATGCCCGGGCGCATGGATGCTCAGCTCGTCGCCCGGGGCTCCGGGTCGCGCTCCATGCGGCGCGCCCTCCGCCCCGGACCCCGGCTCCAGCTCGCCCTCGCGCTCGTCGCGACCTTCAGCCTCGCCGCGTGCAAGGGGGGGAAGGAGAACGCCTCGCCGGAGGGCATCGTCAACCTCTCCGCGCCGGCGGCGCAGGTGGAGGACGATCCGGCGATGATCCCCAGGCCGGGGGGGCCGCGCATCGGGGCCGTGCAGATGGCGGCGCCGATCTACGAGAAGCCGGACAGGAGGTCCGCGAAGATCGGGTACCTGCGGGCGGGCGGGACCGCGGTCCGCGGGGAGAAGCCGGTCGGGTTCGACGACTGTCAGGGCGGCTATTACCGCGTGCTGCCGGCGGGGTTCATGTGCGCGGAGAACGAGGCCTCCGTCGACATGAAGCACCCGATCCTGCGGGCGCTCACGAAGAGGCCGGACCTCTCCAAGCCGATGCCGTACCCGTACGCGTTCGTGCGCGCGATCGCGCCGAACTACTACCGGGTGCCGACCAAGAAGGAGCAGTTCCAGTACGAGATGAGCCTGGAGCGGCACCTCCGGAGCTACAAGAAGCTCAAGAAGAAGTGGGACGAGATCAAGGTCGGCGCGAACGACGTGCCGCTCGACGCGCAGGGGAACGCGATCGGCGAGCCGCCGGACGAGCCGCCGGAGCTCGAGGACGCCGCGCTCTTCGGAGGGGACGGCGAGGACGCGATCCCGTGGTTCTTCAAGGGCGGGCGGCAGATCCCGAACATCTCGACGTTCAAGGTGCCGCCGTATGCGGTCATCACGAACCGCGTGGCGCGCAAGGCGGGGCTGGCGCTCATCGGCACGTTCATGGGTGAAGGAGACCGGCGCCTCGCGATGACCACCGACGCGCGGCTCGTGCCGACGTCGAAGCTCAAGCCGGCGCGCGGGTCGACGTTCCACGGCGTGGACATGACCAAGGGGTGGGAGCTCCCGCTCGCGTTCGTGCACCGGGAGGGGGCGTTCAAGTACGACCTCACGAGGCTCGCGCTCGACAAGGCGGGCAAGCTCCCGTGGCACACGGCCGTGCAGCTCACGGGGCGGTCGAAGAAGATCGGCGATAGCAGGCTCGTCGAGGCCAAGGACGGGACGTGGGTGAAGGACGGCGACGTCGCGATCGTCGTGAAGCCGTCGGATCTGCCGTCGTTCGCGCAGGGGACGACGAAGTGGATCGACGTGTCGATCCTGAGCCAGACGCTGGTGCTCTACGAGGGGAGGAAGCCGGTGTACGCGACGGCCGTCGCGACGGGGCGCGACGGGCTCGGGGATCCGAAGAAGACCTTCTCGACGATCCGGGGGACCTTCAAGATCCGTGAGAAGCACGTGACCACGACGATGGACGCGCACGAGGTCGACAACAAGTTCGAGCTGCGCGACGTGCCGTGGGTGCAGTACTTCGAGGCGGGGTACGCGATCCACGCGGCGCCGTGGCATGACGACTACGGGCGGCCGCGGAGCCACGGGTGCATCAACCTGTCGCCGATCGACGCGCGGCGCGTGTTCCTGTGGACCGATCCGCCGCTGCCGGGGGACTGGCACGGCGTGAACGCGAGCCCCTCGACCAGCGAGGGGACGATCGTGCACATCCACCCGTGAACGGCGCTCAGGCGGTGAGCTCGGCGCGGGCGGCGGGCAGGTCGACCGCGGCGGTGTCGATGATCAGCACGTCGCCGGGGCGGACGACGTCCCGCGCGCGGGCGGTCGCGAACGGCGCGGCGTCGCCGCGGCGCAGGCTCACGACGCGGAAGACGCCGCGCTCCTCGAGCTCGTGCACGGCGCGCTCGCCGGCTCCAGCGAGCGCGCCGACGCGGACCTCGGCCGTCACGCGCACGACGTCGTCGATGCGGTAGGCCGAGCGGACGCCCTCCTGCGTGGCCTGCATCGCGATGAGCGGCGCGGAGAGGGAGCTCGTCGAGAACGACTCGTCGAGCTCGAGCGCGCCGCCGACCTTCGCGGCGAGGCGCTGGTCGAACATGCGCATCACGACGCGGATGCCGGGGTTCATGCGCTTCGCGTCGATCGCGATCTCGAGGTTCGCGAGGTCGTCGCTCGTGGCGCAGACGACGGCCCTGGCGCGGGCGATGCCGACCCGCACGAGCAGCTCGTCGCGGCGGGCGTTGCCGATGTGCACGGGCACGCCCGCGGACTGCACGAGCTCGACGAAGGGGCCGTCGGCGCGCTCCTCGACGGCGACGACGTCCTCGCCGAGGCGCCGGAGCTCCTCGACGACGCGGTAGCCCACGTGGCCGAGGCCGCAGACGACGATGTGGCCGCGAAGCTGGTCCGTCATGATGGAGCTCCACACCTCCCGGCGCGTCGCCGGATCGAAGAGCGGCGAGCCGACCCGGACGAGGCCCTCGGCGATCAAGAAGATGCCGACGATCGGGGTCAGCCAGAAGAGGGCGCGGGCGATCGGCGTCGCGGGGAAGGACTCCGTCGGCTGGAACGAGAGCAGCATGAAGACGGAGAAGACGGTCTGCTGGAAATCGCCGACCTGCTGGCCGGCGCGGCCCATGTCCAGGCGGATCAGGGCGGCCGCGCCCACCGTGTACGCGGCCACGGTGCTCAGCGTGGGGCCGATCCGGCGGAGGACATAGGCGATGACGCCGAGCCGGAGGCGGAGGGCGCGGCGGCGATCCGCGCCCGGATGTCGGGGAGAGCGCTTCGGAAGCGGAGCAAGGGTCGGCACGCGTCCGCGCTCGCGTGTGGGGCGGGGGGATCAGTCCTCGTCGGCCTCGGCCTTGAAGCCGCTGTCCTTGATGACCTTCTCCTGCACGACGGGCGGGCAGATCTCGAGGTGATCGATCGCCATCGTGAAGGTGCCCTTGCCCTGCGTCATGCTCTTGAGCTTCGACTCGTACTCGAGCACCTCCGAGAGCGGGACGAAGGCGTTGACGATCGTCGAGTCGTCGACGGTGTCGGTGCCGATGACGCGGCCGCGGCGGCTGTTGATGTCGCCGATGACGTCGCCCATGTTCAGGCTCGGGACCGTCACCTGCATCTTCACGATGGGCTCGAGCAGCACGGGGTGGCACTGCGCGGCGGCGGCCTTGAAGGCCTTGCTGCCGGCCATCTGGAACGCGGCGTCTGAGGAGTCGACGTCGTGGTACTTGCCGTCGTAGAGGCGGACCTTGACGTCGATCATCGGGTGGCCGGCGAGGAAGCCCTTGGCCATCGACTTGACGATGCCCTTCTCGACCGAGGGGATGAACTGCCGCGGGATCGCGCCGCCGACGACCGCGTCCTCGAAGAAGAAGCCGCCGCCGCGGGGCATGGGCTCCATGTCGATGTAGCAGACGCCGAACTGGCCGTGGCCGCCGGACTGCTTCTTGTGCTTGCCCTCGATGCCGGTGACCTTCTTGGTGATGGTCTCCTTGTAGGCGATGTGCGGCGGGCCGAGGTGGCAGTCGATGCCGATCCGGCGGCGGATGCGCTCGACGGTGATCTCGAGGTGCAGCGCGCCGAGGCCGGAGACGACGAGCTCGCGCGTCGACTCCTCCTGGTGGACGCTGAGGCCCGGGTCCTCCTCGGTGAGGCGGTAGAGCGCGTTCGCGACCTTCTCCTCGCCGCCCTTCGCCTCGAACTTCACGCCGCGGGAGAAGAGCGGCGGCGGCAGCGCGGGCAGGGTCGCCGCGAACGGGTGCTTGTCGTCCGAGAGCGTGTGGCCGCTCAGCGTCGCCTTGAGCTTCGCGAGCGCGACGATGTCGCCCGCGCGCGCCTCGTCGACCGGCTTCGCGTCCTTGCCGACGATGTTGTGGATCTTGCCGAGGCGCTCGGTGTTGCCCGTGGACGCGTTGAGCATGCTCACGTCCGGGCGGAGCGTGCCGGAGATCACGCGCGCGAACGAGGTGCGCCCCGCGTGCGGATCGATCGAGGTCTTGAACACGAACGCGGCCGTCGGCGCGTCTGTCGACGAGGGGCGCTCGGCCTCCGCGGGGACCGCGCCGGGCTTGGTGGTGGGCACGACTCCCTTCCAGACCGGGTGCGCGTCGGGCGGCGGGACGAGCTCGACGAGGGCGTCGAGCAGCGCCGCGATGCCGCTCGGGCGGGTGCCGGACGCGAAGTACACCGGGACGAGGCCGCCGGCGCGCACGGCCTCACGCAGGCCGCGATCGAGCTCCTCCTGCGTGAGGTCGCCCTCGGTCAGGTACTTCTCGGTGAGCTCGTCGTTGGTGCCGGCGACGTCGTCGACCAGCTTGCCGCGGGCCTTCTCGACGGCGGCCTTCGCGGAGTCCGGGATCGCGCCCGGCGCGATGGCATTCGGCGCCTCCGGCTTCTCGATCCACGCCTTCTGCGTGCGCAGCGCGATGACGCCCTTGTACTCGAGCCCCTCGCCGATGTGCTCCTCCATCACGGCGATCGGGGCCTTGAGGCGCGCGCGCACCTCGGCCACCACGTCGTCGGGCCGCGCGTTCTCGGCGTCGACCTTGGTGATCACCACGAGGCAGGGCAGGCCCGCCGCGCGCGCCCAGCCGAACACGCGCTCGGTGATCGGCTGCACGCCGTCCTTGCCGCTCACCACGAGCAGCACCGCGTCGACCGCCGCGATCGCGAGGCGCGTCTCGGCGAGGAAGCTGCCCTCGCCGGGGGTGTCGACGATGTTGATCTTCTTCCCGCCCCACGAGAGGTACGCGACGCTCGCCTCGAGCGAGCACGCGTGCTCCTTCTCCTCCACGGTGTCGTCGAGCACGCTCGACCTGTCGTCCACCTTGCCGAGCTTCGGGGTGGCCTTCGCCACGTAGAGCATCGCCTCGGCGAGCGACGTCTTCCCCGAACCCTTGTGCCCGATGATCGCTACGTTCCGGATGTCCCCTGGCCCAGTCGTCATCCCTCGCCTTTATCAAATCCGCGTCGCGGGGGAGAAGACAGACCGCAACCCCCGCGCGGATTTCTTCCGAGGGCCGGATAAGCTAGGCGTCCGAGCTGTCAAGGCCGGGGGCTGGCCGGGGCCCGCCCCCGGCGGGCTGCCCGATCCATGAAGACACTCCGCTTCGCCCTGCAGATCGCGCTCGGCATCGCGCTGCCGCTGCTCCTGCAACGCTGGCACAGGGGGCGCCTCCCGCCCGCGCAGCGAGCGTTCGCTTGGAACGGGGCGACGTGGGGCGCGGCCCTCTATGCGTTCGGGCCCTTCTCACTGCTCGGCTGGTTCTGGGTGACGCGCCGCGCCCTGCCGTTCGGCCGCGCGGGCCGCGCGCTCGCCGGCGTCGGGCTCGGCGTCGCCGCCTCGGCGCTCGTGTCCCTCGCGATCGCGGGCATCGATCGCGTCGTGGCGGCGGGGCTCGGCTTGCCGCCCTAGCCGCGCCGCCTCGCTCGCAAATCTGCTATGCACGAGGCGGAGGAGCTCCTCCCTGCGCGGAGCTTCCGGGTCCGACCGAGGGCAGCCGGCGCATGTCGAATCGGAGAGAGGGAGAGCGCGGGCCGCGCGGCCGCTCCGCGCCGCCGCCGGAGGTCGTCGCGGACCGGTACGTCGTCGAGGGCCGCGTCGGCGAGGGCGCGATGGGCGTCGTGCTGCTCGCGAAGGATACGCGGTCCGGGCGGCGCGTCGCGCTGAAGCGCGTCTCGGAGGCCCGCCTCCGCGGCGCGGGCGCGCGGGACAGGCTGCTCCGGGGGGCGCGCGCCGCGGCCGCGCTGGCGGGTGATCACGCCGCGCGCGTGATCGATCACGGCCCGCTCGAGGGGGGCGGCGCGTACGTCGTCACCGAGTACCTCGAGGGCTGCGACCTCTCGGCCTACGTGGCGCGGGGCGGGCCGCTGCGCCCGAAGGAGGCGGTGAAGTACCTCCTGCAGGTCTGCGAGGCCGTGGCCGAGGCGCACGCGGCCGGCCTCGTGCACCGCGACCTCAAGCCGGAGAACGTGTTCGTGAGGCTCGTCGACGACGGCCTGCCGGCCGTGAAGGTGATGGAGTTCGGCACCTCGGCGATCGCGAGCGGCCTCGAGGCCGAGGGCGGCGCGGCGGCGCCCCACGCGATGCGCGCGTCGCTGCTGACGATGGCCCCCGAGCAGATGCGCTCGGGCGGCAGCGTCGACGCCCGCGCCGACGTGTGGTCGATCGGCGCGATCGGCCACCTGCTCGTATGCGGCGAGGGTCCCTTCGAGGCCGAGACCGATCTGGAGATCTGCGCGAAGGTGATGCGCGAGCCCCCCGCGCGGATCCCGCCGTCGCTCGCGCTCGGCGGCCTCGAGGAGGTGCTCCGGCGCTGCCTCGAGAAGGAGCCGGAGGCCCGCTACCGCGACGTCGCGGAGCTCGCGGAGGCGCTCGCGCGCTTCGGCGGCGAGGGCGCCGCGCGCGCGGCCGACCGCGTGCGCGAGGCGCTCGCGTCGCCGCGCCCCGCGATCGTCGAGGCGCTCGCGGGCCCCCTCGACGAGGCGCCGGCCGACGTCCCCGATCTGCCGGACCTGCTCGATCCCGAGGGCCCGCCCGCCGACGTGCCCGCGCTGGACGGCTTCGAGGGCGAGCTCGACTCCGCTGCCGCGCGCGCTCCCGTGTCCGGATCCGTTTCCGGGTCCGCGCCCGCTTCCGGATCCGCTCCCGCTTCCGGATCCGCGCCCGCTTCCGGATCCGCGCCCGCTTCCGGATCCGCTCCCGCGCCCGCTTCCGGATCCGCTCCCGCGCCCGCCTCCCGATCCGCTCCCGCGCCCGCCCCCGGATCCGTTCCCGCTTCCGCGCGAGCGCGCGCGTCCGCGTCGTTCTACGCCCGCCACCGCCGCCCGATCGAGATCGCCGCAGCCGCCCTCGTGTTCGCGACCCTCGGCTTCGTCTGGCTGCTCCGCGGCCGCGTGATCTCGTTCGAGAGCGGCCGACCCGATCTCGTGAAGGCGGGCATCACCGCGCGCGCGATCCGCGCGATCCGCATCGACCCCTCGACCACGGACCGCGCCGCGCTCCCCGCGCCGCAGCCCTCTCCCCGACCCGACGAGCCGCCGGCCGATCCCGGCGAGCCGCAGACCGCGCCGCCGCTCGGCAGCGTCGCGGCGCCGCTCGCCTCCCCGCCGCCGGGCGGCTGGCAATATCCGCCGGAGATCATCTACGAGCAGGTCGAGCGCGAGCGCCGCCGGGCGCGGGAGCGCGAGCAGGCCGCGCGGCGCGCAGCGCCTCGCTGAGCGCATGCGGCGGGGTTCGAGGCGGAGGGCGCGCCACGCGGGGCGCGACCGGAGCCCCGGATGTCAAGTGCGGGCCCCTCGATTGACGATGCCCTGGTCCTCTGCGAGCTTTGTCGTGCCATGAAGCAGGAGGATTTCGAGGCCAAGGTCATCGAGCTGTGGACGAAGTCGCGCGTCCCGACCACCCGCGCCAACCTGCTCGCGTACACGAAGGTCTCCCGCGCCGAGCTCGATCGCCGGCTCGACGAGATGCTGAAGGCCAACCTCGTCGAGCTCGACTCCGACGACGACGGCGAGCTGCTCTGGAACGTCCGCGGCTCCTCGCGGCCCACGTTCGGCGCCGACACCATCGCCGAGCTGGAGCGCAAGGAGCGGCTCTCCTCCGACGTCGATCGCCTCAAGTCGGGCGCCAAGCTCGCCCTCCAGGCCGCGGGCTTCAAGAAGCCCGCGGCGGCGATCGAGAAGAAATCGCTGATCGCCTCGGGCGGCCTCTCGTTCTTCTTCGGCCCGCTCGGCTGGCTCTACGCCGCTCCGCTCAAGGAGGCGATCCCCGCGATCGTCGTCTATCTCCTCGTGTGCTCGATCCTGCCGAGCTTCATCCTGGTCTACATCCTCGGCCTCGTGAACGCGGCCTCGGGGCTCGCCGGCGTGCTCTACGCCTGGAGCTACAACCAGGAGGGCCGCCGCGTCGGTCTGCTCGGCAAGGTCAAGAGCGCCCTGCCGCCCGTGCGCACGCGCTGAGCCGGTGCTGCTATAGGTCGGCCCCGTGCTGCCCCTCCGCCGCCCGATCGGGGCCGCCGCCCTCGCGGCCGCCTTCGCCCTGCCGGTCTCCACCGCGACCGCGGCCCCGCCGCGCCTCCTGCCGGGCGCCGAGGGCTGGGCCGAGGGCCGGGCGGGCGGCGTCCGCGGCCTCACGATCGGGCCCATCGAGAGCCTCCGCCACAAGGGCCGCGGCTACGGCACCGACGCGAGCGCGCGCGCCATGGACGAGGCCGTCGCGCTCGGCGCCACCTGGGTCAGCCTCACGCCCTTCGGCCGCGTCTGGGACGGCCGGGGCGCCGGCATCGATCTCGCCTTCGAGGCCCCGTTCGAGGACAACCGGCGCGCCGTGCTCGCCGCCATCGAGCAGGCCCACGCGCGCGGCCTCCGCGTCCTCGTCGTCCCGCACCTCTGGGTCGAGAGCGGCGAGTGGCGCGCCCTCATCGATCCGGGCGACGCCGCGGGCTGGCAGCGCTGGGCCGACTCGTACCGCGCCTTCCTGCTCGCCTGGGCCGAGGTCGCGCGCGAGGGCGGCGCCGAGATGCTCAGCGTCGGCGTCGAGCTCCGGAGCTGGGTCACCACCCCGCGCGCCGCGAGCTTCCTCCCGATCATCGACGCCGTGCGCGCCGTGTACCCTGGCCTGCTCACCTACTCCGCCAACTGGGACGACGTCGACCAGACCGTCATCTTCGACGCGCTCGACCTCATCGGCATCAACGCCTTCTACCCGCTCGCCGAGCGCGAGGGCGCCCCGCTCGCCGAGCTGCTCGAGGGCGGCCGCAGGGTCGCTGCCCGCGTCGACGAGGTCGCGCGCGCGTGGGGCAAGCCCGTCCTGCTCACCGAGATCGGCTACACGACCCGGCGCGATCCGGCGCTGCGGCCCTGGGAGTGGCCCGACGGCATGAAGGACGTGATCATCGATCAGCGCGCCCAGGCCGACGCCTACACCGCGCTGATCGCGCCCTTCCTCGACGCGCGCACCTGCGCCGGCTTCTTCGTCTGGCGCCTCTACGCCGATCCCGACGACGTCTCGCAGGAGGCCGAGTGGGGCTTCTCCCCGCGCGGCAAGCTCGCCGAGCTCGTCCTGCGCGACGCATTCGCCGCGCGCTGGGCGGCCGACGGCCCGTGGCTCCCCGGCGACGCGATCGGCCGCCACCGCGCCCGCACGCCGGGGATCCACGCCTGGGAATTCGCGCGCCCGGATCCATGAGGTCGCACGCTCGCGCTGGATGAGCGGGCCCGGGTGCTCTATGAACCCGCCCCGGTGAGACCCACGACGCTCGAAGGGGGAGAGGGCGCGGCCCCTGCGCCGGAGGACGACGCGCAGCGGCGCGTGCGCGAGGGCCGCGCCGCGCGCATCGCCGCGCTCAAGGAGCAATCCGCCGCGCTCGAGGAGCGCTCCCGGCGGCTCTCCCTGCTGCGCGGCCTCACCTTCCTCGCCGCGCTCGCGGCCGGCGGCTACCTCGTCCTGGGCCTCGTCGGCGGCGCCGCGTCCCCGGCGCGCGCGCCCGTCGCGGCGCTCGCCGGCGTCGCGGCGGCGACGTTCATCGGCCTCGTCGTCGCGCACGCGCGGCTCGTCGCAGAGGCCTCGGAGATCGCCCTGCGCATCACCCTCTGCGAGCGCGCATCCCGCCGCGCCGCCGGCGACCTCTCCGACCTGCCCGCGCGCGGCGACCGCTTCGCCTCGGCCGATCACGACTACGCCGGCGACCTCGACCTCTTCGGCCACGGCTCGCTCTTCCAGCTCCTCAGCGCCGCGCAGACCGGCGACGGCGAGGCCGCGCTCGCCGCGTGGCTCTCCGCCCCGGCGAGCGCCGCCGAGGTCAAGGAGCGCCAGGAGGCCGTGCGCGAGCTCGCCGCCCTGCCCGCCTTCCGCGAAGATCTCGCCGTGCTCGGCGCGCAGGCCGAGGTCCCCGGCCGGGAGGCGGACCCGCTCATCGCCTGGGCCGAAGCCCCCGCGCCCCTCGCCGGCGCGAACCGCCCGCCCGCCCTGCTCGCCGCCCGGATCCTCGTGCCCCTCACGCTCGCGGGCCTCGCCGCCTCCCAGCTCTTCGGCGCGCAGATCGGCCTCTTCCGTCACGCCTGGCTCCTCCCCCTCATCGCCCAGGTCATCGCGCTCGGCGTCCTGCGCCCCATCATCGAGCCCACCGTCGCCGCCGCCGCGTCCCGCGAGGCCCCGTTCGGCCGGTACCGCCCCGCGCTCGCCTTCCTCGAGCAGCAATCCTTCTCGTCCCCCTTGCTCCAGCGGCTCCAGGCGGAGCTCCGCGGCGACGGCGCCGCCGCTCGAGCCTCCGAGGAGATGCGCGCCCTCCAGCGCATCCTCGGTTATGCCGAGCTCCGCCACAGCGGCCTCGTCCACCTCTTTGCCGGCATCTTCCTGCTCTGGGACGTCTGGTGCGCCCTGGCCCTCGATCGCTGGCGCGTCCGCGCCGGCGTGCGCGTCCGCGCCTGGATCCGCGCCCTCGGTCAGCTGGAGGCCCTGTCGAGCCTCGCCGCGTTCGCGCACGACAACCCCGATTTCGTGTTCCCCGAGGTCCACGGGGGAGATCCCCATTTCGAGGCCGAGGGCCTCGGCCACCCGCTCGTCCCCCGCGCCCGCCGCGTCGTCAATGACGTCTCCCTGCGCGGCGCGGGCGCCGCGCTGCTCGTCACCGGCAGCAACATGTCCGGAAAGAGCACCCTCCTGCGCGCCATGGGCGTCAACGCCGCCCTGGCGCTGGCGGGCGCGCCCGTGTGCGCCGCCCGCCTCTCCATGTCCCCGCTCGCCGTGCGCACGAGCATGCGGATCAGCGACTCCCTCGAGCGCGGCGTCTCCCATTTCTACGCCGAGCTCTCCCGCCTGAAGCGGGTGGTCGAGAGCGCCGATCGCGGCGAGCCGGTGCTCTTCCTCCTCGACGAGATCCTGCACGGCACGAACTCCCGCGAGCGCCTGCTCGGGGCGAGATCCGTCGTGAAGCACCTCATCGAGAAGGGCGCGATCGGCGCGGTGTCCTCGCACGACCTCGGGCTCGCGGACCTCGAGGAGGAGACGCGGGGCAAGGTCCGCAACGTCCATTTCGAGGAGCTCGTCGAGGGCGACGCGATGACCTTCGATTACAAGCTGAAGCGCGGCCCGGTGACCTCGGGCAACGCGCTGCGCCTGATGAAGATGGTCGGGCTGCCGGTGGACCCGCCGGCCGGAGGCGCATGGAGCTGATCCTCATCAGGCACGGCGAGCCCGCGTGGGTCGTGGACGGCCTCGGCCGCAACGATCCGGATCTCACCCCGCTCGGGAGGCGCCAGGCCGAGCTCATCGCCGCCCGGCTCGCCATCGATCCTTTCCCGATCACCGAGATCCTCGTCTCGCCCGCCGCCCGCGCCCGCCAGACCGCCGAGCCGCTCGCGCGCATCACGGGCATAGAGCCCGTCGTCATCGACGATCTCGACGAGATGCGCCTCCCCGACTGGACCGGCGAGCCCGCGGCCACAGTCGCGCGCATCTTCCAGGACGCCCGCCGGAGGCCTCCCGAGGCGTGGTGGGACGGCATCGAGGGCGGCGAGAGCTTCCGGGCCTTCCACGAGCGGATCGCGTCCGCCATGGCGCGGCTGCTCGCCGAGCGCGGCGTCCGCCCCGACGCCCAGGGCAGGCGCCACCTCTGGCACGCGCAGGACGCCGGCGATCGCGGCGCGCGCGTCGCCGTCTTCGCGCACGGCGGCGCCAACGCCGTCGCGCTCGGCGTCCTCCTCGGCGTCGAGCCCACCCCGTGGGAGTGGGAGCGCTTCGTGCTCGGCCACGCCTCCATCGCCCGGATCCGCGCCATCCCGCTCGCGGGCGGCCACGTCTTCAGCCTGCGCGCATTCAACGATCAGGAGCACCTCCCGCCCGACGCCCGCTCGCGCTAGGACGCCGCCCGGACCGCCGCGCCGCGGATGTCGAGGAGCATCGCCGCGAGCTCCGCCGCATTGCTAGCCGCATAATTCGAATAGCAATTGTTCATGATGACGTGCACCTCGCGCGCCTCCTCCGCGAGCCCCAGGAGGCGCGGCACCCACTCGCGGAGCTCGCCCGCCGCGTAGCGGTACGCGAAGCGCTCCCGCGCCGACTCCGCCGCCTTCTCCCACGCCTCCGCCTTGCGCCCGTGGAACCGCACGAGCGCCACGTCCGACGTCGCCGCCGCGATCGGCGGCACGGACGACACGAACCCCTGCGGCTCGTCCACGCAGGTGTACACGAGCTCGTGGTCGCGCAGGAACGCCAGCGTCTCCGCCCGGTTCCGCTCCGACATCCACGTCGCATTGCGGAACTCCACCGCGATCCTGTCCTCCGGCAGCATCCACCGCACCCGCGCGATCTGCTCCATGTGCTCCCGCGAGATCGGCGTCCACACCGGGTACTGGAACAGCACGAGCCCGAGCCGCCCGCTCTCCCGGAGCGGCCCCAGCGCCCCCGCGAACCTGCGCCGGATCTCGCGGAGCACCTCTCCCCCGAGATCGCGCGGATACACCCGCGCCTTCCCGCGCGCCGCCTCCGGCAGCGCCTCCCGGAGGTCCCGCGGCAGCCGCCGCGGATCGATGTAATGGCCCGTCAGCGCCGCGAACGCCTTCACGTTCATCGTGAACCCCTCCGGCGTCCGGTCGCGCCACAGCGCCGCCTGCTCAGCCGACGGCAGCGCATAGTAGGTCCCATCATTCTCGACGATCGGGAACTGCGTCGCGTAATACCGGAGCCTCCCCTCGGCCGTCCGCGCGCCCGGCGGATACCAGCCCGACTCGACGAGCGTCTTCTCGGTCCAGGCCGAGATCCCGGTCTTGATGAGCCCGCTCATGTGCCCCCCGCGTGCCCGCGCGCCTCCCCGGGAGCGCGCCTAGCACGCCGCGCGCCGGCGCGTCCGGAAGGTTGCGGCATCTCCGCACGGATCCCGCGCGTGACGGAGCAGGCCCTCCGGACCGCGAGGCGCGATATCTGGACCTCTCCGCCCGGGCGTCATGATACCCTCCGGCCCATGGGCAGCGCGCGCCTCGGATGGCTGGTCATCGCGGGCCTCCTCGCGGGCGGCTGCTTCGCGATGGACTGGGACTACCGCGAGGGCGCGGGCGGCGCGGGCGGCGACCCGGCCACGTCGAGCTCGAGCGCCGGTGGAGCGACGACGTCGATCACGTCGACGGGGACCGGCGGCGGCACCACCGGCACGACGACGAGCAGCTCCACCAGCTCCAGCACCGGGACCGGCGGCGCGCCGCCGGACGGAACGGTCTATTGCAGCGGCGTGGAGTGCGCCCCGGGGAGGATCTGCTGCTTCAGCCCGAACGACGGCAGCGGCAGCTGCGAGGACCCCGGGAGCTGCGGGGGCACGGAGATCCCGATCTCCTGCAATGATCCGGGCGACTGCCCCGGCCAGATCTGCTGCGGCCAGATCGAGGGGGAGTTCTGGGCTGTCATCGAGTGCCGGCCGACGTGCGACGGCGCGGCCGAGCTCGTCCAGTGCCAGGGAGACCCGAGCGTCTGCCCGATATCCACGAGCTGCGAGGCGGACCCGTTCCTGGGGCCCGGGTACAGCTTCTGTTATTGATCGCCCGCATCCACCGGACGCATCCGGCACCGGTGACGATGGAGAGCGCGAGCCCTCGTCACTCCGCAGCCGGCGCCTCGCCCGCGTCGGGCAGCGCGAACAGCGGCGCTCCCTCCCGCACCTTGCGCGGCCGCCCGGGCCGCCTCCGCGCGGGCTCCCCGGCCGCCGCGGCCTCGGGCTCCCGGCTCTCCACCCGCAGCCCCGAGCCTGGCAGCGCGATCCGATCGATCTCGCCTCGCAGCTCCGCGTTGCCGTCCGCATAGACCCGCGCATACGCCAGCGCCCGCTGGCCGCGCGACAGGAGCGCCTGCCGCCGCTCCTCGAGCGCGGCCTCCGCGGCCTCGAGCAGCGCCCGCGCCTGCTCCACCTCCTCCGCGGCGCGCCGCACCGCCTCCGCGAGCTCGCCCAGCACGCCGTGATCGACGTCGGGGAACCGCACCCCCTTGAGCGGCCCCTCGAACAGGGCCAGGAGGTCCGACAGGGCGGGATGGATGGGATCGTAGGGCAACGTGTCCGGCATACCGAGCTCCTCCGTGTTCACTGAACTAAGGCTCAGTACCAGACGCCGTCGAGCGCGTCAAATCCTCCGGCGACTCACCTCTGCGGCGCAGCGCTCAGCCCGCCGGCCCGAGGCCCAGGCGGCCCTCGATGCGCCGGTAGACCCCCGCGAGCCGCTCGGCCCACGAGCGCGCCCCCGCCTCGTCCGCGATCCGGTCCTGGCGCACCTCGATGAGCGCCCCGAGCAGGCCCCTCCGCTCGCAGTGCACCGGCACCCCGTAATCGCCGGCGTCGGTCACCCGATAAGGCTCGTTATCACCTACCACGAGCCCCGGCTCCCGTGACAGCTCCTCGATGAAATACCCCGCGAGCCGCCGGTCCCGGCCGTGGAGCAGCGCCACGTCCCACGGCCGCGCCTGCCCGAGGAGCACCGGCGTGAAGCTGTGGATGCACAGCACGACCGCGGGCGCGCCGCGCTCCCGCCGCCCGTCGAGCAGGCCCTCGATCGCCCGTTGATAGGGCCAGAAGCACTCCTCCGCCCGCGCGCGGGCCTCCCGCTCGCTCACCCGCGCATTGCCCGGGATCACCACGCCCCCGCTCACGTCCGGGATCGAGGTCGGCGACCCCGGCGGCCGGTTGCAGTCGATCACGAGCCGCGAGTACCCGGACAGGACGAGCGGCGCGTCGAGCAGCGCCGACAGCGTCCGCGCGACCATGGCCGCGCCGATGTCCCAGCCGATGTGATCGTGGAGCTCGGCGCGGCCGACCCCCAGGTCCTCGAGCGACGCCGGCACGCGCGGCGAGGCGTGATCGCAGGTGAGGACGGCCGTGGACCGGCCGCTGGGATTGACTACCTCCACGGCGGGCGGCTCCCCCGGCGCGAGGATCGAGCGGAAGGGCTCGGACATGGCTCAATCGATCCCGATGGCTGCGAAGGCGGATCCGGACACGGACACGGGCGCGGACACGGGCGCGGACACGGGCGCGGACACGGGCGCGGACATGGACACGGACACGGACACGGACACGGGCGCGGAC
>CAYQYG010000012.1:1929-18879 GCA_964421485.1 uncultured Polyangiaceae bacterium | reverse complement strand
CGCGGACACGGGCGCGGACATGGACACGGACACGGACACGGACACGGGCGCGGACATGGACACGGACACGGGCGCGGACATGGACACGGACACGGGCGCGGACACGGACACGGGCGCGGGCACGGGCGGACCGGATCCGGCCGGTGCGGGCGCGGCGTTGGACGCGGACGTCAGCGGTGCGAGCGCGGCGAGCGGTGCGAGCGAGAGGGGCCGGCGCATGGTCGACCGCGAGGCTACCAGCACCGACCGACCGCGCGGAAGCGACAACGCATTGACTGCCGGCCCGGCGTCGCGTATCCTCTCGTCAGCGGTCTGGATCCGGGTCCGTCATTCCACCGGCCGGCGAGTCATGACGGGGCGCGCTCTCGACGATCGGGGCAAGGGTTCGCTTTCTGCGCCCTTCGCCCGGAGCTCCGAGCGCGCGGCGACGACAGGCACGGGATGATTCCCCCTCGCTGCCGGCGAACCGCCGGCGACAGAGGTCCCCATGCGCAAGGCAGAGATTGACGCCTTGATGCGCGCACACAGCCGCCGCGCCGGCGCCGTCGCTTCGCTCCATGTGCTCCGGCAATCGTCGCTCGACCCGGACGATCAGGCATTCCTCACCGAGCACGCCGGCGAGCTCAACTCGCTCGATCTGCTCCGCTGGTGGGCGCGGTGCGAGGAGGGCAGGACCGCCCTCGTCATGCAGCAGATCGCCCGGCTCGCGGTCCTCGATCCGGGCCGCTTCCTCCACGAGATCCTCGGCGCGCCGCGCCTCGAGCTCGGCGAGCACGAGTGGACCGAGCTGGAGGATCTGCTGCGCGGCAAGCTGCCCGACGACGTCTGGCAGCGGCTCCGCGAGCGCGGCCGCCGCCCGGCCCCGGCGCCGGAGCCCGCGCCCATTGCGCCCATTGCGCCCGACGCGCCCGCGCCGGTGGACGCCGGCGAGATCGACCTGCTCGCGGACCTCATCGACGGCGATCCGGGCTTCCTCGACGACATGCCCGACCCGGGCGCGGGCGCGCCCGGCGCGGATCAATCCATCGAGGCCGTCGCCGAGCGCGCCCGGGCCACGGGTGATCTCGACGAGCGGGCGGGGCTCATCGAATGGCTCGAGCAGCGCGGCGCCCCGCGGAGGATCTTGCTCGAGCTCGCGCTCGACACCCTGCGCGCGCCCGCCCTCCCGCCGCGGATCCTGGGCCATCTCGGCCGCGGCTTGCTCCCGAGGCAGCTCTCCACGCGCGCGGCCTGGGAGGCCCACGGCGAGGCCGTGCTCCGCGCGCTGCTCGATCGCCGCGCGTTCTCCGAGATCGGCGAGCTCGTGACCATCACCTGGACCGAGGCGACGCACGCGCGCGACCGGCAGCGCGGCCTGCTCGCGGCCGTGCAGCTCGCGCTCGCCTCCACGCTGCTCGACGTCACGCGCGCGGCCGTGGAGCGCGGCGAGGACGCCGTCGCCATGGGCGCGCTCTCGGCGCTGCTATGCCTCGATCCGCCCTCCCGGCTCAGCGGCGCGGTGCGCGCGCTCCGCCACCTCCCCGGGCTCCGGGCCGAGGCGCTCGAGCTCGTCGCATTGAACGAGCGCCTGGTCAAGCACGGCCGCGGCCGCGACGCGTCGCTCGAGGACGTCATCGCGGCCGTGCACGCGCTCGCCGACGCGCTCGGCTGATCGCCCGGCGCGCTCGCCGGCGGGCTCCAGCGAGGGGCCCGGCGCGCGCCCGCGCCCTCGACATGCGCCGAGGGCCCCGGGAGGCGTGCGCCCGCCGCCGGCCGCGCGCGGGGCTCACCATTATACAATTTCCGTCCGAAGGAGCCTCGAATGCCCATCATCAATTACCCGCTCCGGGAGATCGGCTGCAAGATCGTCTATTACGGCCCCGGGATGTGCGGGAAGACCACGAACGTCGCCCGCCTGCACGCTGGCGCCGCGGCCACGGCCCGCGGCCGCATGATCTCGCTCGAGACCAGGGCCGAGCGTACGCTCTTCTTCGATTTCATGCCGCTCGACATCGGCGAGATCCGCGGCTTCTCGGTCCGCCTGCACATCTACACGGTGCCTGGCCAGATCTGGTACGCCGCGACTCGCCGCCTGATCCTCCGCGGCGCCGACGGCCTCGTGTTCGTCGCCGACTCGCAGAAGGACCGCATGGACGCCAACGTGCTCGCCCTGGAGGACCTCCGCGAGGGCCTGGCCGAGCAGGGCACCTCGCTCGCGAGGGTCCCGCACGTCCTGCAATACAACAAGCGCGACCTGCCCGGGATCGTTTCCGTGGAGGAGCTCCGCGCCGCCCTGAACCCGGACGGCGCCCCGGATTTCGAGGGCGCGGCCTCGCGCGGCGCAGGCGTCGTCGACACCCTGCGGGGTGTGTCGCGCCTGGTCCTCTCCAAGCTCGGGCGGTGATCCGGCCGAGGGGCGCGCAGCGCGCCCGGAGCCCCGAGCGCAGCGGCGGCAGATCGGGCCGCCCCCGCGCGCGGCGCGCGCTCCGCACCCTCCGCTCCGCAGCGCGGGGGACGCGACACGGGCTCCGCACGCGGTTTTCCCGGTAAATTCGCGGTTCCGGCCCCCATTCCCCGTGGCACGCCGCCTGCTCTACCGCTCACCGAACCGCAGCGACGCCGCTGCACCACAGGAGAGCGTCATCATGCCGAGCATCCGCACCTTCGTTCGCCCCCTCGCCGTCGCCCTCAGCCTCGCCTTCGCCGCCGTGCCGGCGACGGCGCTCGCCGACAGCAGCCGCCCCGCTCCGGCGGACGCGAAGGAGGGCAAGGAGCACGGCAAGGGCCAGCGCAGGGACCATGACAAGAAGGATCGCGAGCGCCCGCAGTTCCCGCTGGAGGCCGCGAAGTTCCAGCAGATCGTCGACAAGCGCATCGCGAAGGCGCGCGAGCACATGGAGCGGGCGCTCGACAAGCACAACGTGCCCGACCTGCTCAAGGCGCAGATCCGCAAGGAATTCGACGCGGGCGCCGCGCAGATCCAGGCCGCCGCCAAGCGCGTCGAAGCCGACGGGACCGTGACGAAGGAGGAGGCCAAGGAGGTCCGCGACCTCGCCAGGGAGCTCAAGCAGAAGGCCCGCGAGAAGTACGGCCGCGCCCACAAGAAGGACAAGCCCGACGACTGACTCCCTCCTCGATCCATGAATCGTCGGCGCCCGGCGCGGATCCCTCCCCGCGCCGGGCGCCGGCGCGTTTTCCCGCATGCGCGCTCCGGACGTGATACCCCGGAGACCTGCGCGACGATCGGGGACGGCGACGGCTACAGGGGTGGAACCGGAACCGGAACCGGAACCGGAACCGGAACCGGAACCGGAACCGGAACCGGAACCGGGGGGGCGGCGGCGGGGCGGGCGCGGCAGAGAGTGCGGCGCCCGGCGCGGGGAGGGATCCGCGCCGGGCGCCTTCAAGGTCCAGCTATCGAGGGAGGCTCAGGCGTCGGCCTTGCCCTTCTTGTGGGCGCGGCCGTACTTCTCGCGGGCCTTCCGCTTGAGGCTCTTCACGAGGTCGCGGACCTCCTTGGCCTCCTCCTTCGTCACGGTCCCGTCGGCGCCGACGCGCTTGGCGGCGGCCTGGACCTGCGCCGCGCCGGCGTCGAACTCCTTGCGGATCTGCGCCCTGAGCGCGTCGGGCGCGTTACGCTTCTCCATCGCCCGCTCCATCCGCTTGCGCGCATGGCCGATGCGCTTGTCGACGATCTGCTGGAACTTCGCGGCCTCCAGCGGGAACTGCGGGCGGTCCTTCTTCTCGTGGTCCTTGCCGTGACCCTTGCCGTGCTCCTTGCCTTCCTTCACGTCCGCCGGCGCGGGGCGGCTGCTGTCGGCGAGCGCGGTCGCCGGCACGGCGGCGAAGGCGAGGCTGAGGGCCACGGCGAGGGGGCGAACGAAGGGGCGGATGCTGGGCATGATGACGCTCTCCTGTGGTGCAGCGGCGTCGCTGCGGTTCGGTGGGGACTGTAGCAGGCAGCGTGCCGGGGCGGGACGGGCCGGAATGCGCGGATTTCCCGCGGAAATGCGCCTGCGGAGCGCGCGCCGCGCCCCCCGGCTGCGGAGCGGCGGGTGCGGAGCCAGCGCCGCGGCACGGCGGGGCTTCTCAGCCGGCGTGGGACTGTCTATGCTCGCCCGCCCCCGGCGGACCCCGCCCACCACGGAGAGAGAGCGACGGCCATGGCGACCAAGTACCGGCTCGTGACGCGCAGCGATTTCGACGGCCTCGTCTGCGCGGTGCTGCTCAAGAAGCTCGACATGATCGACGACATCAAGTTCGTCCATCCCAAGGACATGCAGGACGGCAAGGTCCCGATCACCGATCGCGACATCTCGACGAACCTCCCCTACGTGGAGGGCGTCCACCTCGCATTCGATCACCACAGCAGCGAGACGGTCCGCGTGGGCAAGCGCGACAACCACGTCATCGATCCCGAGGCCGCCTCCGCGGCCCGCGTCGTCTACCGCCATTACGGCGGCGCCGAGCGCTTCCCGGACGTGCCGGAGGACATGATGGCGGCCGTCGACAAGGCCGACTCCGCCCAGTTCTCGAGGGAGGAGATCCTGGATCCGAAGGGCTGGGTGCTGCTCAACTACCTGATGGACGCGCGCACCGGGCTCGGCCGGTTCCGCGACTTCCGCATCTCGAATTACGACCTCATGATGCAGCTCATCGACGCGTGCATCCGCCTGCCCGTCGAAGAGATCCTCGCGCTGCCCGACGTGAAGGAGCGCGTCGATCTCTACCGCGAGCACGAGCCGAAATTCCGGGAGCAGATCACGCGCTGCGCGACCGTGCACGGTAACCTCGTGGTGCTCGAGCTGCGCGGCGAGGAGACCATCTACGCGGGCAACCGCTTCATGATCTATGCGCTCTTCCCCCAGTGCAACATCTCGATCCACGCGATGTGGGGGCTCAAGAAGCAGAACACGGTGTTCGCGACGGGCAAGTCGATCCTCGACCGGAGCTCGAGGACGAACGTGGGCGAGCTGATGCTCTCCTATGGCGGCGGCGGCCACGCGGCGGCCGGGACCTGCCAGATCGACAACGACAGGGCGGACGCCGTGCTCCAGGAGCTCATCGCGAAGATCACCGCCGACGGCTGAGCCGGCGCGGCGCTCTATTCGGAGAACCTCGACGGGACCTGAAGGGGGCGCTATATGGGCGAGGTGGCGAAGGTCGTCCTCCTCCTCCTCCTCGTGCCGCTCCTGGATCTCTGGCTCCTGTTCTCGATCGGGGCGCGGATCGGCGCCCTGCCGGCGCTCGGGCTTGTGGTCGGGGCGGGGCTCCTCGGCGTTGCCCTGGGAAAGCGGGAGGGCCGGCGCGTCCTCGGCGCGTGGCGGGAGGGGCTCGTCGCGGGGCGCGTGCCGGACGAGGGGCTGACGAGCGGGATCCTCGTGCTGGCGGGGGCGGCGCTCCTCGTGGCGCCCGGCGTCGTGACCGATCTGCTGGGGCTCGTCCTCCTGTTCCCGCCGTCGCGCCGGCGGATCGCGGCCGCCCTGAGGGCGCGGCTCGAGCGGCGCTCCGCGCGCGGCGCGCCGCTCGGCGCGATTGACGACGCAATGGGTGCGGAGGCCGCCGGCGTGGTGGGCGGGGCGCGGTGGACGGTGCAGGTGGTGCATTTCGGGGAGCTCGGGGGCCCGTTCGGCGGGGTGGGCGCCGGCTTTCGCGAGGGGGCGCGCGGCGAGGTGATCGACGTCGAGGCGGAGAGCGTGAGCGTCGAGGAGGACGGGGAGGCGCGCGCCAAGGGGCCGCCGCTCTTGCCGCCCTAGCCAGGGATCTCAGGTCGCGCTGCGATTCACTGCGGGGATCGACAGCCCGGCGGACCGCGCCATTCCGAGCACGCCCTCGACGGCGGCGGCGACGAAGCCGAAGGGGTTCGCGCCGTCGACGGCGGTGACGTGGATCTGGCCCATGTTCTGCTGGAACGCGGCGGCGAGCTCGGGGAGCTTCTGGGCCACGGCGAGCTCGATGACCTCGCGGGAGACGAGGTTCTCGATCTGGCGCAGGGAGCGGGCGCGCTCGAGCTCGAGCTGCTGGGCCAGCATCGCGCGGCGGGTCTCGAGCTCGGCGATGCCGAGCTCGGCCTCGGCGAGCTCGCGGCGGGCGGCGGCGAGCTCGGCGGAGAGGCGGCAGCGCTCGATCTCGTGGCGGACGCGCTCCACCTCGGCGGCGTGGCGGGCGGCGGCGGACTCGGCGTCGAGGCGGACCCGCTCGAGCTCGGTCGCCATGCGCAATGACAGCGAGCGCTGATCGCAGGCGAGCCTCGCCTCGTCGAGGCGGGCCTCCGCGGAGAGGGCCTCGAGCTTCGCCTGCTCCTCGGCCGTCTGGCGGCGGCGCTTCAGCTCCAGGTCGGCCTCGAGCTTCGCGAGCGCGACCTCCTGGGCGGCCTGGACCTCGGCGTGCTGCGCGGCGCGCTGCTGGGCGACGCGCGCCTCGGCGACGCGCGCGCCGGCGGCGATCTCACCGAGGCGGGCCTGCTCCTCGGCGGCCCTCCGGCGCTGCTCGACCTCGCCCTTGGCCGCGAGGTGCTTGAGCTCGATCTCGCGCTCGGTCTCGGCCTCGCCGAGCTTGACGGCGCGCGCCGTGACCAGCTCGGCCTCGCGGGCGCGGCGCTCCTGCTCCTGGCGATAACCCGCCTGCATGTGCGAGAAGACCGTCTCCGAGAGGATCCGGACGTCCTGGATTTCAATGGTGTCGAGCACGATGCCCCAGCCCTTGTCGGTCGCGTCGTCGACGCGGCCGTGGCCGGAGACCACGGGCTGGATCTCGCGCATGAGCTCCTCGGCGAGGCCCTCCTTGCGGCGCGTCAGGCACTCCTCGACGCCGAGGTTCGCGACGAGGCGGCGCACGGCGCCGACGAACATCTCGACGAGCAGCTCCTCGAGCTTCTCCTGCGCCCGCTCCGGGAAGGAGAAGTTCAGCATCCTGAACGCGATCAGCGGGTCGGCGATGCGATAGACGGCGAGGCCGGTGACCTCGATCCCGACCTTCTCGCGGGTGACCTGCTCGGCCTGGAACTGGAGCTTCTGGACCGTGGTCGGGACGACGGCGACCGCGTCGCCGGGCAGCTTGAAGCACGAGGCGCCCTGGCCGCTCGAGCCGGGGAGCACCTTGCCGCGGCGCATGTGGACGAGGAACTCGCTGGGCCGCGCGGTGATGCGGCCCCAGCGCTTGAGCTTCTCGGGATCCTCCGCGGGCTTGCCGGCGCGCCAGCCGCCGTCATACCGCGTCCGCGAGGCGCGCGGCGCGTGCGGCGCCCCCACCGCGGCATAGCTCACGGAATGGGATGACAGGGCCGACCCGTTCGAGTCCTTCGCCCCGGCGCCGTTCACGATGACCCGCTGCTGACCGTTCATCTCCATATGTCGCTCCTCCGCGCTGCGCGCCCCCTCGCGTCGCCAATGCACGGAGGAGGCCAGCCGGATTCCCCCATTGATCTCGAGGGCGCGCCGGACCACCGATCCGGAATGGAGCGGCGCCGCTCCAGGATGGAGCGGGCGCTACTTGGCCGCGCCGCAGAGCTCCTGCACCAGCGCGGGGAGGCCCGGCGGCGAGGAGGTGAAGCAGACGCGCAGGACGTCGTCGGAGCGCAGGTCGAGGTCGAGCACCTTCGCGAAGAGGTCGCCGCCGAGGCGCGCGGCGAGCGGGGCGGGCAGGTGGATGTGGAGGTTCGTGAAGGGCGCGGGGCGGGGCCGCGTCCGCATCGTGGCGCCGGAGGGCGAGAGGCCGATGAGCTCGGCGGTGAGCCGCTCGCCGTCCACCCGCTTGCCGACGAGGCGCGCGCAGGAGACCGAGATCGGCGTGGACAGCTGCACGATGTCGATGCGCCGCTCGGGCAGGGACAGCCGCTCGGGGCCGTCCAGGCCGAGGAGCTCGTGGACCAGCACGCGGCTCTGAAAGCCCTTGACAGGCAGCGCCTGGGCCACGCCGAGCACGAGGCCCGCGCCGGCGGCGCGGCGCGTGCTCTCGGAGATGAGGATCTGCCGGCCGACGGTGCACGATTCGATGCGGGACGTCAGGTTCACCTGGGCGCCGACGACGCCGTACTTGGTGCGCGCCTCCGAGCCGATGTTGCCGACCACGACCGGGCCGGTGTTGAGCGCGATGCCCATCTGGAGCATCGGCAGGCCCTCCTTGAGGTTCCGGTCGTTCACCGCGTCCATCGCGATCTGCATCTCGAGCGCGCAGGCGACGGCCCGGCGGGCGTCGTCCTCGGCGGCGAAGGGCGCGCCGAAGAGCGCGAAGATCGCGTCGCCGATGAACTCGACGATGGTGCCGCCGCGGGCCATGATGATGCGCGCCATCTCTCCGAGGTAGCCGTTGAGCAGCCGCATCACGAGCTCGGGCGGCATGTGCTCGGTCATGGTGGTGAAGCTGCGCAGGTCGGTCATGAGGATGGTGACCTCGCGCTCCTCGCCGCCGAGCATCTGCGCCTCCGGCGAGGAGAGCAGGCGGGCCACGACGTCCTCGCTCAGGTAGCGGCCGAACGTCTTGCGGATGAACTCGCTCCTGATCGCCAGCTCCGAGGCGAGCTGCGAGAGCTGCTCGCGCGAGCGCTTCAGCGTGAGCTGCGTCTCGAGGCGCCCGAGCAGGACGTCGAAGTTGATCGGCTTGCTCACGTGATCGTTCGCGCCGAGCTTGAGCGAGTCCACGACGTCCTCGCTCGCGCCCCGCGTCGTGACCATGATCACGGGCAGCTCCGCGGCCGACCGGGTCTGGCGCAGCGCGGAGAGGACGCCGAGGCCGCTCATGCCGGGCATGTTGACGTCGAGCAGGACGGCGTCGAAGCGCTCGCGCGCGGTGAGCCCGAGCGCGCGAGTTCCGTCCTCCGCGGTCGTGGTGCGGTAGCCGTTCTCGCGCAGCACGCGGCAGAGGACGTCGCGGTTGCCGCGGCTGTCGTCCACGACGAGGATGGAGGCAAGCCCCGCGCCCTCGGGCTCCGCGGCCGGCGCGGCGCCCGCGACCGTCACGGCGCCCGCGGCCGGCGTGGCGCTCGCAGGCGGCGCGGGCTCCTCCGTGCGTGGCATGATGCTGACCCGCGTGCTCGGGGGCAGCTCCTCCTCGCCGCCTTCCATCGCCTGCACGACGCCGAGCAGCCTGCGCGCGGCGTTCTCGATGTTGCGGAGATCGTCGATGTGCTGCTGCGCGACGTTGCCTTGCAGCGCGCCCACGAGCAGCCGCGTGTAGCCGAGGATCTGGTGGATGGGCGTGTACGGATCGTGGCCCGATCCCGATCCCTCGTCGGACCGGTACGTCTCACGATGGCCCGGCCGCGACGGGGGCGGCTCCCTCGCAGGCGGCGGGTCCTGCGGGCGCCCCGCCCCGGGGCCGCTCGGTCGATCTCTCCGGCCGAGCGGATCCTTCGCGGTCTCGCCGCTCCGCGGCGTCGTCGGCGTGCTCGATCGATCCCTGCTGCTGGCGGGCGGATCGTGCGGGAAATAGCTGCGGCGCGCGGCGCCGAGCTGCTGGGGCGGGAGGACCGAGCTGCGCGTCATGGCCGAGCCCGGCGGCAGCACGCTGCTGCGCACCGGCGCCGGCTCCGGCGGAGCACCTCGCGGCGGAGGGGGGATGGTCGACTCCTCCCCGCGCGAGTCCTTGTCGGAGATGGATCTGGCCACGGTCCCGGCATTGTACGCCCTAACGCGCCCGATCAACGGGAGATGGTGCCGGCCGTCGAAAGCGATGTCCCACCTTGGCGCCTGTTTCGCCCCATGGCCCTGGTCGGATGTTGCCGGCTCCGCCCCGCGCGGTGCATCATGCGCCGGCGTGACCGAGACCACCTCCCCGAGGCGATTCCATCCGGGCACGGCGCTGTGGAGCGCGCCCTTGTGAAAGGTCGCGCGGGGGCCCTCCCGGCGGTGCTCCTGTCGCTCGGGCTCGCGATGGTCGTCGCGTCCGGGCACCATTTCCTCGGACGCCGCCCGCCGGCGCGGCCCCCGCCCGCGGCTCCGGCGTCACCTCCGCCGCCCGTCCAGTGGCCGGGCCCATTCTCGGTCGGGAGCCACGCGCTCCCGCCGCGGGAGGCGCTGCCGCCGGGGACGATTCGCATCCTCGTGCTCGGCGACTCGGTCGCGAGCTTCCTCGGCCTCGCGCTGCGCTATCGGCAGGAGGAGCTGAGCGCGTTCGTCGCCGAGCGAGGCGTGGGCAGCTGCAGCCTCTTCGAGGCCGGGACGCGCCCCGTCCCCGGCCAGCAGGTGGTCGAGACGAGCTGCTCGGCGGCGTGGGCACGGGACGTCGCCGAGCTCCGCCCGGACGTGACGCTCATCGTGCTCGGCGGGGCCTTTTTCAATGAAATGGCCTGCGATCCGGCGTGGCTCGCGGCGTACGAGGGGCGCCTCCTCGCGCTGGTCAAGGCCATGGGCCCGGGCGCGGGCCGGGTGGCGCTCACACGCGCTCCGTACCCGATGGGCAGGTGGCGGCGCTCGAACGTGCTCGAGCGGGTCGATTGCTTCAATGGCATGCTGCAGAGGACGGCCGAGAGGGCCCGCCTCGCCGTGCTCGACCTGATGGGGCACGTCTGCCCGACGCGGGGCTGTCGGGTGGAGAGCCAGGGGGAGCCGATCCGTCCAGACGGCCTCCATTTCGACGGCACGGGCGCCGAGCAGACGGCGCGCTGGGTGCTCCGGGAGCTCCGGCGCATCGCGGCCGAGGGGGCGCCGGGGTGACAGCCTGGATGGCCGGTGGACCGGAGGTCCCGGGGAGACCGCGCAGGCGCACAATTCGATATTCACTGAAATAAATTCGTCAATCTGCTGCGGGATGACGATTTCGTGCTTCACGACCGGCGCGGCGTTCTGCTAGCGTACCCGTCACTCGCCCGTTGGTTTCAGCCGGTGTGGAGCTCGAGGGCCGCGGGGACCCCGTTGCGATCCACACCAGGCTGCCCCGATCTGACCGGAGGCGTCGAGCACGTGCTGGAGGACCGGCACCTCCCCGTGGTGCCCCTTGACGAGATGAGCAATGCATATGAGGACGAAGGTCGCTTCCTGGATGGCGGCCGTCTGGGCCGTGTGCCCGGTGGTCGCGGGCTGCCAGCTGGAGGCGCAGGAGCCCGGGGGTGATGAGCGCGAGGAGATCTCCTCGGTCTCCGAGGAGATCTCCAGCGCCAACGCGCTGAACAAGAACGCGCTGGTCCTGAACGCGCTGAACGTGAACGCGCTCAACGGCAACGCGCTCAACGGCAACGCGCTGAACGGCAACGCGCTCAACGGCAACGCGCTGAGCCCGGTCCAGGCGGCGGGCCCGGAAGGAGACCTGGCGCGCGAGGCGGTGAGGTACATGGCGAGCTGCGCGCTGGCGAGCGATGACTCGGTCAGCTTCTCGTGGACCGACGCCGACGGCATCGTCCACGACGAGACCTATCCCGGGCTCATGGGTCTGGCCCCGGAATGGTCCACGCGGGCCCTGACGGAGCAGGAGTCCCGATGGGTCTCGGCTTGCCTCGCCTCGCGGGTGAACTGGTATCAGGTGTCGGTGCAGCTCTCCTCGCGCGGCTCGCTCCAGGCGCTCAAGCACGCGAGCGGCGAAGAGCTGGCCACGTACACCCGGAGGGAGGGCGCGTTCTGGGGGAACCTCTTCTCGACGACGCCCGTCATCCACGCGTGCTTCGCGGCTTCGGGCGTCGCGTACTCCCGGGCCCAGCAGCGCGACTGCGCGGCGGGCCACGTGGACGCGGACGGGCAGGTCACGGAGTGCGGCATCATCGATATCGTCGGCGCCTGCGAGGACGTCTGCCAGAAGACCCAGCCCCATTTCGGGTACCATTCCAGATGCAGCGCCGGCGACGGCGACGCGTGGAACGAGGTGGTCACCGTCTTCCTCCAGTAGCGGTCCCGGCGGCGACGATCGCCCGGAGGATCCCGAGCAGCGTCCGGCCCTCGCGGGCGAGCGCCGGGAGCTCCGAGAGGCGCGCGGCGGCGCCGGCGGCCCTCGTGTGGCTGTAGAGCCCGGTCAGGTGCGTCGCGACGGGGATGCCTCCAGGCATGGCCCGGGCGAGGACCTCGGCCTGCGTGAAGGGGATCACGTCGTCGTCGCGGCCGTGCACGATGTGGACGGGGCAGAGGAGGCCGCCGAGGTGGGGGCGTGGATCCAGGAAGCGCTGCCGCTCGGTCTTCTTCGCGAGCGCCGACAGGCAGATCTCCATCGCGCCGGGCTCGATCCCTGTCCCCTGCAGGAAGAGGCGCCGCTTGCCCTCGTCCGAGATCTCGGCCGCCATCCGCAGGGCGATCGGGCGATATCGTTCCTCCCGCTTCATCTCCTCGCGCCCCCAGGTCGCCTTCACGTAGCGGACCCACGCGGCCCCGACCTCGGCGAGATCCCCGTGGGCCTCCTCGAGCACGTCGAGCAGGTTCAGGAGGACGACCGGCTGATTCAATGGATCGCGGGGCAGGCCGCGGCGATCGTGGCCTAGGCAGAAGCGCAGGGTGTCGCCGAAATCGCCGTATGCCCCGAAGAGGACGAGGCCGCCCACGCGATCTGCGTACGCGGGTGACGACGAGAGCCGGAGCGCGGGCAGCGATCCGAAGGAGACGCTGAAGATGCCGGGGGCGACGCCGGCGGGGCGCTCGGGGAGCGCGAGCAGGGCCTCGAAGCTCCGGGCGAGATCGCCGACGACGCCCTCGCCCACGCGGAGGGCCGTGTAGTCAGGGAGGAACGGGGCCATGACCAGGAAGCCGGCGTGGGCGAGCACGCGGAGGAAGCGCTCCATGCGCGGATCGGCCGGGCCGTCGTAATGGAGGCCCTGGGCCACGAGATAGGCGCCGGCGGGCGGGATGTCGGCGGGGGAGAGGACCCAGGCGTCGAACGGGCGGTCGCCGTCGCGGCGCGGGGCAATGGTGACCACGCGGCGGCGCACGGGAGGGGCGCTCGCGCCGTCCGCCCAGGGGCCGAGCCAGCGGAGGAGTCGGGCGTGGAGGCGGACCATCGCGCCATGCTAGACGACCGCGCGCCCGCCGCGCCAGCGCCGGCGGATCAGGGCGAGGCGGCCGTCACGAGCCACGCGGCGGACGGCATCCGCACGCCCTCGCCGGTCCTGAAGGGCTCGACGGCGTCGAGCACCGCGCGCGCCGCGGCGGCGCGGGCCTCCTCCGGGGCGCCGGCCACGGCGGCGCGCGCGGGCCCCATCCTCAGCAGGAACCCGACCACCGCCTCCAGGTCGGCCCCCGGGCCGCCGACCGTGAGCGGCATGTCGACCGGCTCGAGCGCGACGCCGCTGAACCCCGCGCCCTCCAGGATGCCCCGCACCTTGCCGCCGTCGGCGAACGCGAATGGGCCGGGCGCCGACGGATCGGGCGGCTGGAAGGGGATATGCTGCATCACGGCCCTCATCGGGGTCAGCATCCACGGGTTCTCCATCGCCGAGCGCCAGCAGACGAAGACCAGGCGCGCTCCGGGCCGGAGCGCCCGCCGGAGGTTCGCGAACGCCGCGCGGGGATCGCTGAAGAACATCACGCCGAAGCGCGAATAGAGCGCGTCGAACGAGCCCGCGGGCAGGTCGATCGTCTGGGCGTCCGCGGCCTCGAAGCGCGCGCACGGGGTGCCCGCCGCCGCCTGGACGGCTCGCTCGAGCATCGGCGCCGAGACGTCGATGCCGAGGACCTCCCCCGACGCGCCGACGCGCCGGGCGATCTCCAGCGTCGTCTCGCCGCAGCCGCAGCCCACGTCGATCACGCGCTCGCCGGCGGCGATCGCCGCGCGCGCCATCGCGATCTCGCCGAGCGGGCGGATCTGCGCCGTGATCATCTCGTGCGCCGCGACCCACGCCGGGCCGGCGATCTCGTTCCAGTGCTTGATCTGATCCGCGTTCGGACTGGTGTGCTCCATGCGCGGAAGCTACCGCAGCGCGCGGCCGGGCGCGAGCCCGCGCGCTCAGCGGCTCAGCAGCACGCCGAGCGCGGCCATGAGCGCGCCGCCGCTCCACCCGACGAAGCCCGGGCCCAGCGTGACCTGCGCGGTCTCGGGCGACCCGCCGCAGCTCCGGAGGCCCTCGTATCCGGCGCTCGTGCGGCTCAGGTCATAGCTGCACCGCCCGATGCGCCCCTCCAGCTTGTCGTCGTCGATCCGGTAATCGGAGAGCTCCCCGCGCACGAGGCCGCGGGCGCGCACGGCGCCGGCCGCGGGCCGGGACAGCGCGACCTGGAACGGGGCGGTCCCCACGATGCCGTCCACGCGGCCCCCCTGGATATCGAGGCTCACCGGCTGCTGGAATGCCGTCCCCCGCAGCGCCTCGCCCGAGTCCGTATCGA
This sequence comes from uncultured Polyangiaceae bacterium, assembly GCA_964421485.1. Classification (GTDB taxonomy): domain Bacteria; phylum Myxococcota_A; class Polyangia; order Polyangiales; family Polyangiaceae; genus CAYQYG01. The sequence goes on along the minus strand of CAYQYG010000012.1, from coordinate 4,669 downwards.
ACCGTCCGAGGTTGACCTCGGCGCCGAGGATGCCGCCCCGGTCCACGGTCGCGGTGACGAACCGGCCGCCCCCCGTCAGCATCACGAAATCGCTCGCGCCGGAGCCGGGATACGAGGCCGGCTCGCACCCGGCCGCCGCGGCGCAGAGCGCCGCCAGGAAGAGGAAAACGATGGTCCTCCGCATCATCGGGCACCTCCGCCGCCGGAGCGGCCACGAGGGAATGATGGTGCCCGGCACGGCCGACCGGTATCGGGGCGCGGAGATGATTGCGGTACGTCAGATTTCAACGCAATCGCGCAGAGGCGCAAATCAGAAATTCTCTGTATTCTTGCGCCTCTGCGACCTTGCGTCTTTGCGTTGAAATCTCTGCCTTCTCTCGCCGGGATCCCCGCCGAGACCTCCGGGAGGCGTCACGGGCTGTGGGCCACCTGGCGTGCGCGGGAGCGGGCCTTGAGCTCGGGGGACTCGGCGACGGCCATTCCGACGAGGCGCATCCCTTCGAGGAAATGCTTCACGCCGATCCGGACGAGCTCGGGGCTCGCGGCGCCGACGTCGGGGTAGCCGCGGCCCTCGGGGTCGGGCTGGACATGGCCCCAGTTCGCGAAGAGGCGGCCCCAGTCGCTCTCCAGGACGGGGGCCATCTTCTCCCGCGCATAACGGGGATACCAGAACATGTCGTGGTAGGCGACCGAGGCGACGTAGGCCCAGGGGGCGAGCCAGGTCTTGAGCGACCACTCGACGGGCTTCTTGAGGGGGCCCCAGTAGATCCGGTGCTGGTTCCTGGAGGCGAACGTCATCTCCTTGAAGGGGCCGTCGAAATTCCAGCGCTCCTTCGCGGCGTCCTCGTCGCCGACGATCTCGATGTCGCGGACGTCGCCGCAGCCGAGGCCGAGCTCGTGGGCGAGGCGGACGAACTTGAGGTCGCGGAGGGCATCGAAGCCCATCAACGTGGCGGCCACGGCGTCGATGGCGACCTGATCCGAGGAGGCCAGGAGGACGTTCTTGACGTGGGGGACCATGCAGCGAGGGCCGGGGCCGTCGCCGGCGAAGGTGCCGTCCATGACGGCGAAGACGCCGCGGTGGATCTTCTTCTGGATCATGAGGAGATCGACCAGGGTCTCGTGGATGACCGGGTGGGTCCAGTGGCGGTGCTCGTTCAGGAGGCCGCCGAAGGCGTTCTTCATGGCGCCGGTGGAGGTCGTGAAGACATGGGTCTTCACCGTCGGCAGGTGGATGATGTTCTCGCCGATGAAGCGCTTCGGGATGGAGAAGCCCTTCGGGTAGACCTCGTTCAGGCAGAGGAACTTGTCGGCGAGGTCGCCGACGGCGTCGCGGATGTGGATCCACTCCTGGCCCTCGTAGAGGTGCACGTTCCGCAGGCCGTGGGCATTGACGACGTCGATCTGCTTGTTCTCGCGCTCGCCGAGGTGGGCGTCGATGACGACGGTGCGGTTGTGGCAGGCGTGGATGAGATCCCTGGAGTAGCCGTCTCGCTCCATGGCGCGGATGACGCCCTCGAGCTGCCAGGGGGTGGTGGAGGCGCTGGGGTAGAAGAAGTGCCAGGAGATGTTGACCTTGAGGGCCGTGTCGGCGTCCTTGGCAACGACGTCCTGGTAACCGGCCAGGTTCATGAGCCGGTGGTAGTCCTCGAGGACCGTGGCGGGGGAGGTGCGCAGCACCGCGACCTTGGATTTGGGCATGTCCGCCGTGTAGCCCAGATTTGCCGGAGGCGCACGGGTCAGATGCGTGGTGAGTGCGTGGAGGCGCCGGGGAGGGCGCGTGACGCCCCGGCGCCCGCGACGGCCGCCGGGACCGCTACCGCGACCGGGACCGGGACCGCTACCGCGGCCGCTGCCGCGGCCGGGACCGCTGCCGCGGCCGCGACCGGGACCGCTGCCGCGACCGGGACCGGGACCGCTGCCGCGACCGGGACCGGGACCGCGGCCGGGACCGGGACCGCGGCCGGGACCGCGACCGCAGCTATGCTATGGGTCAGGCGTTATCCGGGATGGATCCGCCATGCTCCAGCGGGGCGCTAGGGCGCGTCGATTTCCTTCTCGATCGCGTCGGCCTCGGCCTTGTAATTGGCGGGGGTGATCGACTTCTCGGCCTCGTCCTCGAAATCGGACGGGAGCGGGACGTCCTGATCGGTGAGGGCGGCGGCCGGCGCGGCGGAGCCGGCGGTGGGGGCGCCCTTGGGGGGCTCTTCGCAGCCGGCGGAGAGGGCGGCGGCGGCGGAGAGGCCGAGCGCGAGCAGGGTCCGGTTCACTTCGCACCTCCCTTGTCCGCGGCCTTGGCGCGGAAATTCTCCATCCACTTCTGGTGACGGGCGTTCTCCTTCTGGATCAGCTTGCCGACGCGCTCCACGGTCGCGGTGTCCTTCTCGTCCTCGGCGACGTCCTTGACGCGCTCGAGGCGCGCGAGGCGGCGGGCGTGGCGCCGGAGCTCCTCGCGGAGCGCGGCGGCCATCGGCTGGCCCTTCAGCTCGGCCTGCAGCTTGGCGCGCGCGGCGGCGCGCTCCTCCTTGACCTTCGACTTCCGCTCCGCCTTCGCGGCGGCGCGCTTCTCGGCGCGGGCCTTCCGCTCGGCCTCGTCCGCGCCTCCCCCGGCCTCCTTGTCCGCGCCCGCGTCCTTGTCCTCGGGCTTGCCCTTGTCCTCGGGCTTGCCCTTGTCCTCGGGCTTGCCCTTGTCCTCGGGCTTGCCCTTGTCCTCGGGCTTGCCCTTGTCCTCGGGCTTGCC
>CAYQYG010000012.1:0-1829 GCA_964421485.1 uncultured Polyangiaceae bacterium | reverse complement strand
CCTTGTCCTCGGGCTTGCCCTTGTCCTCGGGCTTGCCCTTGTCCTCGGGCTTGCCGCCATGCGCGCCATGCGCGCCCTGCGCTTGCGGCGCGGGCTTCGGGGCCGCGACGTCCGCCGAGGCGGCGCTCGCCACCGTCAATCCGGCGACCAGCGCCAGGATGCTGTGGACTCTGCTCATCCGTGCTCCCATGGGATCTCCTGTGCGCCGGTCCCCGGCGACCGCGCCGCGGCGCACAGGCACCATACCCCGATCGGAGCCCTCCGCGCGAGGGTCCCGTGACGGCGATCAGGGATCCTGGTAGCGCCGCATCATCTCGTCGCGCGCCGCCTCGTTGAACGTCGGCGCGACCGCGACCGCCGCGGGCCTCGCGCCCTGGAGGATGCCGCTCGGACGCGCGGCGGGGAGCTGCCGGATGGACTCGATGAGGGTCGACACGGGCTCCGCGAGCGCCGGCGAGAGCGAGTCTGCCAGCGCGACGAGCTCCTGGATCCGCGCGGTCACGGCCGGGCCGCTGGCCGCGTGCACGTGGGACGTCAGCATCACGGCCTCGACCCCCTCGGGGCCCGCCATGAGCTGCGCCTGATGCCCGATCGTCGAGAGCGCCATGGTCAGGTGCCCCAGCACCGCCGCGGCCTTGTCGGACTCGAGCTGCAGGCCCGAGAGCTCGGCCGCGCGCGGCAGATCCACGCGCACGCCGACCGCGATCCCGCTCTGCGGCGTGGAGAACACGGCCGCGCGCCGCCCGCAGACCTCGAGCTCGGCGACCTCCACGTCGGCCATGGTGCTCGTGCCCTTCACCGTCACCTGGCCGCCATAGGCCAGCTCGCCCAACGACGGCCGCTGCGCCGCCGGCCCCTGCTGCATGATGTTCATGGCTCTTCCCCCTCTCCTGCGCGTGGCCGCGCCTCAGCGCGGCAGCACCGCCAGCGACACGTTGATGTCCGCGTTGTCCCTCGAGAATCCGCTCCGCGTCCCGTGGCCGGGCAGGTAATAGAGCATGCTGAACCTCCGCTCCCTCGAGAACGTGGCCAGCGCCAGATCGAGCAGGCCCTGCAGGCGCGGGACCCCGCCGGGGACCGCCGAGTCGAGCCCGGACCGGATGGCCCCCGCGCAGAACGGCCAGCCGCCGCTGAACCGATAGGACCAGCCCTCGACGCGGCCGCGGAGGACGCCCGCCGTGTCGATGAAGAAGAACACGTAATACGTGATCGTCCCGTCCGCGTCGCTGCAATACCAGGGCGTGGAGACGTGGAAGTTGATCTTCAGCGTGGCGAGCAGCTCCCAGTCCCGGTGGAGGCCGGGGTTCGAGCCGCGGAAGGGCACGTTCGCCCAGGTGATGTACGACGTCTGCACGGGGCCGCGGCGCGAGATGTCGCCCGTGAAGAGCGCGTCGATCTGCGAGAGCACGAGCGGGCTGTTCGCCTGCGCCGAGAGGTCGATGACCTCCTCGTTGTCCTGCCGCTCCCAGACGAGCCCCGAGCTGACCGAGGGCGTGTTGTAGATGGTGGACCAGGCCCACAGGCCGGCGCCGTGGGTCACGTGGTTCTGATAGAAGGGCCCGGCCTGATCAGGCGCGTTGCGGTCGAATGTGTAGAGCGACAGCGTCGGCATCGTCATCCCCCCTCGCCCGGACGGATCGTCCTCGTATACGAGGGCTCCTGTCCAGAGCGGCGGCCACTATGGCACTGGATTTCCGGGCTCGCCAGTCAATTCATTGAAAATCGTCAGGCGATCGCTTCGACGCAATGTCCGAGTCAATCATCAATGGTCGGGACGTCGCGGGACCGCCGGGGGCGATCGCGCACGGTCTCATCGAATGGTTCTCGCC
>CAYQYG010000011.1:35738-48599 GCA_964421485.1 uncultured Polyangiaceae bacterium | reverse complement strand
CAGGACCCAGCCCTTTCAAGGCTGTTACGCGGGTTCGAATCCCGCTGGGGACGCCGCGTTCCGCCAGTGATCAGGCTCGAAACGGCCTGTCTCCGGAGCGCGATGGGAGCCCCGGCGAGGCCGATAAGTACCCGAAACCTGGTCGCTGGGCAGAATTCGGGCAGAATTCCCTCGACGCTCGGCGGCCCCGACTGAGTGAAGCAGATCACGACCCCGAGGGGGCTGCCGCGCTCGCAGTCGTCGGGCGGGCGGTGCTCGCGCGCAGCTCCGGCGGAGCCGCGAGGGCGCGGCCTACGGCCTCGGCGAGCTGCGCGATCCCACGGTCGCCCCGAGCCTCGTGGCCGCGCTCCGAGAGGGGCGCATCGAGCGCCTCTGCGCCGGCTCGGTCATCGCCTCGCTGGGCGTCCCCGGCGCCGAGATCATCGCCTGGCGAGCTCGTCTTCGCGGGGCCCCACGCGCGCCGGCACCTGATCTGCACGGGCACCGGCTGGGTCGCCGGCGTGTCGTGACGTGGGGCTGAACGGGAGCACGGAGAGTGAGCGATCCGAACGAGCTCCAGATGGTTCGTCGGCGCTGCGCGCCGAGCTCGTCGAAGATGGCGCGTACCTCGGGGTGCCTTCCAACGAGGGCCTCCCCGTGAACCGCGGTCGCGATTTCGATCGCAATCCCCTTGGCGCGTAGCACGACCATAAAAGCGCGATGCACCGCCCCCGAGTCGTCGCGTAGATACGCCAGAATCAGGGTCAGTTGCGGGTGCATCCCGCGCGGCAGCTCCTCAAGCCTCAAGCAGCGCCAGGCGCTGCCGCTCTGAGCCGAGGATCAGGCCGAGCCCCAAGAGGTGCTCCGCGGCCGCCGCGGCGGGTAACGGGTAACGCTATCTGGTCCGATTCGCTTAAAAAATCCAGCAGATCCGAAGAGTTATAACCTGTTGCGGAGCGGCTTCCAGGTTCCTCCCCGAGCGGTGGTGGCTCGTGCTGCCGCCGCCGCCGCTGCCGCCGCTCCCGCTCGCGTCATCGCCGCAGCCGGACAGGAGGAGGACCAGCGCTCCGAGCGCTGCCCACATGCGCACGACCGCGGTGGATCTGCTTTCGATGCTCATCGGTCGAGGATAGAGCACTCCGGCCGGGAGCGACAGCGGGTCGTTCGGCGGCCGGGAAGAGCACCTACGGTGAGAGCCCGCCGCCCGAGTGCTGCTCGATGGAATCGGCGAGCGCGCAGCGGGGCAGGCCCATCTTCCGGGCCTCGTCGCGCATCGCGGCGGCCTGGTCCTCGGCGCCCTTCACGCTGAGGATCGTCTTGAAATAGATCCCGTCGGGGTTCTCGATCCTGTCGGCGAGCCATTCGGTGCGGCGCTGGCCGATGGCGATCGGGTCCTCGTCGGGAGAGAGGCCGGCGAGGGTGTCGACGTCACAGAGCATCTTCACGGCCTCGGCGAACGTCTGGGTCTCCCGGGGCGGCGGCGTCGGGGGCGGGGCCGCGGCGGCGCAGCCGGCCAGGGGGAGGACGAGGATCGGGGCCCAGCGGAGCGCGCTCGAGGGAATCATCGGGGGGTGGAACACGGAGGGGGCGGAGGCATTGGGTGCGGGAGGCGGCTTCCGGCAGGGAGGGGCGGGCGCTAGGTTCCGGATCATGGGGAAATCCAACATCCGCCGGCTCACGGCAGCTGTGCTCGCCGGCTCGGGGCTCTGGGCGCTCGCCGGGGAGGCGTGGGCGCATCAGCCGTTCTTCGACGACGGGACGCACACGGACGCGGCCCACGCGTTCCCGCTACCGGATATCGAGGTCTCGCGGGTGCTCTACGTGGACGTGCCTTGCCCCGATCGGCCGGTGTGGCTGACCTTCGAGGCGGCGGCGGGGGCGTCTCTTTACGTGCAGCTCGGGACGCCCGTGATGGAGGAGATCGCCGAGTACAGGCCCTCTCTGGCCCTCGTGGGGCCGGGGCTGCCGGCGGCGCCGCCGGTGCCCTGGGCGGTGCCAGAGGGGCTCGGGGCGGTGGTGTTCTCCACGAAGGAGAACAGGGATCCTCCGGTGTTCCACGAGCCGTTCACGCAGACGGATTCATGGATCCTGCTGGAAAAGACCATTTCGCTGGAGAAGGCGGGCACGTATTACATCGTGGCCTGGAGCGACCAGCACACGAGGGCGCGGCTCTGGGTGGCGACGGGGACCAGGGAAGAGCTCGGGCCGAGCAACGTGGCGGATCCGCTGGGGCGGGTGAAGGCGTTCCATGATCCGGAGACGGCGCCGGACATCGGGGAGCCTTGCGATGGGGCGGGCGCTGTGGTCGCGGGGGGCGGGTGCGCGATGGGGGCGCCGCGCGCGGTCGCGGGCGGGGCGGCGGGTGCGCTGGCGCTGCTCGCGGCGGCAGCGGCGATCGCGGCGGCCGGGCGGCGGATGATGCCGCGCGGCGATTGGACGTGAGCAAGCCGCAGGTCGACGTGCTGTTCGTGCTCGATACGACGAGCTCGATGTCAGAGGAGATCGAGGAGGTGAGCACGTTGCATCCGGTGCTCGCCGCAGCACCTCGATTACAAGGACGGGGCGCAGTACTCGGTGAGCGCCCGGCATGGGCCCGACCTGCCGCCGCAAGCACGGCTTCGCGCGCCCCCAGCGCGAGGCGGACTGGGCGGCGGTCGACCGCGCCCTCGCCGGGGAGGCGGGGTTCCGAGATCCGCGTCACCGCCATGCAGGGGCTCATCGTCCGGCTCGTCCGGCTCGACGCCTCCCATCCCGAGCTGCGGAGGTGGCGGTGCCCCCGCGCCGAGCTGCGGCGCCGCCGCCCCGGCGGCCGCGGCCCCGTAGAGCTGCGCCACGCCTTCGAGCGCCGCGGCCATGAGCCCCTTCGCGAACATCACCGCAGCGCCGGATCCGACGTCCGCCCGGTGAACTGCTCCACGCCGAGCTCGCGCTGCCGCGCCTCGACGGCCTCGCGCACCTCGTCGCTGAAGAGCGCATTCGAATAGGTCCTCCCGATCGCGACGATCTCCTTGCCGGTGCCGGCCGCGGCGGCGTCCTGGATGCCCTCCCACGAGTCGAGGACGTCGCCCGTGCTCGCGTCGACGATGACGTGCACGGGGCGGAGCCGCATTGCTCCACGCCGCGTCGATCCCACGGATCGGTGGCATGATTGACGATCAGACGCGCGCCGCGGCGACTGGAGCTTTCTATCCCCTCACGAACAGGTGGAGTGACCCTGCAGGCACGCTCGGAGGATGACGGTGGCCATGTCAACGGCCGATACTCAAGAATGGTGCGATGCGGGCGTGTGCGCAAAATATGCGCGCCCACCGCGCCGTTGCGCGAAGATCCATGTTGACGACGGAGGAAGATCCGCGCTCTATTGCCGGGGGACATGACGGCGCCGCCGGCTCGCGCGGCTCTGATCGAGGGATGGGCAGTGGGCGTCCAGCTGGAGATGATCGTGAGCTATGTACGGGAGACCACGCGGGGCGTGCCCGCGGTCGATCTCGCGCGGCTGAACCTCCGGGTCGGCAGGGCGCTCTCGCGCAACGCGACCTCGATCCCCGACGAGCCGGAGCTGGTCGAGCATGCCTGGCGCTGCGCCCGCGAGATCGTGGGCGGGGTCGAAGGCGGGGTGCAGGAGTGAGCGCGCGCGGCCCGGTCGCTCCGGTCGAGCACGAGCGATCGATCGTGACGCTCGGCGGGGGGCGGCTCGTCATGCACTGCCACCATTACAACGCCTTCCTCCAGCGCACCGTCGAGGAGGGGCTCGGGGAGCGGGCGGCGGCGCTGCTCACGGCCGCGGCGATGGAGACCGCGCGGCGCGTGCTCGGCGGGCTCGAGGACGAGGCGCCCTCGGGGTCGCCGCGCGCCTGCATCGAGCGGGCGGCGGCGCTGCTCGGCGAGAACGGGTTCGGGCGGGTCGACGCCGCCGGGCTGGGCGAGCGGGGGGGCGCGGCCATCATGGAGCGCTCCCATTACGCGCTCGGCTGGCTCGCGAAATGCGGGCGGCGGGCGTCGCCGGGGTGCTTCTTCGCGGCCGGCTGGCTCGCCGGCGCGGTGGCCGTGGCCGGGCGGCTCGCGCCCGAGCGGGTCGTGGGGCGGGAGACCGAGTGCCTGGCCGCGGGCGCGGAGCGCTGCGCGTTCGTCGTGGAGGTGTGGTGATGGCCATCGACGAGCGGACCATCGTCCTCGCCGTCGCGGGGCTCGGCTTCTCCGGCAACGAGGAGGGGCTCATCCCGGCGTTCGGCCTCCACCTCACGAGGCACTTCGCCGATTATTACAACCGCATCTCCTACGGGCTGCTGGGCGATTTCGTCCGCAGGCTGCCCGAGCTCTCCGTCGACGCGACCGAGCTGCTCGTCGAGGCGGGGCACGTCTGCTCCTTCCACACGTTCGGCGGTATCATGATGTCGGTGGAGTGGGACGCCATCGTCCGCCCGATGATCGAGGGGCGGGAGGACTGGGTCCGCGGCATGGTGGGCGTGGTGAACGCGTTCGGCTGGGGCCGCTGGCGCGTCGCCTCGCTCTCGCCCGGGGAGCGGCTCGTGCTCGAGATCGAGGACAGCTACGAGGCGGCCGGGTTCGCCCGCGATTACCCGATGGCGGACGGGCCCCGCTGCTTTCTGGCCACGGGCGGCGTCGCGGGGCTCATGAACCTGGTCTACCAGGGCGACGTCACCGCGAGGCCCGCGCTCACCGAGGCCCATTACGTCGAGGTGTTCCGCCATCCTCGCTCGTTCCGCGCGCGCGAGGTCCGGTGCGCGGCCATGGGGGACGCGCGCTGCGAGATCATCGCCGAGCGGATGACGGGCCGATGAGCGAGGCGGCCTCGCGCGCCACCGGCGATCGGACCGGCGCCTGCTTCGGCGACGTGCTCGAAGTGTTCGAGGTGAACGGGGTCGAGGTGACCCGGCGTTACAGCTGCATTCGCAGGGATCAGTACGAGCTGACCGCGCCGGGGCCGTTCCCCCCGGCGCTGCGCGAGCGGCTCGCGGGCCGGGGCGCGATCACGGGCGGCGCCGCGCTCTGGATGCTCGACGTGCCCGGGGCCTATCAGCTCACGGTGGCGCCGCTCGCGGGGCGCGCGCTGCTCGTGCCGAGGCTCTCCACCGAGCCGCCGGCGCAGCGGAGCGCCGCGATCGAAATCGCGGCCGCGATCGACGCGGCGCTGGGCCGCGCGGGGGCGGAGCCCGCGCTCCCGTGAGCGGCGATCCGGATCGTCCCACGGACGCGCGGGAGCTCCAGGAGGAGCTCGCCGCGCTGCGGGGCCGGCTCGCCGAGGCCGAGCGCGCGCTCGAGGAGGAGCGGCGCGCGGCCGCCGCGGCGCGCGCGGAGGGCGACCTGCTCCGCGACGCGCTCGAGGCGATGCCGATCGGGGTGGTGATCATGGAGCCGCCGGCGCGGGCCGCGCTCGTCAATGCGGCGGCGCGATCGGTGCTGGGCGACGGGAGAGGACCGGACGGGTGGTGGCCGACGCGCCCCGTGTTCCTGCCGGACGGCGTGACCCCGGCGGCGCCGGAGCGGGCGGCCGCCATGCGCGGGATCCGGGGCGAATCGACCGACGGCCAGGAGAGCATCCTCCGCGATCCGGACGCGCCCGGAAAGGAGACCTGGATCACCGCGGATGGGCGCCCGCTCCGCGGCCCGGACGGCGCGGTGCGCGGCGCGGTCGCGGTGATCCGCGACGTGACCGAGCACAAGCAGATCGTGGGCGAGCTCGACGAGGCGGTCGCGGCGAACGAGGCCGAGAAGCGGGACCTCATCGCTCGATTGCGGGCCGCGGTGGAGGAGCTGTCCACGCCGGTCGTCGAGGTATGGGACGACGTGCTGGCGCTGCCGGTCATCGGGGAGCTGGACGCGCGCCGGACCGCGGACATGACGGCGCGCCTGCTCGACGAGATCACGCGCACCGGCGCCCGCTACGTGATCGTCGACTGGACGGGCGTCGAGATCGTGGACAGCCACGCGGCGGCGCGGCTCCTCCACCTCATCCGCGCCGTCGGGCTCGTCGGCGCCGAGTGCGTGGTGACGGGCATCCGGCCCGCGCTGGCGCAGTCGCTGCAGGCGTTCGACACGGGCTTCGGCGGGGTGCGCACGCTCCGCACCCTGAAGCACGGGCTGCGTTACTGCCTCTCGCGCCGCGACGCCCGCCCCGCGGCGGGCGGCTGAGCGCGGGGCGCCGCCACGATATCGCTGCCAGCGAGGACCTCGTGGACGGCCGCGAAGCCAAGGCAATGGGGCTCGTCCTCGACGCAGTCCCCGAGGCCGAGCTACCGCTGAGTCCTCTGTGGGGGGTATGAACTGCAGCCACCGCGCCCCTGCCCGGGCCCGCGCGCCTCGCCCGCTTCGGGCCCTGAGCCCGCGCGTGCCCGGCAGCCGAGACTCGCCTTGACAGATGGCGCAGCGTTCGCTGGACTCGACTCCCTTCCGTGTCCCGCGCTCTCCCCCTCCCCTTCCTTTTCCTTTCGCTCTCCCTCGCTGCCTGCGCCGACGACGCCGGCCTCCCCGGCTCCCCCGACGCCGACGGCGGCGCAGGCGGCAGCGCCGGCGGCAATGGTGCGGCCGCTGTCGTGTGGGCGCCCTGCCCGCTGGACGTTCATGAACGGCGGCCTCGACCCGTTCGCCCCCGCCTCGCGCCTCGACGCGGCCGGGGCGGGCGACGCCTTTGCGGCTCCGGGCCAGCACGTCTTCACCTTCCCGGCGTTCCCATGGAGCGAGGTTAATCCAGATGCTGCTGCGAGTCACCCGCCACCTGCCTGAATCACGCTGACGGATGGAAGCAGGCCCCTCGCTGGTCCATACCGGCGGCCAGCACATGCCTCCGCACGCAACGATCCTCCTCTCGCGCTCCGAGGACCTCTTCGGGGATCGACATCGCGCCGACCGTATCACCCGCGGGTGTTGCTGCCGAGCCTCGCAGAGGGCAATGGAGTCGGCGGCATGAGCCGCATCGTCGACACCCTCGTGCGAGGCCTGTTCGCGCCGCTCCTCCAGGCGAAGGCGTCGCCGAACGGCTGGCACGTCATCGGTTGGGATGCCGAGCAAGGCCTCTCGCTCACGCTCGGGCTCGCCCGCGTCAGCGCGGTCGCGCTGGCGACGCACACGCTCTCGGAGCAGATCGTCCTCGGGGGTGGAGCGCTTCGGGCTCGCTCGAGAGCGCCCGGCGCTCGGCGTCGATCGATGTAGCGGTCGAGGATCTGGACAGGCTATCATCATCGGGATGCCCCGCCTCGCGATCATCGTGATCGCCGCGGCCTTGCTCGCGGGCTGCGGTCACGGCCCCCGAACTCCGTACCAGGAGTGCCTCGCCGCGCCGCGCGAGCACCGCGAGGGCCGCTCGCGGCGCGGCGGCTGGACGCCGCAGCTCGGCTTCTCGTGGGGCGACGCGTACTCGGACGGCACGCTCGACGTGGTGGATAGCGTCGAGGAGTGCCTGCACTACGTCACCGTGAAGCAGGGCGGGCGCACCTTCCGCAGCCGCGGCTACGAGAGCGTCGATCACTTCGTGACCGATCGCAGAGGCCGCCGCTGGTCGTTCGAGGGCTACCGCGATCACGTCTTCGTGGTGATCGACGGCGTCGAGGGGCCGCCGCTCCGCGACGTGGTCTGGTTCGCGACCTTCTCTCCGAGCGGCAATCACGTCGCGTACATCGCCCGCGACGAGAGCGGCAGCCTCGTCATGCTCGACGGCCGCGTGGCGATGCGCGCGCAGGAGATCAAACCCAACAACTTCATCGTGCTGGACGACGGCCGCTTCGGCGTGGTGCGCAGCGCGGCCGAGCACGACAGGTGGGAGGTCGCCTTCGGCGGCTGGGTGAGCCCGACCTTCGACTCCGTCGTCGAGCTGTCGTTCTGGGTCCACGAGCCCAGGGGCCGCCTGGCCTTCGTGGGCAGGAGCGGGAGCGAGCAGCTCGCGGTGATCGACGGCAAGGTCGTCGAGGCACCCGGCGGGGTGTACGGCAAGGAGATCCGCTTCTCGGAGGACGGCGATCACTTCGCCTTCGTGAGCCGCGTGCGCGGCGCGACCGGCAAGTCGGAGGACGATCACTACTACGCCATCTGGGACAGCCGCGCCTTCCCGCTGACCGGCGCCGGCAACCTGGTGCGCTTCCTGGGCGAGCGCCCCGTCTTCAGCGTGAGCGACCCGGCGTACGTGGAGGAGACGCACTACGTCGTGCTGGGCGTCCCCACGCCCTCCTTGCCTCCCTCGGTCGATGAATACCGGAGGGTGAATCCGTGGTCGCACTGGACGTCCCGCGTCCGCATCGGCGACTCGCTGGGGCCGCGCTTCGACGAGCTGAAGCCGGGGAGCCTGGAGATCCTCGGCGACGGGCGGGTGCGGTACGTGGGAACCAGGGGCGGGAACGAGATCGAGGTGATCGACAACCGGCTGCCGGGGGACGCCGAGAAGCGGCCGGCGCAGGTGGCGCAGTAGCTTGCACGGAGGCGGCAGGTAGCATAATGGACGTCGGGGCCGGGGTCCCCGCCGCCCGTCCCCCGGAGGTGATGCGATGACATTCGATCTACAGCCCACGCTGCGGGGCTCCCTCCTCGAGCTCCGACCGCTTCGCCCCGAGGACTGGCACGCCCTCCACGCCGTCGCCTCGGATCCACTGATCTGGGAGCAGCACCCGGAGCGCGACCGTCACAAGGAGGAGGTCTTCCGGGAGTTCTTTCGCGTCGCAATCGAGTCCCGGGCGGCGCTCGTCGCCGTCGATCTGCAGGATGGGCGGGTCATCGGATCCTCACGGTATCACGGCCACGACGAGGAGCAGCGCGAGATCGAGATCGGCTGGACGTTCCTGGCGAGGTCCCACTGGGGCGGCCGCTACAACGGCGAGATGAAGCGCCTCATGCTCCAGCATGCCTTCCAGTTCGTCGACAGCGTCGTGTTCCTGATTGGACCGCAGAATCTCCGATCGCAGCGGGCCATCCAGAAGGTCGGGGGGGGCCTGGTCGGCTCACGGCTTGCAGATGGCCGTGAGAGCCTGGTTTACCGGATCGTCAAGCACCGTCTGGATCGATCTGCCCCATGACCCGTTGTTGCAGCGGGCATGCTTGACGTCGTGTCGCGCGTGGGCGGCCGGTCCGCGCTCCGTGACGGCGGTCCCGGCAAGGGGGCGAACGCCCTGCGATCCAGCGCACACGCCCGCTTCCGCGCCATGGATGTTTGTCGCTCAGGGCAGCTTCGCGACTTCCCGCGCCGGCGGCGCGCGGCGCCTTCGCGCGGACCACCGCGCGAGGAGCAGGAGCGCGGTCCCTGACAGGGCGCCGCTCGACCCATACCCCCCCCCGCCCCCGACACGACACCCGCAGCCATCCTCTCCCGCAGGCGCGACAGGCGCGGCAGGCGCGGGAGGAGGCGACGCCGACGCCACCGTGCCCGTCCACAGGGCGAAATTGCCGGCCCGATCACGGACCCTGATCGACAGCGCGTGCTCGCCGGGCTCGAGGATCCACGGCGACATCTGGGCGAACTCACCCCGCTCGGCGTCATACTGGAAGCTCGATGCCAGGTTGGTGCCGGCGGGGAGGTCCGTCAGATCGGCGCCCTGATCCAGGGACAGGAGCCCGACCACGTCGGTGTCGAACGTCACGGCGAGGGTGGCCGGGTCGACGCCGCTGCCGCCGCCGTCGTCCGCGGTTATCCGGAGCGCCGGAGCGCCTGCGACCTCGGTCTGCACGGTGAGGACCGGCGCGCTCTCGTCGTCGCTCACGATCCTCAAGGTCGCCTCGACGTCCTCGCGCGCGATCCCCAGATCTTCGAGCGGGACGGGCTCGCAGGCGCCGGAGGCCGCGTTGGGGACGTGCTGGGCGATCGCGGCGCTCATGTCCAGTGTGGCGATCTCGCCGAGCGGCGCCTCGGGCAGGACCGTATAGGCGATCTCCAGGACCGGCGCCCGGGCCGCGACGCTCCAGTTGTTGCAGCCCAGCCCGGGATCGCCTGGATCCATCACCGCGAAGACGCTGGCGGACCCACCGTCCGGCGAGATATCCACCTGCGCCTCCCAGAGCCCCGGCGCCACCACCTCCGCGCTGTCGATCCGGATCCACGGCGAGCTCACCTGCACCGCGCCGGTGAGCCCACCGACCAGGATCGGCCCCCCGTCGCCGAGGTCCACGTCGAGCGACACGGTGCAGGTGCCCGTCTCGCCTGGGGAGGGGAGGAGGCATACCTCGCTCGGCTCCCACCTCAAGCCGGCCCCCGCGGCCGCGCGGATCAGGCGGTAGTCCTCCACCTCGCCCCACTGCGCGACGCCGCGCGACCCGGAGAGATCGCCGTTCACGTTATTGAGTTCGCCCGCGTCCTCGCCCCGGTCGAGCCGGAAGCGGCAGTAGACCTGGGGCTCGGCGTCGAGGGGTGGAACGACGCTGTAGCGCGCGGTGATCGACCTCCGGCCCGGGCCGACGCGCCCCGCTGTGAACCCGTGCCCCGGGGAGAACGGGTTGATGGGGCCGTCATTGATGAACTTCTCGCCCGGGTCCTCGAAGTCCCCGTTCGCGTTCCAGTCGCACCAGCCGTTCAAATAGAGGCGCGCCTGGAGATCGTCCGTGCAGACGCCGCCGGGACAGTCGCTGCTCCCGGTGCAGTTCTGCTTGTCCTTGTCGCCGCCGACGCACAGCTTGAGGTTGTACCGAACCGGCAGGTCGAGGTAGGCGATCTTGATATCCATGTCCTTGGCGACGCCGGGGTTGAAGCTGCGTCCGCCCAGGAAGTCAACGCCGTCGTCGGCTGCGTCCCCGTCCGGATCGGCGGGGGCGCACTCTCCGGTCGAGCCCAGGCCGAGAAACTCGTAGTCGTCGAAGAGGTGCACGGCGCCGAGGAGCGGCGCGTCGAGCGGTGCCCCGTTGAGCATGCGGCCGGCGCCGGCGCTCCGTACCTCGGTCGGGTAGGTCCCCACGTTCGGCGGAACCAGCGGATCCGGCGCGTCCCCCAGATCGGGCGAGTAGAGAAACTCCACGCCTGCGGCGTCATCGCCTTGCACGCTGCGGCGGACCCCAGGGTAGCGGTACGTCTCGCCGCGCATCGAGGTCATGACGGGGTCGGCCTCCTGGGAGATGGCGAAGCCGACATGGTGCAAGCCGAGCAGGTGCCCGAACTCGTGGACGGCGACGCTCCACACATCCATGGCGTAGGTCGGGTTACGGGGTGCGATCTCGGTGGTGCTCCAGGCGATGTCACGATCATTGAAGAGGATGTCGGCTTCCTCGATCACCCCGCTGTCGATGTCGGAGTAGATGAACGTGACGGCGAATACACGCCCGTTGTTCGCCAGGGTATCCACGCGCCCGTTCGGCCCCGCATAGATCCCGGCCTCGACGTCGATACCGAGCCTCCGGAGGGTCTCGATGTCGCCCTGGCCGATGAAGATGTCGTCCCCGACGGGCGCCGAGTTGGCTTCGCCGTCGGGTCCGAAGGCGATGATGCGTCGGTTCAGCGCGATGCCCTGGAGCCTCGGGCCCCCCGCGTCCGCCGCGTCCTGGCCGACGCCGCCGGGGACGAGGTCGACGTCGTCCCGCGCGGGGAACATCGCCTCGTTGGCGGCGACCCCCGCGGTCCACGTCACGACGTTCTCGCCGTCGCGCCCGAAGGTGTTCGTGGCGGTGGTCGCGGGCCGGCGCTCCAGCGCGATCCTGCTCTCCCCCTGGAAGCTCCACTGGTTCGCGGCGGCGTCGACCGCGCCGAAAGCGCCGACGCCCGCGACATCCGGGGTCCCCTGCGCGTGGATCGTGAAAGGGACCTTGCAGGTCGAAAACTCGCGAAAGTCCCAGTGATCGAAGGGCGGCAGGTACGCGTCGGGGGACGCCGGCAGGCCCCTGGTCGGATCGCCGACGGGGACGATGACGTTGAAGCCCGAGGCGGCCGCGGGCGCGACGAGCCCGGCCAGCGCGAGGAGAGCTATCCATGTCCGTCTACTCATCGATTCCTCCGATCTAGCGAGGTCCGCTCCAGGTCATCGCGATGGGCTCTCCGTGTCGACCGAATGCAGCGCCGGAGGCGCGCTCGCCGCCGCGAGGAGCGCTCTGTAGCCGTCGAACGTCTGGTTCGCGGCGTCCGGCCGGCCTCGCCCCGAGGCGAGGCCGAGCAAGAGCAGCGCGCCCTCGCGGGATCCGCCGTCGTGGACCCGGACGCCCGGGAACGCGCACTCGAGGAGCACACGGCCCTCGTGCTCCCGCCGCACGAAGCGGCCGGCGAGGAGCGCGCCGTCGAGGCGGCCGTCCCTCTCCCGCACGAAGGCGCGCGCGTAGACCTCGCCGGCGCGCTCCGTGAGGAAGAAGACGGCGCGATCGAAGGGGCGCCCGTCGAGCGCGTCGAAGCCGCTCACGCGCGCGACGGTGCCCCCGATCTCGCCGCCGGCCTGGTGGAGCACGATTGCCTGGGGCGCGGCGCCGCCGCGGAGCGCTTCCTCGACGGCGACGCGCAGCGTCGTGGTGATGATCTTCCGGTCCTCGCTCCAGACCGACGCGCGCTCCACGAACCGACCTGACAGGACGATCTCGGCGTCGCGCAGGATCCGCGGCCCCTCGCCGCGGAGCTCGTCCCCGGCCCGAGGCGGCGTGGAGGAGCCGGCGTCGCGCGCGTCACAGCCGAGAAAGCTCGCGGCGCACACGACAAGCCAGGCAATGCGCATCGATATCAGGCTATATCTTGTCGTGGTTCCGGATCAAGCCTGACGTGCTGCCAGGGCGTCGGCGGAGCGCGCGGGCGGGTCTCCCGCGTCCGGGGATAGCATGATCCCGTCGGAGGACGCCTGAGGCGCGCTCCTCTACACCGCTGCTGGACAGCGGAACGCTGTCGTCCAGTCATACGCTTGCGGAGCTTCCGAGCCACGTTCCCGGTGACAGCAGACGCCGGCACTCCGACCCGTTGAAGCGGTCTCCCTCGGCTTCCGGCGC
>CAYQYG010000011.1:0-35638 GCA_964421485.1 uncultured Polyangiaceae bacterium | reverse complement strand
TTTTGTGCCGTTCCGTCGACAAGGTGAAACCGGTTGCGGTCGTCCCGTGGCCCCGAGTAGGGTGCCCGCCCCATGCGACGACATCTGGCCGGCTTGTCGAGGGCGAAGTTGGCAGCTCGGAGGATCGCTCTCGGCGTGTTCTTCATCGGCCTGGGGTGCGGGACCGCCACGACGATGTGCGGCTGCTATGACGAGGGCTGCTCGCAGGACGCCACGTGCGAGCCTCCGGTCTGCAACGCCGACCCGAGCACCGGCCCCACGACCGATAGCTGCGGTATTTATCTCAGCTCGAGCCTCGGCGACGACGCCAACCCGGGCACCCAGGCGGCGCCGGTGCGGACGATGAAGCGGGCGATCTCCCTCGCGAGATCGGGCCCGTCGCGGGTCTTCGCGTGCGCGGAGGTGTTCGCCGAGGCGGTCACCGTGCCCTCGGGCGTGGAGATCTGGGGCGGCCTCGACTGCGCGCACGAGTGGGCTTACCTCGGGGGCGAGGATCGTACGGTGCTCGCGCCCGGGCCCGATCTCATCCCCTTGAAGGTCGAGGAGGGCGAAGCGGGCGCGATCTCGACGCTCGCCGATCTGCGGATCGAGGCCGCCGACGCGACGGTGCCCGGCGGCTCGTCGATCGCGATGCTCGTCCTGAACGCGGCGGCGGTCGAGCTCCGCCGCAGCGACCTCATCGCGGGCCACGGCGCGGACGGCGAGCCCGGGGCGCGGGGCGGCGAGGTGCCCGCGAAGGGCGGGGCGCCGGGAAACTCGGGCGGCGCGGCCTGTTCGGCGGACGTCGTCCCGGGGGGGCTGTCGGTCACGACCGTGTGTGATGATGCCGAGACCATCGGGGCCAAGGGCGGCGATGGGGGCATCGCGAGCGGGCTCAAGGGAAACGACGGCCAGCCCGAGCCGGATCAGAACCTCGACGGCTGGGGCCTCGGCGGAGCCGGCGAGAGCGGCGCGGTGCAGTGTATCGTGGGCGCGGCGGGGCTGAACGGCGCCGACGGCGCCGACGGCATCGGGGGGATGAACGCCGGCCGCATCGATCAGGATGGGTGGTTCGGGGTTCGCGGCAAGGATGGGGGCCACGGGCTCCCTGGCCAGGGCGGCGGCGGGGGGGGCGGCTCGCGCGGCGGCTCACTCTTCTGCGGGCCAGGCGCCACACCGAAGGGCGGCGCGAGCGGCGGCTCCGGCGGTGGCGGCGGCTGCGGTGGCCGCGGCGGTCAGGGCGGCGGCTTCGGCGGCGCGAGCATCGGGCTGCTCACGCTCAGCGGCGACGTGAACGTCATCTCGACCTCGATCTATACCGGCAACGGCGGCGACGGCGGCAAGGGCGGCCTCGCGCAGTTCGGAGGCTCGCAGGGCGCGCCGGGGCTTGGCGGGGAGAGCGCGGGCGGCTCCCACGCCGGGTGCATGGGCGGCCCCGGAGGGGCGGGCGGAAACGGCGGCTATGGCGGCGGCGGCCTGGGGGGTCCGTCGATCGGCGTCGCGCACCTCGTCGGCCAGCCCGCGGCGCTCCACGATTCGGCCGTCAAGACCGGCACGCCCGGCAAGGGCGGCCCCGGCGGCAACCAGAACGTCCCCGGGAGCCACGGCGAGGACGGCCTCCGAGGCGATACGCTCGCGTTTCCGCAGTAGGCCCTCACGCTCGACCGCCGGCGCCAGGTAACACGCGCTGTCCCCCGTCCCCTAGCCGCTCGAGCTCGATGCTTGCGAGTTCGTAAGAGAAGAAAAGAGGAGAGAGGGATCACGGGGAGGCGGGGAGAACAGAAATTTTCCGAGAAATATATCTCTCTTCTCTCCCTCCCCGTCTCCCCGCCTCCCTGTGAATTTCTCTCGCCTGGATCCAGGGACGATCTCGATTTCTCGCCGGGGACTGCGCCGTGGACCGAGGGGATGGCGAGCGCCGGCCGGGGGGACGCCGAGTCACGCCTCGGGAACCGCACCGTGGGACGGAGGCGTGAGGCGAACGCGAGCCGGGGGCTCCCCACCGCTCGTCGCGACCGCGCTCAGGTGTGCCGGGGTGATCCGCTCGGGGGCGTGGGCTGAGCGCCGGGCGTGCCGCTCGGGGGCGTGGGTTGGGTGTAGCATGCTCCGCGGATGGACACTCCGATCCGTGGGCGGTGCGATCAGGCGTTCGCCGCTGTGCGTCAGGCGTTCGCGGAGAACTTCGCGGAGCGTGGCGAGGTGGGGGCGGCGGTGTGCGTCATCGTCGGTGGCACGACCGTGGTCGACCTCGTCGGCGGCTGGGCCGACGAGGCGCGGACCCGGCTGTGGGGCCCCTCGACGATGGTCGACTTCTACTCCGCCGGCAAGGGCGTGCTCGCGCTGCTGGCGTTGCAGCTCGTCGATGCGGGCCTGGTTGACCTCGACGCGCCGATCGCGGCGCTGTGGCCGGAGTTCGCGGCGGGTGGCAAGGAGACGGCGACGGTGCGCCACGCGCTCACCCATCGGGCCGGCGTGCCGGCGATTCGCGAGCGGCTGACCAACGACGACCTGTGGAGCTGGGAGCGGATGACGCGGGCAGTTGCTGCCACCGACGCGTGGTGGGCCCCCGGGGCGCGGATCGCCTATCACGCCAACACCTTCGGCCACCTCGTCGGCGAGGTCATCCGTCGTGCCTCGGGCGAGACCGCCGGCGAGCGGTTGCGCGCCCTCGCCGGAGCCCTTGGAGCGGACGTGTGGTTCGGGGTGCCCGCAGCGGAGCAGCACCGCTGCGCGGAGGTCCTGTGGATGGCCCCGTCGTCGGCCGCCGACGTCGCCTTCGACGAGCTCGAGGGCGACGCGCTCATGAACGCGCTCGCGCTCTTCAACCCGTCGGGGTACTCGTCGTTCGGGGTGGTCAACACGCCCGCGTGGCGCTCGGCGCTGGTGCCGTCCACGAACGGACACGGCACGGCGAACGGTCTGGCTCGCATCTACGCCGCGCTGGCCGAACGGGGCCGGCTGCTATCGACCGAGCTGCTCGACCACGCGACCCATACCTGCGCCCGCGGCCAATGCGCCATCCTGGGTGAGCAGATCGAGGTGGGTCTCGGCTTCACGCCGACCACCGCCCGCCGGCCGCTCGGGCCGAATCCCGACAGCTTCGGCCACTTCGGCACCGGTGGTGCGCTCGGGTTCGCTGATCCCGCCGCGCAGCTGGGGTTCGGGTACGTGATGAACCACGTCATCCCGCGCTGGCAGAGCCCCCGCAACCGCGCACTGATCGACGCGGTGTACGCGTCGCTGTGACCTGCGTTTCCGACCATCCTTCCTCGGCCTCGGCCTCGCCGCCCGGTGACCGGCAGTCGGTCGGGCTGCCAGGGCTTCGCCGGGTCGGTGATCCCGGCACACCTGAGCGCGCCCGCGACGCTGCGCGAGAGGTGAAGTTCAGTCTCGACACATCTCGGTCGCGTTGTATGGTCTGCCCGCACATGGCGACGAAGCCCTCCGGGAAGAAGAAGGTCTCCGCGACGAAGCTCTCCGCACCCCCGAGCCAGCGGTTCGAGTGCCGCGACTGCCCGGCCCGGTGCTGCCGGCTGCCCTGGAGCATCCGCTTCAGCGGCGAGGAGGCCCAGCGCTACCTCTCCGACCCGTGGGTGCGGGAGCGCGCGGGGCGCGAAGGGGCCCAGGTCATCGAGCGCGGGGTCCTGCCCATGCGCGAGAAGGACCGCCGGCTGGAGTGCGTCTTCCTGGACGAGGACATGCTCTGCAGCCTCCAGAAGCGGTTCGGCCACAGCTACATCCCGCGCGCGTGCCAGGCATTCCCCTTCGGATTCATCCATGACGAGGAGAACGCGGTCGTCGCCCAGCTCTCCCGCCTCTGCCCGTCGATTCGTGACAACTATGGCGAGCCCGTCGACAAACAGCTGAAAGATAAGCTCCGGCAGAAAGGCGAGCCGGAGCGGATGTCGAAGGCGATGGCGACGCTGAAGGGCATGATCCTCTCCCAGCCCCAGTATATCCGTGTGGCGAGGCATTGGGAGGAGCAGCTCGCGGCCGGCGCGTCGCCGGCGGCCGTGCTCGCGCGGCTCTACGATTGGATGTACGCGTTCGAGGGAGCGCTCCCCCATGGATCCGAGCGCGCCGCGGACGCGGCCGTGCAGGCGGCCCTGGAGCGCGCGCACGCGAGCGAGGTCGAGCCGCTCTCGCCCCGCCCGAGCCCCTCGTTCCATGCGCGCGTGCTCTTCGCCTACCTGCTGGGCAACCTCTGCTACCCCTCGCGGGTCCGGCAGGCCCACCGCGTCGAGCAGGCGCCGGCGCGGCTCCAGGCGCTGCGCAGCTTCGGGAACAAGGCCGCCTGGATGCTGGGGCGGGGCACCGTCGATATGCTGTTCGTCCCCAGGCCGTTCAAGCTGCAGCGGGTGCGCGCGGTCGAGCGCTTCCTTTCGGCGGAGGAGGGGGCGCTCGTCAGCGAATACCTGCGCCTCGTGGTGCAGCGGCGGAACATCTTCATCCAGCCGCGGCACCTCCTGGCCGGGGTGCTCGACCTGTCGCTCGCGACCGTCGTGATCTCCCGCTTCGCGCGCTGCCGGGCCGCGGCCGAGGAGAGGACCCGCGTGACGCCGGACGACGTGCGGGAGGGCATCGGCGTCGCGGAGCTCCTGCTCCTGAGCCACGCCAACGTCTCCGAGCAGGGCAGGCTGATGAAGAACCTGCGCTGGCTCCTCTTGACGAACCGCGAGCGCTTCCGGCACGTGCTGGCCACGGAGGCGTGACCCGAGCGCCTCGATCGGCGGCGGCGCCCTCCGCCCCAAACCCCGGATTCGATGGCCTGGCCACGAGATCGCCCGGTGCTCCTTGGGCTTGTCTCGCCGGCCTCCGCGGGCGATATCAGGCGACCCCACCTGGAGATGTCACCGTGAAAAACTTCCGTCGCATTGCTCTCGGTTGCCTGGTCGCCTTCGCCATTCCCGCCTGCGCGGAGCAGGGCGCCACCCTGCCGGAGGAGACCGGCGCCGCCGCCGACGCGGCCACCGCCACCCGGATCTACGCCTCGGAGGGGACGCTCGACCTGTCCTTCGAGACCCTCGGCACCTTCGAGGAGCGGGACGGCGTCCGCGCCCTCATCCTCCGCGGCACGGCGAACCGCTACCTGAAGAGCGTGTTCAGCTTCGTCCCGGATGACGCCTTCGGCCAGGCGAACATCATCAGCGAGCGCCGGCTCGAGGTCGTGATCCACGAGGGCCACGAGCTGAACACGCTGCTGTCGGGGCTGCCGCTCTTCGTCTCCGTCGAGACCTTCACGGGCTCGCCCACCCAGTACACCGCGCGCGTCGAGGTCTCGACGCGGTTCTACGATTTCCTCGGATCGAGCTCCATCTGGATCGACGAGGCAGTGCAGCCCTTCTATGCCGTGAACGGCACCGACAACATCGTCTACCGCGGCAGCGTCGACGCGCCCGCGGGCGATCTCACCGTGACGGCGCCCGACGGCGCGCCGGCGGCCGCGCCGGTGGACGCGGACACCTACCGCCTCGACTGGTCGTACGCGGACCTGCACGACGCCATCGATCCGCACACCGAGCGGCTCACCTTCACCGCGACGGGCGCTGACGGGACCACCGCGACGAAGTCGTCGCGCCTCGTCGCCCGGGTGGTGGGGCTCGCGCTCACGTCCGGCGATCCATACCAGGTGTGGCCGGCGCCCGCGTGCGAGCCGGCCGTCTATGATTGCTATCACAGCCAGCCCGCGGGCACGACCGACTTCGCGGCCTGCGGGTCCTACCGCCAGGTCCAGCGCTGCGTTGCTTCGCAGGCGTGCGACGTCGTCCAGGAGCCGCTGTCGCTCACGCCGATCGAGGCATCCTCGCTGGAGCCGGCGCGCGCGGCGTGGAACCAGGGGTCGACCGGCTTCAACTGGCGCAACCTCCAGCCCATCGCCGCGTTCGACACGCCGGAGTGCCCGGAGGAGCCGGTCACGATCGCGGGCGTGCTGGATGAGATCGCCGCGATGGAACAGAGCCAGTCGCCCGCTGAATACGGGACCTTCACCGATCGGAACGGCCTGTCCGCGAGCGTGTTCTTCGGGTCGAGCGGCGGCAGCGCGCTGCTCACCGCGATCGACGCCTTCGCGGGCGGCGGCGACATCGAGGCGTGGCTCTACACCGAGCAGGTGCCGTGCCATAACTGCACCGACTTCGCGGATCGCGCCGTGCTCCTCTACCCGCAGAGCGGCGTCGTCCTCGTGCTCGACGGCAATCACGGCTACGACTCCTGATCCCTGCCGGGCACGCCCCACGCGCGACGGATGCGCTGGGGCTGTCCGCCGGCCCTCCGGGGCATGCCCTCACCGCGCGGGGATGGCCCCGCTCGGCGACCGGAAGGCTACCGCTGGCCGCGATCGTGACCCAGGTACGGGTACGAGATCCGCTCTCGCGGGCATACGGAATGAGCAAGAGACGCCGGGGAAATCGCGCCGCTGCGCCCGATCGAGCGCGGCTGCCGGAGCGCGGGGCCGCGCCGCCCGACGCGAGCGACGCGGCGCGCGAGACGAGGCAGGGAGGGGACCGAGCGATGGGCACGACGAGCGGGCGGGCTGATCTTGAGGCGGGCACGACGCCCAAGCAGGGCGTCACCACGGGCAACCTCGAGCAGGTGCGGGAGATCCTGTTCGGGCCACAGCTCCGCGATCTCGCGCGGAGGCTGGCCCGCACCGACGCGCACGTCGCGGCGCAGGCGGACGAGCTCCGGCGGCGGCTGGATGTGCTGGAGATCCATGTCCGTAACGAGTCGGAGGCGCTGGGCGCGAGGTTGGAGGCGCAGCGGGCGGCGGAGGCCGATGCGCTCGGCTCCTTCGCGCGGGAGACCCGCGACTCCATCAGGCTGCTCGAGCAGCGGGTGCAGCGGCTGGAAGAGGTCCTCGCGCGGGCCCAGCGCGAGTTCCGACAGCAGCTCCTGGAGCAGGCGAAAGCCTTCATCGAAGAGGTGGGGCGCGCGCGCGCCGAGCTGAGCGCCACGGTCGAGCGGGAGATCGCCGTCGTCGAGGGCGAGGCCCCGGCGCCGGAGGAGCAGGCCGGGGCGCCCGAGGAGGCGGGGCGGCATGAACAGCGGGAAGCGGCCTAGCGCGGCGCCGCAGGGCAGGCGATCCGCCGGCGCGGCGACGGACGCGGCGTCGAGAGCACCCCGGCCCGCGCCCCCGCCCGTGACGCTCGAGGACCTCCGGCCGTTGCTCGTGGGGCCCGAGCAGAGCCGGATCCAGAGGCTCGAGGAGCGCCTGGACAGCGAATGGACCGACATGGTCGCGGACTCCCTGCCGGATGCGGTGGTCAAGAGCCGCGCGAAGGGCGACGGGCTCGGCTGGGCGCTCGGGCCGGTGATCGATTCGTCCGTCCGGGAAGCGATGAAGAAGGATCCCTCGGCGTTCGCGGAGGTCCTCTCGCCGGCCATGGGGCCGGCCGTCCGGAGGGCCGTGGCGGAGAGGCTCCGGGCGCTGATCGAGCAATTCAACGAGGCGCTCGAGCGGAGCCTGACCCTGAGGAGCATCCGCTGGCGGATCGAGGCCCGGCGCACCGGGCGCCCCTTCGCCGAGGTGGTGCTGCTCCGCACGCTGCTCTACCGGACCGAGCAGCTCTTCCTGATCCACCGCGGGACCGGGCTGCTCCTTGACTACATCACCGCCGCCGGGGTCCCGGACAAGGATCCCGATCAGGTGTCGGCGATGCTCAGCGCGCTCGATTCCTTCGCGCACGAGGCATTCCGGGAGGACGCCCGGCTCGAGCGCTTCCGTATCGGCGAGCTCACGGGCTGGGTCGAGCACGGGCCGTCGGCCCTGCTGGTCGCGATCGTGCGGGGCACGGCGCCGGAGGGCTACGAGCGCGTCCTGCGCGAGGCGCTCGATCGCACGCACCTCGAGTTCGGTCCGGAGCTCCTCGATTTCCGCGGGGATCCGGGGTCCTTCGCCCGCGTCCGCGAGACGCTCTCGACATGCCTGCAGGAGCGCCGCGTGGAGCCGCGGCGGAGGTGGCTCGGCCCGCTCTTGATCGGGATCGCGGCGGCCGCGCTCGTCGCGCTCGTCACCGGCTTCGCGTGGCAGCGCTCGTCACGGGAGCGGCAGCGCTTCGCCGCCTACGTCACGGCCCTGCAGCGGGAGCCGGGCCTCGTCGTGACCTCGGCAGATCGGCGCGCGCCGCGCCACCTCATCCGAGGCCTGCGCGATCCGCTGGCCGCCGATCCCGCCTCGGCGCTCTCGCGGCGGGGCCTCGATCCGGCGCGCGCGTCGCTCGCGTTCGAGCCCTTCTACTCGCTGGATCCGCGCATCGTGGAGCGGCGGGCGGCGGAGGTCCTCCGGCCGCCCGGCGGCGTCTCGCTGGCGCTCCGAGGCGGGACCCTCGAGGCGCGCGGGGTCGCGCCCGAGCGCTGGATCGATCGCGCGCGCTCGATGGCCGCGGCCTTGCCGGGCGTCGCGGCGTTCGAGGAGCACCTGCTGTACTCGGAGGAGTCCGTCGCGGCGGCGCGGGCCGCGGCCGGCGCGCTCGACGCGACCGAGCTCCTCTTCCCGCCCGGCTCCGCGCGCCTCCCGGCCGGGCAGCGGGCGCGCCTCGACGCGATCGCGGCGAGGGCGAGGCAGCTCGTCGAGGCCGCGCAGCGCGGCGGCATGGCGGCCCGGTTCGAGGTGATCGGCTACGCGGATCCGAGCGGGCCCGGGGAGCGCAACCAGGCGCTCAGCGCGGCCCGCGCCGAGCACGCCGCGGCCGAGCTCCAGGCGAGGGGGATCGTGGCCAGCGCGCGGGGCGGAGGCGTGCGGCCCGACGTGGAGTCACGGCGCGCGCGGAGCGTGGTCCTGCGCGTGGAGCTCTCCCCGGCCGGAGAGGGCTAGGTGGCGGCCATGATCGAGAGACGCAAGATATGCATGCTGGGCGCCACCGGGGTCGGCAAGACCAGCCTCGTGGCACGCTTCGTACGGAGCATTTTCTCCGAGACCTACCGGACGACGATCGGCGTCACGATCGACAAGAAGCGGATCGAGCGCGACGGCCGCGAGATCGATCTGGTCATCTGGGATCTCAGCGGGGAGGACGAGTTCCAGGGCGTCAGCGGCTCGTACATGCGCGGCGGGGGCGGCTACCTCCTCGTCATCGACGGTACGCGCCGGGCCACGGTGGACACGGCGCTCGCCCTGCACCGCATGGCCCGCGAGATCATGGGCGCCGTGCCCTGCGTGGGGGTCCTGAACAAGTCGGATCTCGTGACGGCGTGGGAGGTGGATCGAGCCTCCGAGGCGGCGCTCCGGGACACGGGGTGCACGATCGTCCTGACGAGCGCGAAGACAGGCGCGGGGGTCGAGGAGGCGTTCGGCGCGCTGGCCCGCGAGATGATGATGATGAGCGCGCGAGAGCGGGCGGCGCGGGGGGGGGCCTGATGGTCGCGCTGGGCGCCCTCCTGGCCGCGCTCGACACGCTCGTGCTGGAGCGCCGGCCCGACGGGTGCCTGGCCGTGTGCGAGGCGCCGCCGCCGTGGCTCCATCACCTCCTCGGCCTCGACGCAGGAGATCGGCCGCGAACGCTGACGATCCGGCAGATCTCGCCCTTCCTGGAGGCCTTCCTCCCCGAGGCCGAGAGGGTCTGGGCAGGCGATGGGCCCGCCCGCGCGGACTCGGGTCCGTGGACCGAGACGATCCCCGGGGGCGGGGAGCTGCACCTCGAGGCGACCGCCGTCCGCGTGAGCGCCGCGCCGCTCCTCGTGATCACGAGGAACGACGCGCTGTTCTTCGAACGCCGCCGGGTCCTGCAGCGGGCTCGCGAGCTGCGCCTCGCGCACGACGCGCTGGCGGCCGAGATCGAGCGGAAGGACGTGCTGATCCACTGCATCGTCCACGACCTCGCCAGCCCGCTCAACAGCATCCTCGGCGCGCTCTCGCTGCTGGAAGAGCGGCCGCCCGAGGGCAAGGCGATGGAGCTCGTGACGGTCGCGCTCAAGGCCGCCTTGCGGCAGCGAGCGCTCATCCGCGAGATCCTCGAGACCTTCGCGGCGGAGCGGAGCGCGCTCGATGACGTCACGGCAGCGCCGGAGCTGCGCGCCGCCGCGGCGCAGGTCGTCGACGCGCTCTCGCCCGTCGCGGCGAGCCGCGGCGTGCGGCTCGCCGGCCCGAGCCCGACCGGCCCGCCCTGCGAGGTGATCGGCGAGGAGCGGAGGCTCTTGCGCGTGCTGTCCAACCTCGTCGAGAACGCGATCCGCTTCACGCCTGCGGGCGGATCGGTGCGCGTGGCCCTCCACGACGACCCCGGCGGAGCTCGGGTGACGGTCGAGGACGAGGGCCCGGGCGTCCCTCCCGACCTCGTGTCGCGCCTCTTCCAGAAGCTGTCCCGGGGGTACGATCCCGCCTCGGGCATCGGCCTCGGGCTCTACTTCTGCCGGATCACGGTCGAGGGCTGGGGCGGGGCCATCGGCTACGAGGCCCGGCCCGAGGGCGGGGCGAGGTTCTGGTTCCGCCTGCGCCGCGCCGCCGCAGGGGGCGCGACGAACGAAGGGAGCGGGCAAGGTCGGTCGGATCATGGCGAAGCTGCTGCTCGTGGATGATGACGAAGGGACGCTCGCCTGGATGGCGGCCGCGCTCCGCGACGCGGGCCACGACGTGCGCGGGATCCGGAGCGGGCGCGCGGCGCTCGAGGCCGCGCGATCGTGGACGCCCGAGCTCATCGTCGCCGATATCATGATGCCGGAGATGGACGCCTTCACCTTCAACCGCCTCGTGCAGACGCACAGGAGGGTGCCGGTGATGCTCATCTCGGCCCTGAGGAAGCAGGCGGAGGCCATCCTGCGGGGCGTCGCGGGCTACGTGCAGAAGCCCGTCACCGCGCCCGAGCTGCGGGCCGCCGTGGACCGCGTGCTGGGCACGGCCGCGTCCGGAGCGATCCTGGTCGTGGACGACGACGCCGATATCCGGCAATGCTATCGGCTCATCCTGGAGCCGCGCTTCACCGTGCTCGAGGCCGGGGACGGCCGCGAGGCGCTCGAGGTGCTCGCGGCAGAGCCCGTGTCGCTGGCCATCGTCGACGTCCACATGCCCGTGATGAACGGGGTGGAGCTCGTCCGCGCCATCCGCGACGATCCGCGGCTCGACGCGCTCCCCATCGTGGTGCAGACGAGCGACCGCGCGGCCGCGAGGGCGCCGGTGTGGACCGATCTGCATGTCGCCCAGACGGTGATGAAGCAAGATTTCATGGACTGGCTCCTGGTCCAGATCGACGAGCACATCGCGGCAGGCCCGCTGCCCGGCGCGTCGTGAGCGATCGGCGTCAGGGCGCCGTTCATGAGCCTCGATGAGACGTCGGGCTCTGCGAATCTTGCGTTCCGCGAGACAGGCGCCGGTCCGGAGCTTGATCCAGCGCAACTCGCCGGCCTTGCGACCGGGCGCGTTCGCGTCCAGCATGGTCCGGACGTCGAGAGACGTGGCATGGACTGCTCTTCCCTGTCGACACATGGGGGCTCCGGTCCGCCGCAGCCGCGGCTGCTGGCGGAGGCGAGAGGCGTCCGCCTCTCCGACGTGGTCTGCGGGCTCGGTCCGCGCGACGGGGTCTTCCCCGAGGTGCACGAGCGGGCTTGCGTGGCCGTCGTGCGCGAGGGGGGCTTCGTCTACCGGACCTCGACGGGATCGAGCGTCCTCTCGCCGGGATGGATCATGCTCGGGCGCCCCGGTGACGAATACGAGTGCCGGCACGAGCACGGCTCGGGTGATCGATGCTTGCTGGTCGAGCTCGAAGGGGAGCTCCTCGACGAGGCCGCGGGGCCCGCGGGGCTCGTCGTGCCTGCCCTGCCGCCGTGCCCAGGGCTGGAGGCGATGGTGCGGCTGGCAGCGCTCACCCCCGGGGCACCTGCCCGGGAGCTGGCGCTCGAGGAGGTGGCCTCGACCCTCGCGGCACGGGTGGCGGGCGAACAGGCCGCGCTCCTCGGGCGGCGGCGGCCCGCAGGTCGGGAGGCGGGCGCCGCGCAGCGGCAGCGGGTGAAGCGGGCGGCGGAGTTCCTGGTCGCGCACGCAGAGGAGCCGCTGCGCCTGCAGGACCTCGCCCGCGAGGCCGGGCTCAGCCAGTTCCACCTCCTGCGCTTGTTTCGCCAGTGCCTCGGCGTCACCCCGCATCAGCTCCTGGTGCGGTCGCGGCTGCGGCGCGCGGTGGCGATGCTGCTCGACACGCGGCGGCCCGTCACCGAGATCGCCTACGAGGTCGGCTTCGGCGATCTCTCGAACTTCATCCGCACGTTCCAGCGGGAGGTGGGCTGCTCGCCCGGAGCGCTGCGCGGCGCGCGCGGAGCAAGATTCTCCAAGCGGCGGTAGCCCGCCCTCCGCCACCCTGGCCAGCACGAGGAGAGCTGGCCATGAGAGAGATCTTCACCATCTGCACCGAGTTCATCCAGCAGGGGAGCCACGACGCAGAGATCGAGGCGCTCCGGAAGGCGGAGCAGCACTTCACCCGCGAGGCTGGAGTCCTCGAACGCACCTTTTACCAGTGCGTTCAGCAGCCACACATCCTCTGGGCCAACACGCGCTGGACGTCCGAGGGGGCGCACAACCGGCTGGCGCAGACCATGATGAAGGTCCGCAAGGACGACCGCGTCGCTTCGGCGTACTTCCGCCCGGGCCTCTACTACGAGATCTTCGCCGGGGAGATCTCCGAGGCCACCATCGGCGCCGGGGCGAGCGGGGCTCCGGGCTACGTCATCGTTGCGCAGGGCTGCGTCTCCGATCGCGACGCCGCGACGTGGCGCGACGACCTGGCGGCCCGCGCCCGCGCCCTGCCGCCGATTCCCGGCCTGGTGCGGTGCCGGAGCTTCTTCAACCTCTACTGCACGCGCGAGCTCGTGGCCTTCCTCGAATGGGAGAGCGAGGAAGCCTACCTGGCCGGCCGCCGCTTGGGCGAGAGGACCATCGAGGAGACCCTGCTCATCGGCGAGAAGCCCTACACGCTCGCCGCGTATGTCCAGTTCGAGTGCCGAGTCTTGCACTTGACCGCGTGAGTGGGTGCTGCGTGGAGCCACCGGCGAGAGGTCCGCGAACGCGAAGCCGTCGCGCTCCACGATCTCGCTGCGTTCCGGGAGTCGCCGCAGGCGCGCGGCGATGAAGGGCCGCGGCCTGCTCCTCAGGCCTTCACGAGCGACCTCACCTCGATATCGAGGTTCTGCTCCTCGGCCACGGCGTCCATCGCTCTGCGCAGCCTCGCCGCGCTCATCCCCGGCGGCACGTCGACGCGCGCTTCCAACCGGAAGAGCTGCGAGCCCGTCACCGGCGCCTCGTACGCCGTCGTCTCGAGCGAGACGATGTTCACCCCGGAGCCGGCGAGCGCGCGCGTCACGGCCCGGACGATGCCTTCGTGATCGAGGGCCTCGGCGGTCACCACGCAGGGGATCGTCGCGGCGCGCCGGTGCTCCTCGGGGGCCTTCGTCCGCCGCGCGTGGATCTCCAGCCCCGTCTTCTCGCTCAGCGCGGCGAGGTCGCGCTCGACGGCGGAGATCTCCTCGGGCGTGCCCGAGGCGAGCAAGAGGATGCCGAACTCGGCGCCGAGCACCGCCATCCGGCTGTCTTCGACATTGCCGCCGCGCTCGGTCAGGTAGTCCGTCACCTCCGCCACGAGGCCCGGACGATCGGGGCCGAGGCAGGAGAGCACCAGGAAGGCTTCGGTCTGTGTCATGCGGCGCATCCTAACCTCCCCGCCGCGGTCCTGTCTCACCTTCTCGCCCACCCCCCGATACCGCGAGCGACGGCGCGCCCTGACGCTTGACGTGCCATCGACCGGCCGGCTACCGTTCGCGCGGGCTCGGGCGCTGAGCGTGAGGGCTTGGCCATCGCCAACGAGGTGAATTCGTGGACTTGCGGACAGGTACCCAGCCGGCCAGCGGACCGCGTGGAGTCTTCGGGGCGTCGTTGATGCTCGGAGCAATGCTCCTGGCGAGCGGGTGCGCGCCGAGGCTGATCCAGGACTACGAAGTGCGCCAGGCCGACCTCGTGTTCGCCGTGCAGGAGGGGACGAGCTACCAGCTCGGCGACTGCCAGCGGGCCCAAAACGGACAGCTCAGCAACTGTCAGGTCTACGAGGTGGAGTTCAAGTGATGGCTCGGCTTCTACGAGGGCTCTCCCTCTGCGCCATGGTCCCCCTCCTCTGCGGCTGCGTGATCAGCCGGCAGATCACCGACGTCGCCGCTCACGGGAGCTACAACAACTACAAGATCCAGACCGTATCGACGCGCTTCGCGCTCATCACGACCTGGGTGACCTGGGAGGGCTGGAGCTGCCAGAAGGTGAACGGCGTCTTCCAATGCACCGAGGTCGACTACGAGAGGACCAAGGCCGGCTTCACGTCGATGACCCCTGCGAGCCGGCCTGCTGCTCAGCAGCCCCACGATCGGCCCGCTCCGGCGGCCCCGCAGCCGGCACCAATGGCACCACAGCCCGCTCAGATGGCCCCGCCCACCCATGGGCCCCCGGACGCCCCGGCGCCCGCGCCCACGGCTCCCCCTGCAGGAGGTGTACAATGAGATCCCGACGGCCTTCCGCGCGAGGGCGAGGCCTCGCATGGACCTGGGGCCTGTTGCTGGCGGCCGCCCTGTCCTCGGGCTGCGGCCCGAACCTTCGACACGTGGGCTACACCGGATCCAACAAGGTCTGGTACCACTGGGATCACGGCGCCGCGAAACACACCATCGTCGTCTGTGACGTGCAGCCCGACGGCAGCGAGGCCAACTGCCGCGAGAGCGAGATCTGAGGGAGGCACCATGCGACGCACTGCCATTCGCCTTGTGCCTGCCCTCCTCCTGCTCAGCGGCTGCTCCCAGCGAGCCCTGGTTCAAGGCAGGACGCACGACAGCCACATTTACTTCGTCGAGCAGGAGAACGGCCGCGACTCGCGCCTGAAGCGCTGCGAGATCCGGCCTGACAACCAGGCAGTCTGTGCGGTCCAGTTCGATCTGAAGTAGCGGCTGCTCCCCGGCGGGATGAAGCAGTAGACAGTAAAAAAAGAAAAAGAAGAAATGATCGATTGCGTGTGCGGCCCTTGAGCGCCCGGCACGCCGGCCTACAACTGGGGCGCATGGACGCCGCGGCCCCAGGCCTCTCCTATTATCCCCTCAACGATTTCGGGCCGGTCATGAAGGGCCTGGTCATCGGCGGCCTCGACATTCTCCACGTCTTCCTCGCCCAGTTCGCCATCGGCGGGGGCATCCTGATGACGTACTTCGAGCGCCTCTCCGGCCGCGGGGAGGGTGCCGGGCGCGCGCCGCTTCCTCGACGGGTACTTCAAGGTGCTCGTGCTGGTGAGCTTCGTCGTCGGCGCGCTGACCGGCGTGGGGATGTGGTTCACCAGCATCCAGGTCAGCCCCAGTTCTTCCTGTTCCTGGCCGTGAACGGCGCGCTCGCCGCCTGGGCGATCCGGACGGTCCTCAGGAAGGCGGGCGCCGTCAAGGCACCCGGCTGAGGCCGCGCTGCGGTACGCCTCGGCCAGGGTCGGGTGCAGGGGATCGCAGGGGGTCGGGGGCGCGGCTCACTCGGCGAAGTCGGCCACGAAGCGCGCGACGTCGTCGGCGTCGCCGACGAGCAGCAAGGTGTCGCCGTCGAGGATGACGTACTCGGGGGTCGGCGGCTCGATCCTCGGCTTCGACGAGCGGGAGCTCGGCGCCGGCGCGGCCTTCCGGCGGACGCCGATGACGTTGATGCGGTAGCGCTGGCGGAGGCCGGCCGTCGCGAGGGTGTGGCCGACGAGCGGGCCATGCGCGTTCCACGGGACCACGCGGTAGTGGCTCGCGACTTCCATGAGGTCGACCGCGAGCGGCATGGTGATGTCGGTCGCGAGGCGGTTGCCCATCTCGGCCTCGAGCTGGACGACGCGCGTCGCGCCGACGGCGCGGAGGACGTCGGCCTGCCGATCGGTCGCGGCCCGCGCGATCACCTGCGGCACGCCGAGGCGCACGAGCGACGCGACGCAGAGGACCGCCGGCTCGAAGCGCTCGCCGTACGTGACCACGGCGGCGTCGACGTCCTTGGCGCCGATGCCCTCGAGCACCTTGACCGAGGTCGCGTCGCCGACGAACGCCGCCGACGTCCGGTCCTTCACCGCGTCGACGGCCTCGGCGTCCTCGTCGACGGCGATGACCTCCGCGCCGCTCTGCCAGAGGGTGTCCACGATGGCGGAGCCGAACCGGCCGAGCCCGATGACGAGCACGCGCTTGCTGCCCATCAGCCGATCCCCACGCGCTCTTCCGGCAGGCGGTAGGCGACCGGGCGCGCGCGCGTCGCGAGCGCGAGCGCGAGCGTGAGCGGGCCGATCCTCCCCGCGAACATGGCGGCGGACACGATGAGCTTGCCGGGCACGCTGAGCGCGGGCGTGATCCCGGTCGAGAGCCCCACCGTGGCGAAGGCGCTCACCGTCTCGAACGCGAGCGCCATCGGATCGTGTCGCTCGGTCAAGAGCAGCAAGAACAGGATGGCCCCGACGATCACCACGCTCAGGAACGCGAGGCCGGTCGCGCGCCGGACCGTGCCGGTCGGGATCGCGCGCTGCAGGAGCGAGGGCGCCTCCTGCCCCCGGAGCTCGGCGCGCAGGCTCGCGTAGAGCACCGCGACGGTCGTGATCTTGATGCCGCCGGCCGTCGAGCCCGGACCGGCGCCGATGAACATCAGGACGCACGTGCACATCAGCGTCGAGGCGCGCATGGCGCCGAAGTCGAGCGTGTTGAAGCCGGCGGTCCGGGTCGTCACCGACTGGAACGCGGCCGTGAGGAAGCGGGCGGGGACGGGCAGGTCACGCATCGTACGCGACCACTCGAGCACGAGGAACATCATTGTGCCGGCGGCGAGGAGCACCGCCGTGGTCCACAGCACGGTGCGGGCGTGGAGCGAGAGCCGGGGGGGCCGGCGGCCGAACGCGCGCGTCCACGCGGCCTTCAGGAGCTCGTCGAGCACCGGGAACCCGAGCCCGCCGAGGATGATGAGCGCCATGATCGAGAGCGACACCGAGGGGGACTCCGCGAAGGGGACCAGCCCGTCACGGAACAGCGAGAACCCGGCGTTGCAGAAGGCGCTCACCGAGTGGAACACCGCGGCCCACCAGTGGCTGCCCGCCCCCGAGATCGGCGAGTCGGTCGGGCCGCTCGCGACGTCGGGGTCCTCCGAGAGGCTCGCGTAGAGCGCTCCGGCCCCGGCGGCCTCGATCACCACCGCGAGGAGCACGATCGCCGACACGGCCCTGCGGAAGCTCGCGATCGAGTCGGTGTCGATCATCTCCGCCATGACCGCGGCGCTGCGCACGCGCAGGCGGCGTCCCGCGACGATCGCGAAGAACGCCGACAGGACCATGATCCCGAGCCCGCCGAGCTGGACGAGGACCAGGATGACGGCTTGCCCGAACAGGGTGTAGGTCTGGCCAAGGTTGTTCACGGCGAGACCGGTCACGCACACGGCGCTCGTCGCGGTGAAGATCCCGTCCACGAGCGAGCCGTCGGACGTGCGCTGGAGCGATTGCGGCAGCGTGAGCAGCACGCCCCCGAGCAGCGCGGCGATCCCGAACGAGAGCACCATCAGCCGCGCCGGGTGATCGGCGGCGGTCGCGAAGAAGCGCTCGATGCGCTGCGCGCCCACGTGGCCGAAGAGCGACAGCGCGAACGACATCGACGCGTACGTGCGGTAGACCGGCACGTACTGCGCGGCGCCGTCGATCGCCGCGTCCTCGAGGACGCTCCACTTGGCGACGAGGGACACGACGAGCAGCGCGATCGGGACGCCGGCGGTCAGCCACCGGCTCGCTCCGGCAGGCTGGGCCGAGCCGGCCGGTCGCGGCGGAGCCCGCGGCCGGGCGATGGATGCCGCCCAGGGGAGCAGCAGCACGGCCTGAGCGAGCGTCAGCGCGTGGGAGATGCGCGGGGTGATCGCCGTGAAGAGATCGATCGCGACGAGCGCGCCGCCGATCGCCGTCTGGCTCACCGGACCGAGGAGCGCGCCCCACGCGGCCCGCTTCGGGGCTGCGGCGGGCAGCGATGGGCGGCCGGGGTGCGGCGCGATCGAGCCCAGCGGCGGCGCGGTCACCTTGCGAATTCAGACGGGACGGCGGGCGATGTCAAGCGCGGCGGCTGGCAGTGCGTCCCTGAAGTTCGTCCCAGGATCCAGGAGAGAGAAAATCACGGGGAGGCGGGGAGGCGGGGAGGGAAAGAGAAGAGAGAGAAAATTCTCAGAAATTTCTGTTCTCCCCATCTCCTCGCCTCCCTGTGATCCCTCTCCCCTCTCCTCTCCTCTCCGATCGCGTTCCGGTGATCCAGGGAGGAACTTGGGGGGACAGTGTACTAGCATCCGCGCCAATGACCGGAGCTGTCCTGGACCTCTATTTCATGTCTCCGCCGAGCCGGGGCTGGGCGCTGCGCGGCCGGGCCAATTTCCGGAGCCGCGAGGCGCCTCCCGTCGATGCGGCGGCGGCGCGGCGGGAGTGGCTCGCCCTCGCCCGCGCCATCGAGGCCCGCGGCGGGACCGTGGTCGCGCTCTCGCCGCCGTCCGACGAGCTCACCGGGATGCCTTACGCCGCGGAGTGCGGTCACGTCGTGGCCGCGGCCGACGGGCCGCCGCTCTTCCTGCTCCCGCGCATGGCGGCGCCCCACCGGGCCGCCGAGCGGGACCACTGGGCGCGGCTCGCGGCGCGGATGGGCTTCCGCGTCCTCGACGCGGGCCGCGGGGTCTGGGAGGCGCAGGGCGACGTGGCCGAGCTCGACGGCGTGACGCTGCTCTTCTTCGGCGGCCGCACGGACCGGGAGGGAATGGACGCGGTGAGACACCATTTCCCCGGCGAGGTCCTCCCCGTCGAGATCCGGGAGCCTGCATTTCATGGCAACATGGCCGCCCTGCCGCTCCCCGCCGCGGACCGGCTGCTCGTCTGCGCCGACGTGATCCTGCCGCGCGATCTCGATCGGCTCGCCGCGCGGTTCGGCGAGGATCGCCTGCTCCGCGTGAGCGAGGAGGAGATCCGCTGCTATGCGACGAACGGCCTCCCGATCGGGAATGACGTCCTGGCTCCCGGCATCACCCCCGATCGCGTGCGGCGGCTCCTGACGGAGCTCGGGCTCCGCGTTGTCCTGCTCCCGATGCGAGAGCTCTGCGAGAAGGCCGGCGGCGCCTCCCGCTGCCTCGTGTCCCACGCCAGGGTCCCTCCGGCCGCGATCCGCATCCCGGACGAGAACCGGCTGGACGCCGTGGCGGAGGAGATCGATTGATGCGCGCCCTGGCCGCGGAGTTCTTCTCGCGCCACCCCGGCGTCTCCCTCGCCGCGCTCGGCGCGCGCGACAACGCGGGCGCGCTCGATCTCGCGCCGTTCGGCTGCCCTGCGCGCTACCTCGCGGCCGAGGAGCGCCCGGATCTCGCGGAGCGCTATCGCGCCGAGAACCTCGCTTCATTCCCGGGCGAGCTCGCCCTGCCCGGCTGGGTGCTGTCGGACCTCTACCTGCTCCCGGGCGCGATAGGGCTCCTGCTCGACCGCGACGAGGCGATCGCCGCCGCCTATTTCGCCGCGCCCACCGTGACGCCTGGGCTCTTCATCGGCGTGTCGCTGTTCAGCAGGAGGCCCGGCATCCAGGCCGGCGCCTGGATCAAGGCGCTCACATTGAAGATGATGAAGGCCCGGCGCCTGCGCGGCGTGGCCCAGTGGTCCTCCCCGAGCCTCCGCGTCCACACGCGCATGGGCCCCCTCCGCGTCGTGGGCGCGGTGCCGGGCATTCACGAGCTCCGCGCGAGGAGCTTCGTCTACGAGAGCGATCTCGCCGATGATGCCTCGTGGCAGGACGCGATGGCCAGGCGATCCACCCTCTCCCCGACGCGCCGGATCCACAGCGCCGACAGCGGGGAGCTCGGCCGGCTCCTCGATCGCGCCGAGGCGGGTGAGCGGATCATGATCCCGCCGCCCGGGCTCGATCCGGAGGGGCACGTCCTCGTCCGGGAAGGCGGAGATTGATTCCGCCGCCGTTCCCGTGTCCGTTGCCGTTCCCGTGTCCGCTGCCGGCTCCGTTCCCGCACCAGTCGCCATTTCCGCTGCCACCGCCGCGCCCGTCCCCGCTCCCGCGCGCGGGGCGGGGGTGCGGGAGCGGCTCGGCGTCTGCCGGCGGATCGATGCGGGGCCGCTGAGGGTGGACGAGGAGGGATCGCACTTCATGCGTCCCTCACGCAGGAGTTGCACGTAGCCTCTCCGGCGGTGGCGGTTTGATCGATGTTTTCGAGATCGCGCCGCAGGTATATCGATTGCACCGTTCAGGGGGGCGAGCCGTCCGACATCACGGACGGCGGGGGGGGCAGCAGATCATCGCGTCACCCCGCCATGCGCGCGAGGGAGACGAATGCTGACAAGATACCACGTCGCGGTACCCGACTTCGACGGCGCCGGCTCCACACTGCTGAGGAGCACGGTGACGGGGGTCGCGGCGCTGGTGAGCCCGGCGATGCATCGCGCCCTCGAAGAGGGCGTGGAGGACTTGACCTGCCTCCCCGCCGAGACCGCCCGGGTGCTCGCGGAGCACTTCATCGTGCCGGACCGCGAGATCGACGCTGCCCGGATGCTCGAGCGGATCCGGACCACCGCCGCCCAGAGGAGGCTGGTCTCCGTCACCCTCATGACGACCGGCGCGTGCAACATGGCGTGCCGGTACTGCTTCCAGAATGATCTGCTGCCGGATCACAAGCACTTCAAGCCCGAGCTCGTCGAGCCCTTCGTCGGCTGGGTGGTCCGCACCGTCGCGGAGCGCGGCGCCCGCGCCTTGATGATGCACTTCTATGGTGGGGAGCCGCTGCTCAACTTTCCGGTCATCGAGGAGGTCGCCACGAGGCTGCGCACGGAGTCGATCCGGCGTCGCGTGCAATGGCACATGACGCTCACGACGAACGGCTCGCTGATGACCCGGAAGGCCGCGGATCGGCTGGCGCAGATGGGGTGCTCCCTCGCCATCATCAGCCTCGACGGGCCGCCCGAGGTGCAGGACCACCGGCGCCCGCTCAAGGTCCACCAGCAGTCGTCCTTCGAGAGGGTGCTCGGCGGGATCAAGAGCGCGCTGCGCAGGTTCGACGTGCTCCTGCGCACGAACATCGATCACCAGAACAAGGATCAGCTCGCCGAGCTCGTCCGCCTCCTCGAGGCGGAGGGCCTCCTGCATCACCCGCGCCTGTTCCACTCGCTGGAGGCCGTCGGCCCCGTCCTGCACCCGACCGAGCACGTCTCCCGGCACGTCATGAGCATCGCCGAATCCGGAGACGTGCTGGCGCGGGGCTTCGGCCTTCAGCTCGAGCGGGGTGTCCGCCTCTACGGCAACATGCCGAGCGAGGTGGCCTGCGAGCACATCTCCGAGGGCGCGTACACCGTGGATCAGCACGGAGACATCTTCCCCTGCCCCGGCTTCGTCGGGCTCGACGGCTTCAAGATCGGCAGCATCCGTCAGGGCGTCCAGGAGGACGCGGCGGCCGCCCGCTACGCGGTCCGCCCCTGGGAGGACGAGCCGTGCCGGAGCTGCCCATTCCTGCCGCAGTGCCACGGCGGGTGCCGGTCCTGCGCCTACATCCAGGGATCTCACGCGGGGCGCGAGGATCCCTATCGCTCGATCTACTGCCGGCGTGAGTTCTTCGAGGCGGCGTTCCCTTCCTACCTGCGGGCCGTCTACGATCCTCGACACCCCGGGAGCCCGGTGCGCCGCAACCCCGGCGGCGTCGACCTCGTGCCGGGCTGCTAGGGATCAGGCCATGTCCACGCGGGCGGCGCACGTCCTTTTGATGAACCTGAGCGATCCGGGCTATGCCTCGCTCCTGACCACGGAGTATCTCGCGTTCGGATACCTGGCGGCCGCCCTCCGCGCGGCGGGGATCGCGGTCACCTGGCTCGACGAGCACACGGACGGCCCCTATGACCCTTCGACGTTCGATTTCAAGGCGCGCGGGCCTGTCGACGTCGTGGGGTGCTCCCCGTCCTTCGCCACGTACCGCAGGGCCCTCGGCTGGCTGAGCGAATGGAAGCGGCGCTCTCCGGGCGTGGTCACCGTGATGGGGGGCCAGCACGCCATGATGGCGGCGGAGGAGATCCTGGCCGAGAGCCAGGCCGTCGACGCCGTGTGCCTCGGCGAGGGCGAGCGCGCCATCGAGTCCCTGGTGGGAGCGGTCTCGCGGGGCGAGCGGGTGGGTGGGCTCCCCGGGTTCGCGACCCGGGTGGACGGGGCACCCTTCCGGGGGGAGCTCTTGCCCCCTCCACCGCTGGATGACCTGCCGTTCCCCGCTCGAGACACGCTGGAGAGGTGGATCGCGCAGCGGAGGGTGACGCAGGTGGCCCTGCAGAACAGCCGCGGGTGCGCCTACGGCTGCCATTTCTGCCATCTGCCGCGGGCGCGCAAGGCCGCGCAGGGCTACGACGGGCGATTCCGCAGCCCCGAGGGCGTGGTGAGGGAGATGGCGGCGCTCCAGGATCGCTTCGGCGTTCGGGAGATGTTCTTCTGCTCACCCCAGTTCGGAGGACAGGGGGACGCGGGGCGGGCGTGGATGCGGCGGTTCGCCGACGCGGTCCTCGCCTCCGGCCGCGATCTGCGCTTCGAGATCGAATGCCGGTCCGACACGCTGCACGACGCCGACCTCGTGGGCCACCTGGCCCGGGCCGGCCTCATCCGTGTCTTCATCGGGCTCGAGTCGGGGAGCGACGCGGCGCTGCAGCGCTTCGGAAAGGGCATCTCCGCGGCGCGACATCGCGAGGTCGCCGCGCTGCTGCGCCGGAGCGGCGTCTCCATCTCCGGGTCGGGGCTCATCATGCTGCACCCCCTCGCGAGCCTCGAGGACCTGCGCGACAACGCCGAGCTCCTGTACGATCTCGGCGAGTGCCACACGAGCTCGCTGTGGTCGTATTTCCGCGCCTTCCCCGGCATCCACGACGGCGAGCGCTTGGGTCGGAGGGGGCTCCTCCCCGGCCCGCGCCGGCACGACGACGTCCTGTCCTACCATTTCGCCGACGGCCGCGTCGGCGCCCTGCGGCAGAGCATGGCCATCGCGCTGGACGCGCGCGGCCTCTCGCGCGCGGAGCGCGTCGTGCACCTCGTGGACATCCAGATCGGGCTCGAGGAGGCGAACCTGCCGGCGGTCGCGCCCGGCGTCGCGCCCTCCGACCTGCGCGCGCTCCTCGACATGCGGGAGCGCGGCGTCCCGCTGCGCAACGCCGTCCTGGCGGCGCTCTTCGACCATTTCCTGCAGGCCCTGAGGCTCGCCGATCGCGGCGGCACCGCCGAGGCGTGGAGCGGGCTCGCCGCTCGGCTCGAGCGCAACCTGTCCGTCCTGGAGCCCAGGGTGCGCGACTTCCTGGAGAAGCACGACAAGCACCTCGCGAGGACGCTCGCCGGCCG
Source organism: uncultured Polyangiaceae bacterium (assembly GCA_964421485.1). Lineage (GTDB taxonomy): Bacteria > Myxococcota_A > Polyangia > Polyangiales > Polyangiaceae > CAYQYG01. The sequence continues at coordinate 12,352 of CAYQYG010000011.1, read as the reverse complement.
CGCGCCGGACGTCCGGACCGCGACGGGAAGGGAGATCGCTCAATGAGGGCCTCGAACTACACGCTCAGGGTGGAGGTTGGACCAGGCCGGTATCTCCTGTTCTCCACTCTGTGGAAGACGGTGGTGCAGCTCGATCGCGAGCGCGTGGCCCTCTGGGATGAGGGCCGCGTGGAGGAGGTGTTCTCCCATCCGGAGCTCGAGCCGCTCCGGCGGAGGTTCCTGGTCGAGGACGACGCGAGCGAGTTCCCGCGCGCGTACCACCAGCTCCTCCACCCGCTCGGAGCGCCGAGGACGCTGTTCGCGACCGTGGTCGTGACCATGCAATGCAACATGGCCTGCGCCTACTGCCACGAGTCCGGACAGCGCGGTCCGGCCCGGATGAGCGCGGAGACGGCGCAGCGCGTGGGGCGCTTCCTTCGCGAGCGCGCCGCGGAGGGGCGATACGAGCGCCTGGTCCTCTACTTCTACGGCGGCGAGCCCCTGCTCAATATCGACGCGATGGAGGCGGTGTGCCGCGCGATCGCGGAGGGCGGCGTGCCATTCGAGGTGCGGTTCCCGACCAACGGCACGCTGCTCGACGGCGACCGCATGGCGAGGCTCCGCGCCCTCTCCGCCGAGGTGCGGATCCAGGTGTCGCTCGACGGCCCCAGGCCCGTGCAGGAAGGCAGGCGGCGGCTCACGACGAGCCAGGGTCAGAGCTACGAGCGGGTCCTCCGCGCGATCGAGGAGGCGGCGGGGCGATTCGAGGTCACCATCCGCACCAACGTGGATCGCAGCAACGCCGGGACCGTCGGGGCTCTCCTGTCCGACCTCGTGGGCCGGGGCATCCTCCCGCACCGGGTGCGCTGGTACGCCGCGCCGATCGCGCCCGTGATCGGCGGCGCCCCCGAGGTCAACGCGCTGGTGCTGAGCCCCGCGGAGTGGGAGGAGGTCGCGCCGCGCATCTGGCAGGAGCAGAAGGCGCACGGCATCCCGCTCGATCACCCGGAGATCGGGAGCGGGATGTGCGGGATCCCGCAGCGCTCCGTGATCACGATCGACTGCGACGGCGGCATGCACCCTTGCACCGGCCTGCACAGCCGCACGGAGGCCAGGGGCAGCGTCGAGGAGGGGAGCGTGCCGTGGTCCACGAGGACGCCGGACCAGTTCCCCGAGCAATGCAAGCGCTGCGCTTATTTCCCCTATTGCGGCGGGGGGTGCAGCGCGATCGACGGGGCCCCTGCCGAGGAGGGGCATTGCCCCTTCGATCATCTATCGCGAATGGTCTCGCGCTACCTGGAGCACCGCCATGGGTGATCCGGTCGCCGCGAGGTGGTTCCCCGAGTTCGACGCCATGGCGCGCGCCGGCGTGTTCGTCGAGCAGGCCGATTACACGGGCGTCAACGCGGAGATCTACGACGACCTGCGCGGCGACACCGGCGAGGAGGTGAGGTTCTACGCGTCGCTCGTCGCCGCCGGGGGCCGCGTCGCGGAGCTGGGCTGCGGCACGGGCTCCCTGACGCTCCAGCTCGCGGGCCTCGCCTCCGAGTACTGGGCCGTCGATGTCAGTCCGGACATGCTCGCGAGGCTCGAGCAGAAGCTCCGCGGCACGGCGCCGGCGCCGCCGGTGCGAATCGTCGCCGGCGACATGGCGGAGGCCCCGCTCGAGGGCCCGTTCGATCTGATCTTCGTGCCCTACAACGGCCTCGTCCACGTCATCGAGGACGAGCGGCTGCAGGCGCTGTTCAGGAGATCCTGCGAGGCGCTCGGGCCGCGCGGCAAGCTCGTCGTCGACGCGTGGATCCCTGCGCGCGTGTCGAAGGGCACGAGGAAGCGCTGCGGCGTCGTCAGCGGCCGGAGCGGCGCCTGGCTCATCTACTCGGAGGAGGCGTTCCCGTCGCGGGATCGGCGGCTGGTGAACATGGCCACCGTGCCCCTCGGCGCGGCGCGGGCCCCGGTCCTCACGCGGGTCGTCGAGCGCGTCTTCCGGCGGAGCGAGCTCGACCGTTTCTTCCGGCTCGCGGGGATGCGCGTCACGCACCTCGCGGCCGAGCACCCCTTGATCGGCGGAGAGAAGAGGCGATATGTCGGCATTGGAGAGCGCCGTTTCGGTTGACCCGGGGGTCGCCCGCGCCGACCTCGGCGACGCGGCCCTCGACTGGGCGATCCTGCGGGACCGATGCCCGGCGTCCGTGCTCCGAGCGCTCGCCGGGGCGGTGGAGGGCGACATCCTCGACATCGGCTGCGGCGGGGGCGTCCTCCTGCGCGCCATGAGCGCGCTCGGGCGGCGCGTCGTCGGGGTGGACAGCTCGCCTGCGGCCGTGGAGGTGTGCCGCGCAGCGGGCGCGTCGCTGCCCGGGCCGAGCGAGATCCACCTGTGCGACGTCCGGGAGTTCCCGATCGAGCCGGGCCGCTACGCCGCGGTGGCCGCGATGACGTCGCTCGTCGCCATGCGACGCTCGGAGATGCTCGCGGTCCTCGACAAGATCAAGAATGGATTGCGGCCGGGCGGGGTCGCCTATATCGAGGTGTTCACGACGCGCGACCCGATCGGCCGCGAGCCCGACAGGGTCCTCTTCGAGGGAGAGTCGACGTACTTCCACCCTCGCTGGGGATCGTTCATGTACCTGTTCAGCCCCGGCGAGCTGCGCCACCGGTTCGCGGGGTTCGAGATCCTCGATTACCGGGAGATCGTGACGACCGACGTCGCGCCCGTGAGGCATCAGCATCACGAGGCGCGCATGTGCTGCAGGAAGCCGATCCGCGCTCCCGCCTCGTGACGGAGGGGCCGCGGAGAGGCACACCGACAGGAAAGGACAATGATCATGACCATCGAACAGACGACCACCGCTTCGATCGACTCTCAATCTGTCAAGGTGATCGATCCGGACGGCTACTACGCGGAGCAGTTCCTGTGCCGTCAGGTCGCGGAGATGCCGAACAGGAAGCGCGAGGAGATCCTGGACAACATCTTCCTCGCGGTGAACCTCATCACGGACCTCGCGCCGAGGAAGCTCGATTCCGTGCTGCTCGACGCGAGCACGGAGGCGTCCGCCGTGGTGCCGCAGCTCTTCATGCGCGGCTTCTCCAAGGTGCTCGCCGTGCCGGAGACCGAGCGCGCGCGGGACAAGATGATCGCGGAGTCGAAGGCGGAGGGGTGGGCGCTCGAGGTCGGGAGAGGGAGCCAGAAGGACCTGCCGGACCTGGACCTCGGCCCCCACGCAGGGGCGGTGGACCTCGCGCTCTTCATGGACTCGAGCTTCGGCCAGTACTCGAGCCGCAAGGCCCAGCTCGGCGCCCTGCAGCGCGTGAGCTCCGTCCTCGGCAAGGACGGGGTCCTGCTCCTCGATCTGAGCAATCCGATCGAGCGCATCCGCAATGTCTCCCCGCCGCGGTGGACCGAGAGCGAGCACGCCTGGACCCTGTCGAAGGAGACGATCGATCCCTTCACGCTGGAGTACCGCAGCACCATCATCACGGTCCCGAAGCAGGGCGGCGCGGCGAAGGAGCACGCGGAGTCGGGCGCCCTCATCACGCTCCCGGCGCTGCGGGAGGTGCTCTCGGACGCGGGCCTCGCCATCCACAAGGTGTATGGCAGCTACGATCGCGAGCCGCTGACCGCCGAGTCGACGCGGATGATCGTCGTGGCCGGGAAGCGCGCGTGACCGCCCTCGCCGCGCGGCGGTGCTGCCTCTGCCCCCTGCACGAGGGGGTCCCCGGCGTCGTGCTCGACGGCGCGGGCGTGTGCAATCACTGCAGCGCGGCGGCGCGAGCGTCGATCGATCGGGCGCGGCATCACGTCGACCGGCTGCTGCGCGAGTGCCGCGCGCGTGGCCTCCCGGTGGTGGTCGGGCTCTCGGGCGGCAACGACAGCGCGGCGTGCCTGACCTACCTCGTGCGATCCAAGGGGGTCCTTTGCATCGCCGTGCTGGTGGACAACGGGTTCATCCCCGACGGCGTGAAGCTCCGCGCCCGGGCGCTCTGCGAGCGCCTGGGCGTCGAGCTTCACCTGGAGGCGTTCGATCTCCTGGAGCGGCTCTCCACGCCCGCCGGATCGCCGTGCGAGCAATGCATGGGCGAGATCATCCAGCGCCTCGTGCTGGTCGCGGCGCGGCGCCACGCGGGCGCCATCGCGTCGGGGCACCTCTATGGCCCCGGCCTCATGCCCGCGGCGCGCGGGTCGCTCACGGTCCCGCGCATCGCGCCCCTGTTCGCCGACGGCCTCGGGGAGGCGGCCCGCAACGCCCTGCTCGCCGAGGTCGGCTGGAAGGACGACATCCGGTACGCGAGCAGCACCAACTGCACGCTGCTGGGCTTCATTGATTACGAGTATTCTCGCCGGTGGGGCTACTCACCCGCCATCGGCGAGATAGCGCACGAGGTCCGGGCCGGGACGCTCGATCGGGAGCAGGCGATCGCGCACCTCTGCCGGCCGCGGGTGTGGCAGCCGGAGTACGCGGATGTCGAGCGGCGACTCATGGGCCGGACGCGGCCCCGGTGACCTGGTGCGCGCCTGGCTCGACGCCTCGCGCGCGGGCGATCTCGTCGACGCCGCCGCGTTCTTCCGGCGCGCGCCCTCCGCGCTGGCCATGGCGGCGTCGGGGCTCGCCGGGAGGATCCCCGCGCCGCGACTGATCGAGCGCGGCGCCGGCGTCTTCCGGATCCAGGGTGAGAACGGCGCGCGCTTCGACGTCGGCGCGCTCGACGCCGGCGCTCCGACGCTCACGTCCCCGCAGAGCGTCCATCGCATGCGGCTGTCGGAGGGGCTCTCCACCTGGCGGAGGGGCCCGCTGACGTACCGCACGTCGCCCGGCGTCGCCGTCGAGGAGCACCTCTCGGGCGCCGTGGATCGCGCGCTGTCCCGGATCGCTTCGGTCCTCGGTCCGCCGCTCCCGGAGATGACCTACTATGCGCTCGATCACGCCGCGTTCGACGCGTTCCTGAGCGTCGAGCGGGAGTACAGCGGAGGGCGGTTCCGCCAGACCTGGAGCTGGACGGACCCGTTCTCGAGGGAGATCGTCTCGCGGGATCCGCTCGACGTGCACGAGATCGCGCACGCCTCCATCGGCGCGCAGCCGGGGTGGCCGCCGGCGGTGCTGCGCGAGGGCTGGGCGGAGCTGTTCGCGACGCCCATCGACTGGGACTCGGCGCGCAGCGGGCCCGCCCTCCCGCTCGAGGTGCTGTGGTCCACGGCGCCCGGGGGGTGCGCCGGATGGTATGGCAGCGCGGCGATCCTGGTGGCCGCCCTCTGGATCGAGCTGGGGCGAGGCGCCTTCCTCGATCTGTGGAATCGAATCGACGCGCGGGCGTCCGTTCAGGACCTCGGGGCCGCCGTCGGGCTCTCGCCGGCCGATCTCGAGGAGCGCTTCCGGGTATGCCGGGACCGGTGCGTCGAGCCCGGCGTCATGCGGGCGAGCGCCGGCCTGTCGTGGCTGCTGTGAATCAGCGCGGGTCGGCGACGCGGCCCATGAACAGCACGGCGCCCGTTTGGGCGGCTGCGGCATCGAGCGGGTGCTCAGAGGAGATGCCGCCGGCTCCTCCGCCACGCGCGGCGGAGCTCCTCGACGGCGCGGCGGAGCTCCGGCCCGGGCTCGGCCCCGAGCAGCGGGGCGCCGTTCTCCCAGAGGTCGGCCGTGCCGAGGAGCGCCTGCGCCAGCGCCGGATCCCCCTCGAACCCGATCGGCGCGACGCCGGCCACGCACGACGCGTCGATCGGCGCGGTGAAGTCGCCCAGGAACCCGAGCCACATCGTGAGCCCGCACGGCGTGTGCGGCGGCGCGCTCGTCGGCGAGCCCACGACCGTCGCGTGCACCGCGCGCTCGATCGGCACGAACGTCTGGTGCGGCTGCGTGTAATTCGGGGTGATCTCCAGCGCGAACTCGATCGGCGTCTGCGGGTCGAGCGTGCCGTTCAGCATCAGCATCGGCACGCCGGTGGGCGCGTACTTGCCGACGTATTCGTCCCGCGGGTAGCGCGGCCAGAGGTCGTACAGCGCTCGGGCGGACGTCCCGTTGCCCGTCGCGAAATAGGCGCCGTCCTCGAACGCCTGCAGGTCCGCGAGCGACGGCGGGTCTGCCTCGACCATCTCGGAGAGCCCGATGTTCATGCCGAGCGGCGTCGAGTCGAGCAGCGCCGCCGGATCCGGATCTCCCGGCGGCGCGAAGAGGACGGAGAAGAAGCTCTGGAATGCGGCGACGTCGCCGGGATCGCACCGCTGATAGCGGTACGCGAGCGCCGGGACGAGGACGCGGAGCTCGAAGCTCTCGACGAGGAGCGCGAAGAGCAGCCGCGCGAGCGGTCGGTCCACGCCGAGCGCCGCGAGCGGGGCGCAGGCGCCCGCGTCGATCCCGGCGAATGCATCGCCCACCGTCGCGACCGGGTCCGGGCCCATCTTGCCGGCGCAGAACGGGTCCGCGGCGCACGCGTCGAGGAGCTTCCGGCCGACCTGATCGTGCCAGGCGTCGAACGTGAAGAACGAGCAGAGCCCCGCCTGGCACATGCTGTCGAGCGTCACCGCGGTCGGCTGATCGGGGAAGATCTGGAGGTACCGCTGCGCCCAGAGCGTGCCATACGAGATCCCGAGCACGTGGACGTCCTGCCCGGGCGCCCGCGTGCGATCGATGAGGGCCCCGAGGTCCTTCGCGGCGTTCGTGGTGTTGAACGCGCCGAGCAGCGGGCCCCACCGGCGCTCGAGCGCGTCGATGCACGCGGGCCAGTCCCCCTCCTGGATGGAATGGTCCGCCGGCGACTCCTCCGGGCACCCGAGGCGGCTGGAGCGCCCCACGCCGCGGTGATCGGGGATGTAGATGTCGAGCGTCGGATCCGAGGCGGCGAGCTCTTGCGCCGGGGTGTCGTACATCGCGCCCGAGCCGCCCGGGCCGCCGGAGAGGAGCCAGAGCTGGCGGCGCCCGGGGGCGGTCCCGAGGACGCGTTTGACGAAGACGGTGATCGTCTGCCCGCCGGGATCACGCCAGTCGGCCGGGACCTCGACGTCGGCGCACTCGGCGTCGCTGCCGGAGCCCCCCGTGATCAGCGGGCACGCCTCCCAGGCGATCCCGGCGCCGCCGCCTGCGCCCCCCGCGCCGCCTCCGCCGGCCACCGGGTCGAGCCGCTCTTCCCCTCCGCATCCCGTCGCCGCGGCCGCGCACACCGCCGCCGCCGAGAGGGCCCACCGTGCTCCATGCTTCATCATCTGATCTCCGAGGATAGCGGTCATCGGCGGCGAGGCGCGCCGCGCATCGCGGGCGTGGAGGTCTCAGCGCGGGTCGGCGACGCGGCCCATGAACAGCACGGCGCCCGTGTCGCGATCGCGGATCAGGAAGGCGAACGGGTGATCCGCCCGGAAGACCTTGGGCGGCGGCGGCATCGAGCGGGTCCCGATGACCACCCCGGTCGCCGCGGCCGCCTCGGTGCCCTCCTCGTTCACCTCCACGAAGGCCTTGTGCGCGATCCGGGTGATGTAGAGCGGCTCCGCCTTGCTGATCCCCGAGAAGTCCGCGTTCACCGCGTCGAATGCGAGCGGCATGCCCATCGCCGCGAGGGTCGACCCGAGGTCGTGCTCCGACGTCATCTTGAACCGGGGCAGCGTGACGTCGACCCGCTCCTCGGCGATGCCGCCCAGGTACGCGCGGAGATCGCCCGCCGCGATCCGCCTCTCGACGGCCCCGAGCCCGTCCACCGCCTTCGGCAGGATCACCACCATGGACAGGTTCCGCCCCGACCCGGCCGCGTCGTACGGGAGCTCCAGCACCTGCGCGTCCCCGGCCTCCGCGAAGCCCGCCTGCACCAGGCGGTGCATCATCGGCGCGTCCGCCTTCGCGCCGCCGCCCAGCGAGAACGGGAGGCTCGCCGTCTCCGCCTTGTCGAACGGCGTGGCCCATTGAGCCTTGAAATAGATGGCATTGGTGATCACGAGCCGGGTGAGCGGCGTCACGCTCCCCTGCGGCAGGAGGTCCTTGATCTTCCCGGACGTCTGATCCTCGACCCACTTGTTGATCGCGCCCCGCGCCGGCTCCGGCGCGCCATTGAAATTGGCGAGCTCCAGCCCGGCGCCGTAGGGCCCCTTCGCGACGCCCAGGAAGTCGCCCTCGACGGGCAGGCCCGCCTGCGCCCAGACGCGGTTGGCGATCCGCACGACCGGGCCCTTGCCGGCGCTCGTGAGCTTCGCCGTCTGCGCCGCGAACGCGGCGTGCAGCTCCGCCTGCGGGAGCGTGAACCGCATGGTCCGGGCCATCTGCGCCGCCGTCTCGCCGCGCGCCCCCGCGTAGGCGAGCGCCAGCGCCGTCGAGACGCTCGCCGGCGAGAAGAAGAAGTTGCCACGGACCTGCGCTCCGAGCCGCCCGTACAGGGCCTGCGCGAGCTGGGCGTTCGCCTCGGTGAAGGCGCGCGGCGCCGCCGCCGGCGCGCCGCCCTGCGGCGGCGCTGCGACCTGCGCCGGCCCGGGCAGCGGCGTGCCCGCGGCCGGCGCCGGCCCCGCCCGGTCCTCCGGGCACACGTGACGCCACCGGCAGACGCCGTCGTCCGCGCGGGCGCACTGTGTCGCCCCGACGCTCTGGTCGTTGCAGACGCGCGCGATCTCCGCGATCGGCCCGCAATCCGCCGGCTGGCAGGGCCCCCCAGGATCCGGGGCGGCCGGCGGGGCCTGGGTGGCCGGCTCGCAGGCGGAGCCGAGGAGGAGAAAGAGCGCGGCGGCGACGGCGAAGGGCGTGCGGTTCATGGTTCCCCGGGGTTGAGCGCCGGCGCCCCGCCGGCGCGGCGGGGTCGGCGGCGGGATTGTACGCCCTCGAGTACGGCGAAGTCTGCCGGAGCTTACGGGCGATCACCAGGCGGGATAGGGCGAGCGGCGAGCGGACCCGGATCCGGACCCGGCACCGGATCCGGAACCGGATCCGGATCCGGACCCGGCACCGGATCCGGAACCGGATCCGGAACCGGCACCAGAAGCGGCCTCGCGCGCGAGCGCGACCATCGTCGCCGAAGCGTCGACGCCCTCGACCGTGTGCCCGAGCGCCTTGAGGTCGCGCGAGACGCGGCCTTCGCCGCAGCCGATGTCCAGCGTCCGCCGGCCAGGCTCCGGCAAGAAGGGCAGGAACTGATCGCGATGGAAGCGAACGTAGCTGTCATGGCCGGGCGCCCGCGCCCAGGTCGCGAACGCGGGCGCCTCCGCCTCCCAGAGGTCCCGGAGCGATGTCATTGCGGGAGGGTAGCCAGCTCTTCGTCGCCCTGCTAGCCCCTCCTCCGCCCCTGCCCTGCCCCGCGCCGACGAGGAGACCGCCGGCGGGGGGCTGGGGCTCGTGGAAGGCTCAGAGCACTACCCTACGGGCAAATATGGCCAGGGCAGCCCCCGCCCCCGGGGCAAGTACTCACGCACCAGTTCTGTACCGGATCTTTGCAGTAAGCGTTCGGGCAGCACTCGAAATGAACACAGAAACCGTTTCCGCCGTTGCAATACGTTATCCACGGAGGTTCCGAATATTCGCAGGTGCCGGTGGAATTGCATGTGTCTACCGTGCATTGATTGTTATCATCGCAATCTGCGGCGGTCTTGCAATCCGCCAGTGGTCCCAGGGCGGGACCGTCGACCTCGGGCGTGGAATCTTCATCCTGGGGACCAGCGCCGCACCCGATCGCGACGAACGCCGCCAATCCTGCGAGAGCACAAATTTTCATAAACATCACTGACCTCCGGTTAATGATGCCTGTGGACCTGCTAACAGCTCCGTCCACGGGGAACAAGTGGCCGTTCTTGACATCGCGCAGCTCCGGTCGAAGGCCCTTGGCGGCGCGGATCCGGCCGGAGAGCCGCCGCGCTCAGGGGTAGAAGCAGAGATCGCCGCCGGTCGCGCCCTTGGCCGGGATCGGGAGCGGGGGCTCGCCCTCGTCGATTGACAGGAGGAATGCGACGAGCTGCCGCGTCGTGTCCGCGTCGGGCGTGAACCCCTGGGCGATCGCCGACCGGTGGTGCTCGTGGAACAGCGCGTCGTCGAGGAGCTCCTCCAGCGTGCGCGCGTTGCCCGCGTGGAAGAAAGGCGCACCGACCTGCAATCCGAGCAGCGAGGGTGGGTTGTAGCCGCGCCCGTCCGGCGCGGCGCCCTGGGCCGCCGTCGTCATGTCCTGCCGCAGCTCGATCGCAGAGACCTCGCCGGGCGAGACGCCGAACGTGCCCACGGGGCGCAGGACGCACTGGATCTGCTCGGCCGCCGGCGGCGCGCCGGAGCGCATCCGCGCGCCCGCCGCCGGATCGATCGTGATCGGCCAGAGCGCCGCCGGGAAGCCGTTCAGGCCCACGTTCCAGGAGATGTTGCCCAGCGACGTCGCCGCCGGGCTGTTCGTCGCCGCGTTGGGGACGTCGCCGGGAGCGTAGAACCGCCTCGATATCGTCCATTTCGCGCCGGAGTGGCAGCCCGCGCAGTTGGCCTGCCCGACGCCGCTGAACAGGTTGCGGCCGACGAGGGCGTCGATGTGGGACAGGGTCGTCGGGCGGCGCGGGGAGCGGATCGTCCTGATCCACGCCTCGATGTCGAGCCAGTCGGAGATCAGGCTGTGCGGGTGCGCGCTCGCGCCGCCCGGATCGGCGACGTCGCGCGACGAGCCCTGGAGGCCCTGCTGGGGCGGCAGCTCGGCCGCGGTGTTGATCCGGTCCACGAGGGCCGGCGGCGAGCTGAGCGCCCAGACCAGGGCGCCGACGCCGCCGGAGACGCCGCGCGTGTTGGCCTCGAAATCGGCGACCTCGTCGAACATCGCGGTCCAGGTGAAGATCCGCTGATCGGCCGGATCGGCCGACGCGAACGATCCGTCGAGGCTCACGGACTGGCGCGGGCCGCGCGCGAAGTACCACGTGACGCTGTCCGAGAGGCCGTCGACGTGGCACGCCTGGCACGAGCCCCAGCCCTGGCCGAACAATGACCAGCGGCCGAGGCCGGTGTTGAAGAAGCGCTTGCCCCGGAGCGCCGCCTCCTCCGGCGAGCCGGCCGCCGGGAGCGCCGAGGCCTGCAGGATGCGGAAATCGTTCGCCGCCGCGTCGCCCGCGATCGCCTGCGCCGCCAGCGAGAGGGCCGTCACGTCGCGCGACCCGTCGTTGGCCACGAACGCGAACGCGGCGCCGTGCGCGACCGCGACGCCGATGGGGCTCCGGATCAGGGTGTCGCCCGTGGGCCGGCGCAGGTCGATGAAATCGTTGGCCTGCGACCCGACCGAGACGATGTCGCCGCCCGCGATCTGCATCCGGAACACGGCGTCGGTGCCGCTCGCGGAGAGGTAGGCGAAGCCGCCGTGGAACCCGAGGTCGGTCGGCATGTGCGGCATGCGCGCGGACGCCACGGCGGGATCGTCGAAGCGGCGATCGATCGCCGTCGTGGCCCCGGCGCCGGTCGTGAGATCGATGGCGGTCAGGGCCGGGTGGGTCGTCGTCTTGACGTCGGTCAGGTTTGGATTGCAGAGCTGGGTGTTGACGACGCACGTGCCGCCGACCGCGCCGCACTGGGCGTTCGTGGTGCAGGTCCCGGGCGCCTGGTACACGCCGAGGGGGCCCCTGGGCGAGGCGCAGACGCTGGTCACGTACGCGAACCCGCCCTCGATGGTGATCGATCCGATCTGGTTCGGGAAGCAGCCCGTGACGCCGCCGTGGTGATCCAGGAAGCCGGTGTCCATGACGGGCGGCAGATCCAGGGTGGTGGCGGTGCTGGTGGCGTAGCCGAGCCGGTAGACGAGGCCCTTCCTGTTGGTGTCGGCGGTCGCGACGGCCTCGGGCCCCGTGCGCTGGGCGAACCATTCGGTGACGAGCACCGTCTCGTCGCTGTCGTCGGTGTCGCCGTCATTCGTGATCGCCACGGCGCGCGGGTGGGCGAGCGCCGGCCGGGGCTGTACGTTGCCGAGGAGGCCGGTCGAGGCCAGGGCCGCGTTGAGATCGACAGGGTTGCCGTTCTGCATGACGGCCGCGACCACGACCGAGAGCGTGCCGTCGACCCAGTTGGCGACGTAGACGAGGTTGTTGTTGGGCGAGATCGCGAGCCCGGTCGGCTCCGACCCGACAGGGACGCTGGGGCCCACCACGGGGGTGGTGTCGAGGTCGTCGATGGCGACGAGGCGCTGGTCCTTGCGGAGGACGACGTAGGCGCGCCGGCCGCAGCCGTCGATCGCGACCTGCCAGGGCTCGCTGCCGGCGCCGAGGTCGAGCTCGGCGGCCTTGCTGAGCGCGGGCTGGCCGTCGCTGTAATCGACGCGCGCGACGGTGACGGTGCCGGCGTCGCGGTTGACGGAGACCACGGTGCCGTCGTCCGGCGAGACCGCGATGGCCGAGCCGCGGGTCGGGCCGGGCGCCGTCTGGTGGCAGACGTACGCGGAGGAGCCGCCGCCGGAGCCGCCGGAGCCGCCG
>CAYQYG010000010.1:8396-49766 GCA_964421485.1 uncultured Polyangiaceae bacterium | reverse complement strand
GTGGCGACGGCGGCGCGGGCGGCGTGGCCGGCGCGGGCGCGCAGGGCGCGGCCGGCGCGGGCGGTGAGGGCACCGGCGGCGACCTCTTCACCACGAGCACCACCAGCACCTCGGCGCAGGGCTTCGACGTCCAGCCCAGCGCCCAGCAGACCATCCAGGTCGCGATCGGCCAGCAGACCCCGACCGTCACGTACACGGCCACGCTCGACGGCCAGCCTGTCAACGCGGGCTGGAACGTCGACCGAGGCAACATCGGCACCGTCGCGCCCGGCCCTGCCAGCACCACCGTCTTCACCCCGACCGGCGCCACCGGCGGCCTCGTCACGATCCTCGCCGGCCTGAACCAGCAGACCGTCGAGCGCACCATCCTCGTCCAGCTCGCCGGCGCCCAGAACGGCTATGACCCGACCAACCCCGAGGATGCTGCCCAGGTCCCCACGAGCGTCGGCGATCTGACGAACGGCGGCGGCGTCGGCGGCGTCGGCGGCGAGGGCCTCGGCCCGGCCGTCGTCGACCCTGCGCTCCTCGCCGCCCTCGACAACCCCGTGGGCGACGGCCAGGCCGAGGGCCTCGAGCTCATCTACCCTTATGACAGGACCGTGTGGCCCCGGTCCCTCCTCGCGCCCAACCTCATGTGGAGGTGGGCCCCCGGCGACGCCGACGCCATCAAGATCGAGCTCGTCAGCACGACCGGATCGTTCTCCTGGCGGGGCACCTTCGGCCGCCCCGAGATCCTCGCGACCACCGGCCGCCCCTTCATACGCCACCCCATCCCCCAATCCATCTGGCGGATGGCCACGAACACCGCGGGCGGCGCGGACCGCCTCACGATGCGCCTCACCGTCGCTCGCAACGGCCAGGCGTACGGCCCTGTCGAGCAGACCTGGACCATCGCGGAGGCCCGCCTCTCCGGCATCATTTATTACAACTCCTACGGCACCCAGCTCGCGCACAATTACACCGGCGCCGTCGGCGGCAACGGCCAGTTCGGCGGCGCCGTCCTCTCCATTCGCGGCGGCGATCCCGGCCCTGCCCTGGCGGCCGGCGCCGACGGCGGCGCGGCCCAGTGCCGCGTCTGCCACTCCGTCTCCGCGGACGGCTCCCGCATGGTCGCCCAGCACGGCGACAACTCGGCGATCAGCTCTGCCTATGATCTCACGCCTGCGGGCATCACGGAGATCCCGCTCGCCGTGGGCGCCGAGTTCCCGGGCCTGTCCCCTGACGGCGCCATGATGCTCACCCCTGCCGCGGCCCTCCGCCCGCTCCCTGACGACGCCGCCCCCCTCCCCGCGAGCGGCCTCACCGCCGTCGCCACGAGCATCGGCACCCCCGCGTTCTCGCCCGACGGCAAGCAGGTCGTGTTCAACCCGATGGCCGGCGGATCGACCGTCAACCCCCGGCAGAAGCTCGTCGTCATGGATTTCGATCCCGCGACCCTCGCCTTCTCGAACCCCGTCGAGATCGTCGATTACACCGGCCAGCCCGCCGAGACCCGCCCCGGCTGGCCCGCCTTCTTCCCCGACGGCAACTCGGTCGTCTTCCACACCCAGATCGCCGCCGGGGCCGACGGCAACAACCTCGGCGACCTCCGCACCCGCAAGGGTGCCAGGGCCGAGATCGCGTGGGCGCCGGTCACCGGCGGCGGCCCCGTCACCCCCCTCGATCAGCTCAATGGCAGGGACGCGGCGGGCGCCTCGTACCTCCCCAAGCTCGGCGCCCCGATCTCGATGACCTGCACCGGCGACAGCGTCCAGGTCGGCAGCATCGACGCCGATCACGGCGACGACGTCCACCTGAACTACGAGCCCACGGTCAGCCCCATTGCCTCGGGCGGCTACGCCTGGGTCGTCTTCACCAGCCGCCGCCTGTATGGCAGCGTCGCGGAGATCCCGCCCTTCTGCAGCGATCCTCGCGGCGTGAACCTCTTCCAGAACATCACCCCCAAGAAGCTCTGGGTCGCGGCGATCGACATCAACGGCCAGCCTGGCACCGACGCCAGCCACCCTGCGTTCTACCTCCCTGGCCAGGAGCTCCTGGCGGGCAACTCGCGCGGCTTCTGGGTGCAGGACCAGTGCAAGCCGGACGGCGCCGCCTGCGAGGCCGGCGACGAGTGTTGCAATGGTCATTGCCAGCCCGACGACACCGGCCAGCTCGTCTGCCAGTACATCCCGCCGGGCGGCGACTGCTCCGGCCCGCAGGAGTCGTGCGCGACGTCCGCCGATTGCTGCGACCCGGAGAACCTGTGCATCAACGGCTTCTGCACCGTCACCCCTCCGGAGTGAGGCCCACGGCGGGCAGCCATCTTCAAGGAGCGCGTCGCCGAGCGCCTCAGCGCGGCGGGCCCATGCATCGGGCGAGGCGGTGCACCTCGAGCAGCCGGATCCTGGGCGCGCCGCCCTCGGCGTACAGGCCGAGGCCCCGGCTTGCAGGGGAGGGGAACACGCCGCTGCTGATCACCGTGCGGCCTTCCTGTGCGAACACCTCGACGGACGATCGGTCCACGAGAATCCGGAGCCGCAGGAGCCCATCGTCAAGGGCCACGGGCGCGAAGCAGCGCTCGGCGAACGCCGGATGGAACGACACGTCGCCGGACCGCGTCCGGTCCACGAAGAGCGCTCCGCGCTCCGCGTCGTAGCCAACCACCGTTCTCTCGTCGCGGCCCACGAGCACGCACAACCCCACCTCCCGCGCGCTCATCGGGTGGAGCTCGACGACGATGTCGAGGCTGTCCGCCGAAAGGCCTTCGACCTCCGACGAGGCATCGGCCACGCTGACATCGCCCTCCAGCCGCACCAGGCAGCCATCGCGCAGCCCGCAGAGCTCCCGGACGGGTAGCTGGGCCAGGGTCAGGCCACCGCCGGGCGTGCTGACCAGAGAGAGCTCCCGCGGAATGGTCAACGCTCCCCGCCACCTCTGGGTGGGCGTGCAGAGGGCGTACAGCCATGAGTCGCGCCAGGCCACCCAGATGCGCCGGCCGTCGTCGACGTCGGAGAACGACTGGGCGGCGTAGAAGTCATTGCCCCAGTCCGGGCGCAGGCCGCCGTCGGGACCTTCGGAGCTGAAGCGCGTTCCGTCGAAGGTCCCGATGAAGCAGCGGAAGGCGCCGGAGAGCCCGAGACCGGGGTTCACGTCCACCTTGAGCACCCAGCGCGTCTCGTCGCGCCCTTCGACAGGCAGGCGGAACAGGTCAGGGCACTCCCAGGCTCCCTCGGGAAAGCCCGAGATCGGGCCGAAGTCGGACAGGTGCGTCCAGCGCTTCAGGTCCAGCGAGCCGTAGAACGACGCCTTGTCTCCGCCGGCGACTGCCATGATCCAGCGCCCGGTCTCGGCATGCCAGAAGACCTTGGGGTCGCGGAAGTCCGGAATGCCTGGGTTCGGGAGCACCGGGTTGCCCGGATACTCGGTCCAGGTGCGCCCGCGATCGACGCTCCAGGCGAGGCTCTGCTTCTGCGCGCCGTCGTCCCCGAAGGCGTGGGTGAAGATGGCCAGGAGGCAGGGTCGGCCGTCGCCGAGGCCGGCGGTGTCCTGCCGATCGACGACGGCGCTGCCCGAGAACACGAAGCCCAGCTTCGGGTTCGGGGAGAGTGCAATGGGCAGGTGCTCCCAGCGCAGGAGGTCGCCGCTGACGGCGTGCCCCCAGTGCATCTCCCCCCAGTACGGCGAGTGCGGGTTGTGCTGATAGAAGAGGTGGTACTCCCCCTCGAAGAAGACCAGGCCGACCGGGTCATTCATCCATCCGCGCGCGGGCGCGAAGTGATAGTGCGGGCGATGGGTGTCCTCGGCTTCGGCGTCGTCATCCACGGTGCATTCCAAGGATGGCGAGGATCGGTCGCCGCGTCAACAAAGACGCGCGGGTGCGTGGCGAACGGCAGAGGCACGATAGCAATGCGTGTACTGAACGGAGCTTGCCGGCTCATGCCTGCAATCAGGCGTTCAGCGTCCCCGGCGCACGGGCCCACCCTTCGGCCCCCGCGGGCCGGCTGGCATCGCCAGGCGCCGGGCGAGCGCCTGCCGGCCCTCACGGAGCCAGATGCTCACGCTGGTGTGCGACACCGACATCCACCTGGCGATCTCGGCGGCTCCATGTCCCATGGCGGCACCGACCAGCGCGGCCCGATACCTCCCCGGCAGCGCCGACAGCTCGCGGAACGCCTCGCGCGCCTCGAGACGCGCCTCGGGGGGCGGCCCCTCGACCTCGAGCTCGACGCCGCTCGAGGGGATATCTCTCCGCTGGGGGGACTCGTGATACCTCACCGCGCTCCGCCACGAGATCCCCACGAGCCAGCGGGCGAGCGCCTCCTTGAGCGGCAGGGACCCCGGGTGGAAATGGCCGGCGCTCATCGCCCGGAACGCGCCGAGGTACACGATCTGCACGAGATCGGCCAGGTCCTGCCGCGGGATCTTGCACCGGCGCAGCGTCGATCGGACGAGGGCTCGCTGCGCGACGAGCTCGTCCATCGCGACGAACACCGGGGGTCCACCGTCATCGTGTGACTCTGCCATCGAACGCACCAGCGCCGTGCGGGGGCCGGAACGAGACCGCCCGCGGGCCGCGAACCTTCTGCGCCGCCTGCCCATATGCTCCTCGATGCTGTCCGGCGCCCGCCTGCCGAACGTCCAGCTCGGTCGGTCCACCGGGACGAAATGACGCATTGGCCGGAGCGCGGAGCGCTCCGGAGCAACGCACGCGCGACCGGGCCGCGCTGCTATTCAGCGCTGCGCCGGAGCAGCTCATCCCGCTCCGGCGCACGGCGGCCGGCCGGGAATTTGAGGAGGTGATCCTCGAGGCAGCGCCGGGCCTCCTGCTCGTTCTTTATCGAGAGCGCCCCTCGGGCGCACTGGAGCAGCTCTTCTTCCAGCGCGTCGCTCGCCGCACGGCTCGATGCCTGCACAGAAGCGCCGGGAGCGCTGGGAGCGCTGGGAGCCCTCGGAGCGCTCGGAGCGACACGCGCCGCCGATCCGGTCGCCGGGGCCGGCAGAGGGCTCGGCGCCGGCCGGGGATCCACGCCTATCGATGCGGGGGCTTGCCTGGTGGCGCGCTCGGTCAGAGGCCCGGGCCCTTGCTGCTGGGAATCCATCATGAAAGCTCCGGCGGTGAACAGCGCTGCCGTGACCGTCACGACGTGGATGACAGACGCTCGCAGCGCGCGGGCCAGCCGCTGCGGCGGGGGGATCACCGGAAGTAGAAGTGGAAGGGTGTCGTCGCGGCCGCGCCGGCGCTGCTCGGCTCTCCAGCGGTCCACGGCGAGGGCGAGGTGATCGAGCCCGCGCCGGCTGCGCGCGTGCGCCGTGCTGCGGGAAATCCCGCGAGCGGCCGCGATCTCCTCGAACGTCAGCCCCAGGATCTCGTGATCGACGAACACCACGCGGCAGTCCTCGGGGACCTTCGCCAGCATGACGCGCCAGAAATCGGCCTTCTCCTTCATCATCGCGAGCGTCTCCGGATTGGCCGTGTCATCGCTGAGCTCCTCCTCGCCCTGGAAGGATGTCGGGATCTCGCGCAGCGCAGCGCGCCTGTCCCTCTGGGCGAGCTTCGTCACCACGCGATCGATCGTCGCCCGGTCGGGCGGCGGCGCTCCGGCGCGTCCGGACTCATGCAGATCGAGCCACACCGCCTGCGCGAGATCGTGCACGTCCCGCGCGGAGACACGGAGCCTGCGGGCCAGGTCCGGGAAGCGCTGGAGGAGGGCGCCATCGATGGCGAACGCTGCATCCATCTGCAAGGATAGGACATCTCGTCGACCAGAAATCCGGGCAGATCGACCGGTCGGCCCAAAAAAACTGACACACGACATGCCCAATGTGACGCGCCGCACGCACGGTGAGCGAAGGCTTGCGAGCCAGAGGCCGTTCCGCGTAGGCTGCGCGACCATGAAGCGGCTGACCTCCTCTCTTCTCCTTACGGCGGCCGTCGTGGTCACTTCTCCGGCGCCGGCGGACGGGCCTGTGAAGACCGGACCGGCCAGCTCGCCTGGTCTGCTGGAGCAGATGATGAGGCGCGGTGACTCCGCGCGGAGGGCGGCGCGATGGAGCGATGCCGCGGGCTTCTATCGGGCGGCGCTCGAGGAGGCGATCCGGGCGGGCGTGGACGAGAATGAGCAGGCAGTCATCGCCGGGGAGCTTGGCCTCTGCGAGCTCGCGCTCGGGAGGTTTCGCGACGCGGCGGAGCACCTGCGGAGGAGCCTGCACGACGTGACCGCGCTGCCGCCGTGGAAGCGAGCGAAGCTCACGGAGGCGTACGCGAGAGTCCACGAGAAGGTGACTCGCTTGACCATCTCCGTCACGCCGCCCGATGCGGAGGTGCTCATCGACGGCCAGCCCATCGGCTCCGGGAAGCCGACCTATCTGGTGTTCCTCGACCCCGGCCCCCACACCGCACGCGCCCGGCTCGCGAGGCATCAGGACGCCGTCCACAGCCTGACCGCGGTTCCGGGCACGCCGTCGGGTATCGAGATGACGTTTCCGCAGGCCGCGACGCCGGCGACCGAGGCCGCGGCGCCGGAGCGGCCCGTGCCCCCGGTGGCACCCCCGGCGGAGCCGGCGGACGGCGGGACGGCGGTCCACCTGCGGCGCGTCGGGTTCATCGCCGCCGGCGCGGCCGCCGTGCTGGGGGTGAGCTTCACGATCTCGGCCGCCGTGGTCCACGAAAACCTCCTCGACAAGACCGACGGCGTGACCCGCCGGCACGGCCCCAGCACGTGCGCCGGCGGGCGTGCGTCGGGGGTCTGCGACGAGCTGGAGAGCGCGGGCGCCATGCGCGACGCCCTCAGCGGGCTGGGCGTATGGAGCTTCGTCGCGGCGAGCGTGTTCGCGGGCGTGACCGTCAGCTCGCTGTGGTGGGCGCCGTCGGACGGCTCTCCGGCCCCCGTCCAGGTCGTGCCCGCGGTGGAGCCGGGGCAGGCCGGCCTCACGCTGAGGAGCTCCTGGTGACGAGCAGGCGGAGGAGGATCATGAATTCGTGGCAGCGCGTCGTCCTCCTCTGGCTCGCAGCGCGCACGGTCGGGTGTATCTCGGATTCGAGCCTGTACGAGTATGATTGTCACGATTTCGCGGCGTGCCCGGAGCCCTGCCCGGGCGACTGCGTGCCGCTTGCGCCCCTCGGGTTCGACGGCCCGGCGCTCCTCTGGTTCGGGCCGCCGGGGCAGGCGCCCGCGTGCCCGGATCGCGCCCCGCTCCCGGTCTACGAGGGGCACGCCGATCTGAATGAATCGAGCCCTTGCAAGGCGTGCGAATGCACCTCGCCCGCCTGCGCGCTGCCCGCGGAGATCACGGCCAGCACGGCGGCCTGCCCTGGCGGCGGCACGACGTCGGTGCTCTCGACGCCGGAGTACTGGGCCGGCGGCTGCGTGTCCATGGGGCCGGCGCCGGATCCGCTCGGGTCCATCACCATCGCGCCGGCGACCGTCCGGCCCTGCAGGCCGGTGATGCCCGAGCTCCCGCAGATGGCCTCGATGCCGTCCTGGTCCACGGTCGCGAAGGCGTGCGCGGGCGAGGCCATCCCCAATGTCTGCGGCGATCCCGCCCTGACCTGCCTGCCCTCGGCGGAGCCGCCTCCGCCCGGCTTCCGCCAGTGCGTCTTCTATGGGCGCGACGACGATCCGGAATGCCCCGCCACCTATCCGGAGAAGCACACCTTCTACTCGAAGGTCGACGACACCCGGGTGTGCTCGCCCTGCGAGTGCGCCGAGACGGCGCCGAGCACGTGCGTCGCGCAGGTGTCCGCGTATCAGAGCGCGGGCTGCATGGACACGATCTTCCAGGACAGCGTGATCTCGGACATGGCGCTCTGTCACGACACGATGGCCGGTACGGGGCTCGGGAGCGTGCGGGCGAAGTGGCTCACCAACGAGCCGGGGACCTGTGCGCCGAGCGGGGGTTTGATGACGGGCGAGATCAAGCCGGCGGTGCCGAGCACCTTCTGCTGTCGGCCGGCACCCTGAGCCGGCGGCATTCAATCCAGCCTCGACCCCTCTGGCCCACCGGGTCTATACTCGCCGCCCCATGCGCCCCTCGCGCCTCGCCTTGCCCCTCCTCGCCTTGCTCGCCCCCACTGCCGCCGCGGTCCTCTCGTCGTGCGGCGCGCGCAGCGACCTCTACGTCGCCCCCCTCGAGCCCGACGACCGGGAAGACGCCGGCGCCGACGCCGACGCCCCGCCCGACGCCCCGCCCGACGCCCCGCCCGACGCCCCGCCCGACGGCCTCCCCCCGTGCGACCCGGACCTGCTCTACGTCTATCTCGTCACCTCCGAGACCGACCTCTACCGCTATCGACCCGACACCGGCGAGTTCAGCCTCGTCGGCAACCTGACCTGCTCGGGCGCCGCCTCCCCGTTCTCCATGGGCGTCGCCCGCACCGGCGTCGCCTACGTCGTGTACAGCGACGGCCAGCTCTATCGCGTGAGCACCGCCGACGCCTCCTGCGAGACCACGGACTGGATCCCTGGCACCGGCGGATTCAACACGTTCGGGATGGGCTTCGCCATCGACGACGACATGCAGGGTGAGACCCTCCACATCGCCGAGATCAGCTTCGGGGCCCCGTCGCTCGGCCTCGGCACCATCGACACCCAGACGTTCGACTTCGACTACATCGCCCCGTTCTCCGAGAACCCGGGCAATGCGATCGAATTGACCAGCAGCGACGACGGCAGCCTGTACGGGTATTTCCTGAACGCGAGCGGCCCCGGCGGGTTCGTCGTCGAGATCGACAAGGCCACGGCGGAGATCCTGAGCAGCGTCCCGCTGCCCGCCGGCGGCCAGGGCTCGGCGCTCGCGTTCGCCTACTGGGGCGGCGATTTCTACATCTTCACGAGCGACGGCGGCTCGACCACGGTGACCCGCTACAGGCCGAGCGACGGCAGCGTCGAGGTCGTCACCACCCTGAGCCGCACCGTCGTCGGCGCGGGCGTGTCCACCTGCACCATCCCCTGACGCCCGGGCGGCGCGCGCGCCTTCACCCGGATCGGCGCCCGCTGGTATGCCGGCGGGCACCGGCGAGCAGCCCGTCCGGTACGAGCAGACCCGCTTCCCTGCGCGACCGTGGCTCGTGTATCCTCGCGCACGAGGTGTGATCATGCGCATTTGCTTTGTCGGGGCGGATCTGGAGGAGAACCTGGGGATCGGCATCCTCGCGGCGGTCGCGGAGCGGCGTGGCCATGGGGCGGCGATCGTGCCGTTCAACGACGTCGCGGAGACCGAGCGCGTCGTCCGGCGCGCGCTCGCCGGGGAGCCGGACGTCATCGGGCTCAGCGTCCAGTTCCAGCACCGCGCGCCCGAGTTCCTCGCGCTCTCGAGGAGGCTCAGGGAGGCGGGCTTCCGCGGCCACCTCACGTGCGGCGGCCAGTTCCCCACGCTCGCCTTCCGCGAGGTGCTCCTGCCGGAAAATGGCGTCGACAGCGTGGTCCTGCACGACGGCGAGGAGACGCTCGCCGACCTGCTCGAGGCCCTCGAGCGGGGCGCCCCGCTCGCCTCCGTGCCCGGGCTCGCGCTGCGCGCGGACGACGGGGCGGCGATGCGCACCGAGGCGCGGCGGCTGCTCGACGACCTCGACGGCGTGCCGTTCGCGAAGCGCTATCGCCCGCACAACCGGCACATGGGCGTCCCGTTCATCCCGATCATCGGCGGGCGCGGCTGCTGGGGCAAGTGCAGCTACTGCTCGATCGTATCCTTTTATGACGACGCCATCGACGCCGGCGGCGGCAAGGCCGTCCGCCTCCGGAGCCCGGCGAACATCGCGGCCGAGATGGCGCTCCTGCTCGACGCGGCCGGCGGCCGGGGCATCTTCTGCTTCCACGACGACAACTTCATCTTCCCCGGAGAGCGCTATTCCATCAATCGAGTCCGCGCGATCCGCGAGGCCCTCGACGCCTACGGCGTCGGCCGGGTCGCGATGGTCGGCAAGGCCCGCCCCGACTGCGTGACCCCCGCGCTCGCCCGCGAGCTCGCCGACCTCGGGGTGATCCGGCTCTACGTGGGCGTGGAGAACGGCTCCGAGGCGGGCGGCGATCACCTGCGCCGCGGGACGCAGCAGGCGCACGTGCGCGGCGCGCTCGAGGCCTGCCGCGAGGCCGGCATCTTCGTCTGCTACAACCTCCTCGTCTTCGAGCCCGAGGCGACGATCGCGGACGTGCGCGACAACGTGCGCTTCATCGTGGATCACGCCGAGCACCCGGTGAACTTCTGCCGCGCCGAGCCCTACTTCGGGACGGCATTGCACGTGGATCTCTCTGCGCGGCAGGACCTCGGCGGGAGCTACCTCGGCTTCAATTATCGCATCGCCGACGACCGCGCCGAGCTCCTGTTCCGGATCTGCTCGGCGGCGTTCCGGGAGCGGAACTTCGCGCCGAACGGCGTCGCGAATCGATACATGGGGCTCGGCTATGCCGCGAACGTGCTCCGGCGCTTCCACGACGACGCGGGCAGCTCGGCGCCGATCGTGCGGCGCGCGCGCGAGCTGACGCGCCGCATCTCGCTGGACACCGCGGAGCACCTCACGCGCGCGATCGATCTCGCCGAGCGGGCCCCGCTCGGTGATTTCGACGCGATAGAGCGGGAGACGGCGCGCCTCGGCCTCGCGATCGCGGCGGCCGACCGGCGGTGGCACGAGGAGCTCGACGCGCTCTATGCCGACATGCGCGCGTTCGCCGAGCATCCGGCCGCGAGCGCGGCGCCCGCGCCGAGGCCGACCGCGAGCTTCCAGCACCTGAAGAGCAGCCTGGCGCTCGGCGTGTCCATGGCCGTCGCGCTCGGCGGCTGCGACGGCTGCGGCAACGTGGAGACCTCGGGCAGCGGCGGCCAGGGCGGTATGGTGGTGGATCCGCCTCCGCCCGACGGGGGCACGGGCGGCATGGGCGGCAGCATGGTGGTGGATCCGCCTCCGCCCGACGCGGGCACGGGCGGGGGGGGCACGATGGTGGTGGATCCGCCTCCGCCCGACGCGGGTACGGGCGGCTTCGGTGGAGCGGGCGGTTACGGTGGAGCGGGCGGCGCCGGCGGGCAGGGCGGCCACGGTGGAATGGTCGTGGATCCGCCGCCCCCCGACGGGATGCCGGGGACGAGCGCGCTCGATGTTGAATCGGGCGAACGGTTCGCGACCATCGGGCGGGAGCCGCGCAAGCTGCGGCTCATCGATCAATGGTTCGACACCTCCCCCAAGACCAGTGTCCGCACGGTGGATCTGGCGCTCTTCGACCCCCCGAGGCCCAGGCTCTCCGCCCGCCGCGAGGGCGACACCATTGCGGTGTCCATCGACGGCCTCACGGCGCTCGTGTCGACCCGGTGGGAGGCCGAGGGCGAGGTGGAGGGCGACGGCCTCGAGGTCCGCTGGCGGCCGAGCGGCCCCGCGGATCGGGTCCGCGTCGCCGTCCGGTCGCGAGGAGGCGTCGCGGTGCTCTCGCTCCGCGCGGACGAGGCGCGGGCCTAGCGCCCGTCCGTCACCCCACCGTCGCCTGGAAAAGGCTTGACAGATCGACCGGGTAAAGGAAGCTACCGGCCATGCATGCACATGCCGGACCAAAGCCCTTCGATCAGGCCCCGCTCCTCGTCATCTGGGAGGTCACACGCGCCTGCGCGCTCGCCTGCCAGCATTGCCGCGCGTCCGCCGAGGACCGGCGCGACGCGGGGGAGCTCTCGCTGGAGCAGGGCAGGCGCCTCATCGACGACGTCGCCGCCATGGGCACGACGCTCGTCGTGTTCACCGGGGGCGACCCGCTGCAGCGGGAGGACCTGGAGGAGCTCGTCCGGCACGCCAAGGGTCGCGGCCTGCGCGTGGGCACCATCCCTGCCGCCACGCCGCGCCTGACCCGGGAGCGGATCCAGTCGCTCAAGGAGGCCGGCGTCGATCAGATGGCGCTGAGCATCGACGGCGAGAACGCCGTCAAGCACGACACCTTCCGCCGCGTCGACGGGACGTTCGCCAAGGTCATGGAAGCCGCGCAATGGATTCGCGACGCGGGGATCCCGCTGCAGGCCAACACGGTGTTCGGCGCGTGGAACGCCGGTGATTTCGACGCCATGGCGGCGCTCGTCACCGGGATGGGCATCGTGTTCTGGGAGGTCTTCTTCCTGGTGCCGACGGGCCGCGGCTCGGTGCTCCAGGGCTGCACTGCGCAGCAGTTCGAGCTCCTGTTCGAGAAGCTCCACGAGCTCGCGGGGCGGGCGCCGTTCACCATCAAGGTCACCGAGGGGCAGCATTTCCGCCGCTGGCTGGCCCAGCGCGGGGTCCTGCCGACGGCCGGACCGCCGCGGGACCTGCGCATCATGATGTCGTCGAGGCCGGTCAACTCGGGTCACGGGTTCTGCTTCGTGGACCATACCGGCAACGTGTGCCCCAGCGGGTTCTTGCCCATCCCGTGCGGCAACGTGAAGGAGACGTCGATCGTCGAGGTGTACCGCAACCACCCCGTCTTCCGGGAGCTGCGCGACTTCACCAGGCTCGAGGGCAAGTGCGGCGCGTGCGACCACCGCGACAGCTGCGGCGGGGGATCCCGGGCCCGCGCGTACGCGATGACGGGCAACTACCTCGCGCCGGAGCCGTTCTGCGCGTATGGAGAGGGATAGTGAAAGGTAAATGGCAGGACGGCTGAGACGGAGGGGGTTCGTCCGGAGACGTAACCCCGCCGGCGCCCGGGAATTGCTGAAAGAAATGGGTTGCGTGGAGGTCTGGAGTGGGTCATCTCCCTGCCCAGGCGGCGTCCGCGTAATGATTTGAAGCGGCTGCCCGGGGCAGATTATGATCAGCCGGCAGACCATTTATGATGGAGTGGTCAGGGTCCTCCGGGAGGAGCTCCTCTTCGACGGCGAGCTCGGCCAGGAGACCCCGATCAAGGACCTTGGCCTGGACTCGATACAGGTCATGCAGCTCTTCGTGTACATCGAGGAGTCGTTTCAATTCGAATTCACGGAGGGGTCCCTCGTCGAGGACATAAAAGACGCGTCGCTGGGGCGCTTCGTGGATTACGTCCACGGATCGCTGGTCGCGCGAGGCGGCGTCTCCACGGGGACGGCGGCCGCGAGCTAGGCAGTCTTTCGCTGGTCGGGGGGGGCGGGGGGCGATGCTGCACCAGAGCTGGCTCGTGAGAGGCGACGTGCGGCTCATGTGCGTCCAGCACAGCCCGGCGGAGCCCATGCCCGTGGGCGCCGCGGTCCTGCTCGCGGGGTTCTCGCACCCGATGTGCGACGTGGACTATTTCATGAGCAGGCTCGCCCGCGAGCTCGCGAGGAGCGGGCTCTTCGTCGCCCAGGTCGACCCGCGCGGCCACGGGGACAGCGCGGGCGAGCTCGCCGACGTCGATCTGGACACCCTGCGAGAGGACATCGCGCTCGCGGCCGACCACTACTCGAGGCGGTTCCCGGGGAGCTTGCTCTGCATCGGGCGAGGGCTCATCGCGACGCTCCTGGCGGAGGCCTCGGGCGCCGGATTCCTCCTCGGCGTGGCCGGAGTGGCGCCTTATTGCCTCGATCCGGAGGTCATCCGGGAGCACCTGCGCGGCGTGCCTCCGGGCGCGCGCGAGAAAGACGCGTCCGACGTCTTCCCGGGCGACGACTACGTCGATCTCCGCGACTTCAGCGACTCCTCCCGCTGCGCGCTCCACGCGCTCGGGGCGGTGCCCTACAACCTCCACGGGGCGCGGCTCTCCGGCCGCCTCCTCCGGGGGCTCTGCGAGCTCGACGCCCTCTCTGCGCTCCGGCGGGCCGACGCGGGCAGCAGCCTCTGGCTGCTCCCGGACGGCAAGGAGCCCGCCGATCTGACGCCGGTGGAGCTCGGCGCCGCGAGCGCCTACCCGCCCCCCTCGCTCTATCGGGACGAGCCGCTCCCGAGGTCCCCGGCCCTCCAACGGACGGTGATCGAACGCCTCACGCAGTGGGCCGTCGATCGCTGCGCGATGAGCTGATGCAAGTACCGGTTCAGATCGAGGAGCAGGGGCGCGTCATCCTCGGGATGCTGCACGTCCCGGCCCGGCGCGCCGAGGGGGGGCCGGTCATCCTGCTCAACTATGGCCTGAACGGCGACCGGGTCGATAACCATCGCCTGTCCATCCTGCTCGCCAGGAGGGCGAACGCCGCCGGCATCACCGTGGTCCGGTTCGATTACAGCGGGTGCGGCGTCAGCAGCAGCGAGTTCCACGACACCTCGATCGCCACCAAGGTCGAGGACACGACGGCGATGATCGACTTCATCGAGGGGTGCTCCCTGGGGGAACCATTCAAGCTCGTGCTGCTGGGGTACAGCGACGGGATCCGGGTCATCCATCGCGTCCTCGCGAGGCGGCGGGGCATCTCCGCCGTCGCGGCCTGGAACCCCGTCGTCCGGTCCATGACGGAGACGTTCCGGCCCTCGAAGCGGAGCAGGATGGCCATCGAGCCCACGACCAGGAAGCTCGTCCTCCCGCTCTTCGGGGTCTACCTCGGAATGGATTATCTGAAGGAGGCCAACGAGCACCTCGCGATCAAGGACGTGCTCGATCACGCCGTCCCCAAGCTGTTCGTCTTCGGGACCGGGGACGCGCACACGCTCGCCTTCCAGAAGGAGCTCGGGGCGGCGCGCCGGGAGAGGCAGGACTTCGATCTCGTCGAGATCGAGGGGGCGAACCACCTCTTCAATCGCGTGGCCTGGTCCGAGGAGCTGGTCGAGAAGACGGTGGACTGGGTTCAGAGGACGTGTCGCTGATTTCGCTCGGGGCCGAGGGCGCGCGCCGCAGGGCGACCAGGGCGCGCGACCCGGAGCCCCGGACGTGGAGACCGGGGGGTCACATGGAGCAGAGATCGAATTGCCTTGATCGGGCGCTGAAGGACGGCGTGCTCACCATCTCCTTTCACGCCGCGAACGCGCACAACCCCTTCAGCTCGGAGATGGAGATCGCGGTCACCCGGGCCCTCATGGAGGCCAGGCGGGACAGGGCGGTCAAGGCCGTGGTCCTCTCCGGCGGCAGGGACCGCTCGTTCAGCGTGGGCGGTGATTTCAACGAGGTGAAGGCGTTCGAGGGCGGCGAGGAGGTCGACCGGTGGATCGACGACATCGTCAACATGTACGTCGCCTGCCTGGAGCTCGAGAAGCCGACCATCGCGGCGCTCGACGGGTTCGCGATCGGGATCGGCTTCCAGCTCGCGCTCTGCAGCGATTACCGGCTCGGCACCTCGAAGTGCGAGCTCGTCATGCCGGAGCTCAAGAACGGCGTCGCCTGCGTCCTCGGGCAGGAGATGCTGGAGAGGATGCTCGGCAGGGCCCAGATGCTGCGGATCGTCGTCGAGTGCGACCGGATCGGCCCGGAGGAGAGCCTCCGCCTGGGGCTGCTCAACGCCGTCTGCGCGCCCGACGCGCTGCTCGAGACCTCCCAGGAGGCCGCCCTCAGGCTGCTCGCGTACCCGAGCGTCTCTTATGGAGTCACGAAGCGGCTGATGAACCAGTCGTTCATCGAGGCGCTGCGCCGGATCACGCCGGTCTCGCAGGCCGCTCACCGGGCGGCCTTCCGCGACCGGTCCGCGCAGCGGTTCATGAGCAAGATCCTGGGAGGCAAGTGAATGAACCACCTCGCGCGCTCGTTCTTCATCTCCACGCGGGACCTCGCGCCCCGGCTCGACGGGTGCCGCACGGTGAGGGTCGGCGACTACTGGGTGGGCGCGTTCTCCGACGCCCTCCTCCCTCCCGAGGGCCTCGATCGACTCTCGATCTCGTTCGAGACCCTCGCCGCGGCGCAGGCGCCCGGCGGCGCGCAGAACGCCGCGGCGATCGACAGGGGCACGCTGGTGGTCCGCGGCAGCGACATGAACACCCAGTGCGTCTATTACATCCTCGTCGAGGGCCGGGACCTCGTCGTGTTCAACGATCTCTTCCTCGCGCGGTACCTGCTCGAGGAGCTCGGGTGCCACGCCCTCTACGACCCCCGGCGCCTCTCGGAGGACCTCACGTTCTTCGCGCCCGTGTCGCGGCTGCTCGCGGGACAGGAGCTCACGGCGGAGGTCGAGCGGCGCGCGCCCTCCGTCCGGATGCGCCGCTTCTCCCGCGTCCTCGAGGCCGAGGGCGGCTTCCATGACGATATCGAGCGCTCGAAGGCCGCGCTGCTCGGCAGCCTCGAGGGCGCGGTGCGCCGCGGGCTGGGCGGCGAGGCGACCGCCCACATCGCGCTGTCGGGCGGGATCGACTCGGGCACGATCGCGTGCCTGATCCGCCGGACGCCTTGCCGCCTGAAGGCGTACACGCTCGGCACCGACTGGGGGGACGAGCACGAGGAGGCCCGGGAGACCGCGGATTTCCTGGGCATCGAGCTCGAGCGGGTCCACGTGAGCACGGAGGAGATCCGGCGCGAGATCCCCGCCGTGATCCGCTACTTCCACTTCATCGAGCCGGAGAGCGTCGAGATCGCGCTGGTCGCCCATTGCCTGTACAGGAAGCTCCACGCGCGGAGCCCGACCCCGAGGCTGTTCCTGACGGGGTACGGCTCGGACCTCTTGAACGGCGGGGGCGTCACGGACGCCGAGCGCGCGGGCGGGCTCCACGCGGACCTCCTGAAGGGGCTCGGGAGGACCCAGCTCTCCAACGAGCTCAGCAACCTGGCGGCGATGCATTGCGGGGTGCGCGTTTATCATCCATTCTTGCAGACCGAGGTCGTCTCGTGCGCCCTCAGGGTCCCCCCGGACCACAAGATCCGCGGCGGGCGGGACAAGCTCTACATGAGGGAAATGATGTCGGGGATGCTGCCCGAGCGCACCGTCTGGCGGAGGAAGCTCGCCGCGCACCACGGGACGGGCCTCGCGCGGCACCTCGGAGCGATCTTCAGGGGGCCCGGCGACCGGGGCGGAGCGGACGGGTATCAGCGCCTGATCCAGAGGGTGCACGAGGACATCTTCTGCCACGGCAGATTTGCGTGAGGGGGGACATCGATGGACGACAACCGGCACCTGCGAGCGCTCGACCGCGCCTATCTGTCCGAGATCATCGATCTGCACCATGACCCGGAGCACGGCGCGCCGTACTGGATACGGAGAGCGGACGACCTCGGCGTGGATCCGGCGAGGGACGTGCGCTCGTTCGACGACTTCAGGCGCCTCTTCGCGTTCAAGGGCCGGCAGGAGCAGGCGAGGTACGAGCAGGATCTCCGGGAGCTGCCCGTCGAGGAGTTCATCCCGAGGGCGGCGCTCCGCCGGGCGAGGTGGCTATGGGCCTCCGAGACCGGCGGCACGACGGGGATCGCGAAGCGCGGGACCTGGGGCGACCGCTACTGGGACCATATCCTCGCCTTCTCGGACGAGCTGCTCGATCTGCACGGCGTCCCGCGCGACGAGAGCTGGCTGTTCATCGGCCCGACGGGGCCGCACACGACCGGGCGCCTGATGATCTCCATCGGCGAGCGCCGGGGCGGCCGGGTCTTTTGTATCGACATGGATCCCCGGATCGTCCGGATCTACCTCCAGGAGGGCGATGAGAGAGCGACCGAGCGCTACATCCGCCACATCTGGGAGCAGGTCGAGCCGATCCTCCGGTACCAGCGCGTCGGCGTCCTGTTCTGCACGGCCACCCTGCTGGAGCTGTTGCCTCGATACGTCGACGTCGCGCACCTCGGGAAGATCAAGGCGGTCGTGCACGCCGGCCTCGCCATGTCCCGGGACACGCACAGGTACCTTCGAGAGAGGCTGTTCGCCGGCAGGCCCGTGGTGGGCATCTACGGCACGTCCGTCTCCGGGATCAGCTACCAGAAGCCGTACGAGCCGGAGGACGATCACCGGATCATCTACATCCCCAGCCAGCCCTGTATCGTCCTCGAGGCCGTCGACGCGGCCGGGGCGCCGGTCAGATACGGACAGGACGGCGACGTGCGGTGCTTCCGGTTCACGGAGGACCAGCTCATCCCCGGCTTCATCGAGCGGGACAGGGGGACCCGCGTCCGCCCGTTCGGCAAATTCGCGGCCCGCTACCCCTGGGACTGGCTGGGTGATCCGCACAGCCCGAGCTCGCTCTCCGGCCAGCCGATCGAAGGGGTGTACTGATACGCGTCCGCGTGGTGAACCTCCATGCTCAAGATCCCGGCTGTCAACTGCAATGAACGGTACTTCTCCATCGACGGCCAACCCGTCCTCGGGATGGAGGGTGAGCGCCTCGCG
Organism: uncultured Polyangiaceae bacterium; assembly: GCA_964421485.1. Classification (GTDB taxonomy): domain Bacteria; phylum Myxococcota_A; class Polyangia; order Polyangiales; family Polyangiaceae; genus CAYQYG01. Next base: position 31,670 of record CAYQYG010000010.1, on the reverse strand, counting down.
GAGCTCACGCTCACGCCGCGCATCAAGACGCACGAGGTGCTGCGGGCGGCGCCCGGGAAGCTCTCCCGCCTGCAGGACACGCCGGCGCGAGCGATCCACGACGCGCTCGCGGCCGCCGGCGGGCTCCTCGAGGGCGAGGACTGGCGCTTCGCGACCCTCTCGAAGCCGTACTATTGCCACATGGTATCGGAGTCGACCGGCGCTCCGGTCGCGTCGGTGGCCCGGGAGATCGACGAGCTCGCGGGCATCCTGGAGCGGCTCGGGGAGATCACGCGGGTGCAGCTCCCGCCGTCCGAAGAGGACCCGCTGGACACCCACCGGTACTCCGTGGCGGGCCACGAGATCGGGCTCTTTCCCGCGGGCAAGAGCCTGCTCGTGAAGGTCCCGGGCAACGTCCCGACGATCGCGATCTACTGGCTCCTCCCGCTGGCGCTCAAGCGCCCGGTCATCGTCGTGCCGCCCGTCGAGGATCCATTCACTCACCTGATCGTCCTGGATGCCATTCAGGCGGCGGCGCCGTGGCTCTCGTCCTGCGTGGACCTCCTGCCCTGCGAGGAGCGCGTCTGGGTCGAGCTCCTCGGAGAGGTCGATCAGGCCGTCATCCCCGAGGGGCTGGCGAAGGTCGTCCATCGCTCTCCGGCCCTGGCCAGGAAGACCCACCTCATTCATCACGGCCGGAGCAAGCTCCTCCTCGCCGGGCCGTGGACGGAGGAGGCCGCGGGCATCGCGGCGCGCAGGATGCTCTGGAATCACGGGCGGACCTGCACGGGGCTCACGTCGGTGGTGGTCGCGGAGCGGGGCAGGGAGCTCTGCGAGCGGACGGCGGAGCGGGTCGCCCTCGCGCATCCCGGCGGCTTCGCGGAGAACGCCGGGCGGCTGCCGCTCTTCCCGGTGGAGCGCGCGCGGCGGATCGACGCGATGATCGAGGGCTTCATCGCCCGGGGGGAGGCGGAGGACGTCACGCGCCGGGTCACGGGGCGCCCGCGCCTCGCGGTGGCGGACGGGCGCGCGATGCTCTTTCCCACGGTGCTGTGGATCGCTCGGCCGGAGAGCCGGGCCTTCGGGCTGGAGCTGCCATTCCCGTTCGTCACCGTCGCCGAGGCGAGCGGCGAGGACCTCATGGTGAAGCTCGCGCGGGACACGCTGATCCTCGGCGTGCTGGGGGCGAGCCCGGACCTCCTCCGGCGGCTCTGCCACGAGCCCTCGATCCTCAAGGTGTTCGCGGGCGGAGCGGTCGAGCGGGGATATCACCCGCTCGATCCCCACGAGGGCTACATGGCCGACTTCCTGTACCAGAAGAAGGCGGTCTTCCTGTAGCACCATTCGATCGGAGCGGATCGGGGGAGGGGGGCAGGCGTGGCTCGCAGGACGATCTATGCGGCGATGACCGGCGGCTTCGGATCGCTCGCCCAGGTCCTGCCGATCCTGGAGCGCCTCGACCCGGCGCGGTACAGGATCGTGTGCAGCATCGGACACGGCGCGGCCCACGCGCTGGAGAGGCTCGGGTACGAGATCGTGCCGTATCCCGACGTCGGCAGGCCGGAGATCGTGTATCCGAAGGGGAGGACCTGGCGCGACCTCGACCAGTACTGGGGCCGGTTCGGCTTCGCGGACCCGAGGTACTTCTCGGCGCTCATCGAGGCGCGGCTCCGCACGACCCGCGACGTCGGACCGGATATCCTCCTCTCGCAGCTCTGCCCTCCGACCGAGGTGATCGCGCGGATCACCGGGCTGCCCCTCGTCTGCGTCACCCAGTCCTGCTGGCACCCGGCGGGCAAATCGGTGTCGTGGTGGTGCGAGGACCGGCGATCCGAGGACCGCCAGGTCACGAGGGTGGTGAGCGCGACGCTCGAGCGCCACGGCGCCGCGCCGATCGCGCGCATGGAGGAGCTGAACCGCGGCGATCTGACGCTGATCCCGAGCTTCCCGGAGCTCGATCCGATCGCGGACCCCGAGGTCCATTACACGGGGCCCCTCTCGTGGGAGAGCTCGGCCAGGATCGCGCCGGACCCCGGGCAGCGCGCCGCAGGCTCGAAGCCGATGATCCTCGTCTACACGGGCCACCTCCATGACAGCGCGGGCGAGTCGGGCATCCTGATCCTGGAGCGCGCCGTCGAGGCATTGAAGGGCGCCGACCTCGACGTCGTCATCGCGACCGGGCTCGGGCAGGGCCTGGATCTCGAGCGATACCGGCATCCGAACATCCGCGTGTACGAGTGGATCCCGCTGGTCCGGCTGCTCCCCCGGTGCAGCCTCTTCATCCACCACGGCGGACACGGGAGCTCCATGGCCGCCATCTCCGCCGGGGTCAGATCGCTCGTGATACCGACCTTCCAGGAGAGGGAGTTCAACGCGCGGCAGCTGCGCGCGCTCGGCCTGGGCGACCTCATCGCCCCCGACGATCTCACCGGCCCGCGCCTGTATGAGAAGGTGCGGGCCTGCCTCGACGACCCGGCCGGCGCCGGCAATCTCCGTCACTGGCGAGACGAGCTCGAGCGCAGGAGGTACGGCGGCGCCGCCCGCGCCGCCGAGCTTTTCGAATCCCTCTGAGCCCGCGCCGCCGCCGGCGTCCATGGATGGATGCGGACGAAGGCCGCGGATATGGACGTAATGGCGCGAGTCGATAATATCCACCGGATCGCGAAAATGGTTGACGGCGCCCCCCCGATCGGTCACGTTGCGCACACCGTCGCTCCGATCGGGGGATCGAGGCGGCGACGGAGGGACAGCACGGCCCGGAGGTCGTCCGGGGCGTGCTCCATCATCACTTCCACCATCGAGAGAGAGTCATGCAAGCCAGCAAGCTACCGGACGCGCTCGCCCAGAACATCGAATCGTACTGTGAGACCCGCGCGTTCACCCACGGGCTCCTGGAGAAGGAGTCGCCGATCTACAAGCAGATCTACGACATGAACAACCAGTTCCTGAGCATGCCCCAGCGGAAGGGCGGCATGGGTCAGAAGGAGAAGGTGCTGGCGCTCCTCAGCATCCACGCCACGCACGGGACCGAGCAGAGCGTCGATTTCGCCGTGACCGCGGCCATGCAGATCGGCGCCTCGCAGGAGGAGATCATGGACGCCCTGGACCTGGCGCTGCTCACGGGCGGGGGCGCGGCGGTCGCCCGGGTGCAGCTCGCCGCCGCCGTCCTGGCGGGCCGGGTCGCGACGATCGCGCAGAAGCCCAGGCTGCTCAGCGCCCCGGTGAGCCCGGCGATACCCTGACCCGCCCCGGCGCGCGCCGGCGCCGCCTGCCTCCGCCGAGATCGCCATGAGCCAGATAGATTGTTTGTTGATCGGGCATTACGCGCTGAGCGTCAACAAGCAGGTCCAGCTCGCGGAGATGGCCTTCGGGAAGGGCTCGCTCTACTACCACGACGCGCTGGAGAAGACCTTCGTCGCGTACAAGGGCAGGAACTACACGAGCTCGCAGCTCTACAACCTCTTCTACTCGAACGGGAGCGGCGATCTCTCGTTCGATCACGTCACGTTCGAGCACTCCTGCAACACGGCCGTCGCGAACATCGGTACGTACCTGCTCCGGAGCGGGTTCACCATCGAGGTCGTGAACACGTTCAACAAGGGGCGGGCGGTCCTGCCGGACATGCTCTCGAGGAACGAGGTGCTGGCGGTCGCGATCACGACGACGTTCTACATCTCCGCGTTCCCGATCGCGCAGATCGTCCGGTTCATCAGGAAGCACGGGAGCCGCGCCAGGATCATCGTGGGCGGGCCGTTCATCAGGAGCCTCGTGTCCACGCACGCGAGCGACCCGGCCGAGCTGACGCGGCTCTTCCGGAGCCTCGGGGCCGACTACTACGTGTGCAGCAGCGAGGGCGAGGAGACGCTGGCCCGCCTGATCCAGGCGCTGAAGACGGGGGCGCCCGTCCACGGGATACCCAACGTCTTCCACCGGAGCGGCGACGCCTTCGCCTGCGCGTCCACGAAGGCCGAGGACGGCGCATTCGATCGGCGCATGGTCGACTGGTCGTACTTCGGCGAGCACGTCCCGGAGCTCGTCAACATCAGGACCACGAAGTCCTGCCCCTTCGACTGCGCGTTCTGCGGGCTGCCGGTGACCGGCGGGCGGTGGAGGCGCCTGCCCGTCGACGAGCTCGAGCAGGAGCTCCGGACCCTGCACGGGACCGGCAAGCGGCCCGGTGTCTTCTTCATCGACGAGACCCTGAATTTCCCGCCGGAGCGGTTCAAGGCGATGCTCCGGATGATGATCAGGGGCCGGTTCGGCTTCAAGTGGGAGGGGGAGCTGCGCTGCAACATCCTCGACCGGGAGGCCGTGGAGCTCATGGCGGAGAGCGGCTGCCAGATGGCGCACCTCGGCATCGAGTCCGGGAACCAGGGGATGCTCGACCGCATGCGCAAGGGGGTCAAGGTCGAGGAGTACCGCCGCGCGATGGAGCTGCTCCACGAGGCCGGCATCATGACCTCGGCGCTGATCCTCGTCGGCTTCCCGGGCGAGACGCAGGAGTCCTTCCGGGACACCTTCGATTTCATCGAGGCCGCGCGGCCGACGTTCTTCAGGGTGCACCGCTGGTTCTACGATCACGAGACCCCGATCCACGAGAGGCGGGAGGAGCACCGGATCACGGGCGGAGGATACGTCTGGAGGCACGCGACGATGGACTCGGCGACGGCCCACGAGCTCGCCACGGAGCTCTCCCTGAACGTCAAGAACGCGATCCACACCGACGACTACACGATGGCGTTCTACCTGGCGAACAAGGGATACGAGAGGGGCAAGATCACGGCCTTCCTGCGGCTCTTCGATCTCGCGGTCAAGGAGAAGTGCAGGCCGCGGCCGGACGAGCGGGCGATCGAGGCGTACTTGGACCGGGCGAGCACGGCGCTGAGGTGACATGAGCACGAGGACGACGGACTGCTTTCTGGTCGGGCACAACGAGATCGGGGTGAGCAGGCACAACCAGCTCCTGCGCCTCGTGTACGGCAAGGGCTCGAAGAACTACACGGAGACGGCGAAGTACAACCTGAGCCACATCCGGTGCGAGGACGGGTATTACTCGCCGTCGCAGATCTTCAACCTGGTCACGGAGGGCGACGGCAAGAAGCCGGACATCGCCGACACCTTCAGCCTGACGATCGCCTACCTCGGGTCCTTCCTGCACCGGCACGGGTTCACGTTCGAGTACGTGAACAGTTTCCATAAAGAGGGCGACAGGGCGAAGCTCGCGCATCACCTGGAGCGGGGCGACGTCGCCACGGTCGCCATCACGACGACCTATTACCTGACGGTGATCCCGATCCTGGACATCGTGAAGTTCGTCCGGAGCCACAGCGCCGGCGTGAAGATCATCGTCGGCGGGCCCTTCATCACGAACCAGGTGAGGCTGTTGCCGGAGGACAAGCTGCGCAAGGTCTTCGACACGATCGGCGCGGATTTCTACGTGGACTCGAGCGAGGGCGAGGCCACGCTGGCGAGCCTGCTCGCGGCGATCAAGAATGGTACGCCGCTCGGCCGCGTCCACAACATCTACTTCAGATCGGGCGGGAGGTACGTCGGCACCTTCAAGGCGGCCGAGGCCAACGACCTCGACGCGAACCCGGTGGAGTGGGGCCTGTTCAGGTCCGACATCAAGGACATCGTCAACATCAGGACGTCGAAGTCCTGCCCGTTCAAGTGCTCCTTCTGCTCCTTCCCCGGCGCGTCCGGGAGGTACAAGGTCGCGAGCCTCGACGTGGTGGAGCGGGAGCTCGACGCGCTGCACGAGATCAACCCGGACCTCGGGCTCGACGTCATCGACGACACCTTCAACATCCCGCAGAGGCGGTTCGACGAGCTCCTCCGGATGATGATCCGGAAGCGGTACCGCTTCCGGTGGTATGCCTTCTACAAGGCGCAGCTCGCGAGCCGGGAGACCACCAGGCTCATGAAGGAGGCCGGGTGCGTCCAGGTGTTCGCGGGGTGCGAGTCGGGGAGCCAGGTCATCCTCGATAACCTGGTCAAGCAATCGAGGGTCGAGAAGTACCACGAGGCGTTCGAGCTCCTGCACGAGCATGGCCTCCTCAGCATCGCCTCGTTCATCGTCGGGTTCCCCGGGGAGACCGAGGAGACCTTCATGGAGACGATGGACTTCATCGAGGAGGCGAGGCCGACCTTCTTCCGCGCGAGGCTGTGGTGGTACGACCGGAGCGCGCCGGTCCATCAGGAGCGGGAGCGCTTCCAGCTCACGGGCGACGGGTACGAGTGGCGGCACGCCACGATGGACTCCGACACGGCGCAGGAGCTGGCCGACCGGATGGTGCTCGGCGTGAAGAGCTCCATCCACGCGACGGACTACCCCATCCCGTTCGAGATGATCGTGAAGGGCGTCCCCGCGCCCGTCGTGCAGGCGTTCATGGCGCGATTCCGGGACCACCTCCACTCGACGATCGGGGGGGGCGCGAGCGAGCGGGTCTTCTCGAAGGAGGAGATCCGCCGGGACTTCGCCCGCATCCTGGGCCAGGGCCGGGAGGGCCCCGCGCCGGAGATCCGGTGAAAGGACGGTCCGGGGGGCGATGGAACAGATAGACTGCTTCCTGATCGGGCACAACGAGCTCAGCGTGCAGAAGAGCAAGGGGATGCTGCTCTACCTGTACGGCAAGGGCTCGCACGAGCACCGGGATCGCATCAAATACAACCTGTCGCAGATCGTGGTGGGGAAGAGGCCGTACACGCCGGCGGGGCTGTTCAATCACGCCCGCCGGCTGGCCGGCGCGCCCGCGGGCGACGATCTGAGCATCATCACCGAGTCGTTCAACCTGGCGATCGCGTACCTCGGGAGCGCCCTCCACGGCGCCGGGCTGTCCTTCGACTTCATCAACGGCTTCCAGGAGGAGAAGGAGAGGCTCAGGGAGGCGCTGCTCGAGGGCCGGGTCCGCGCCGTCGCGATCGTCACCACGTATTACCTCTCCCATCACCCGATCCACGAGATCATCTCCTTCGTGAGGCGGCACGGCCGCGAGGTGAAGATCATCGTCGGCGGCCCGTACCTCCTGAACAGGCTGGGCGGCGAGGGCGACGTCGAGAGGGACGGCGAGCTGCTCGACGCGATCGGCGCCGATTACTACGTGAAGGACTCCTTCGGCGAGGACGTGCTCGTGGACCTCGTGAAGAGCATCAAGGCGGGCGCGGACCCCTGCGGGATCGTCAACCTCTATTACCGGAGCGGAGGCGTCTTCCGCGCGGCCCGGCAGGAGGCGAGGGCGTTCGATTTCCGGAAGAACCAGATCGACTGGGGGCTCTTCAGGGGCCGGCTCTCGAGGGTCATGAACCTCCGGACCGCCGTCTCGTGCCCCTACCGGTGCGCGTTCTGCAACTACCCGCGCTACGCGGGAAAGTACACCCTGGCGCCCCTCGACGTCTGCGAGCGGGAGCTCCTCGCGCTCCGGGAGCAGGGCGTGCGCCACGTGCAGTTCGTGGACGACACGTTCAACGTGCCGAAGGCGAGGTTCAAGGACCTCCTGCGCATGATGATCCGGAGCGACCTGGGCCTCCGGTGGAGCTCGTATTTCAAGTGCCAGTACGCGGACCGCGAGACCGTGGAGCTGATGAAGGAGAGCGGCTGCGAGTTCGTGTTCGCGGGCGTCGAGTCGGGCAGCCAGGCGATCCTGGACAACATGAGCAAGGAGAGCTCGACCCTGGTGTACCGCGAGTGCTTCGATCTGCTCAGGGAGCACGACATCATGACCATGTGCTCGGTCGTGGTCGGCTTCCCCGGAGAGACGCGGGAGACCTTCGAGGAGACGTTCTCGTTCATCGAGGAGGCGCGGCCGACGTTCTACCAGCAGCGCCTGTGGTGGTATGACCGGACGGCCCCGGTGCACGAGCGGCGCGAGGCCTTCGGGCTGGAGGGCGAGGGTTATGCCTGGCGCCACGCGACGATGGGCGCGGACGAGGCGCACGACCTCGCGGACGAGCTCTTCCTGAAGGTGCAGGGGTCGACGCACATCACCGAGTATGCGCTGCCCTTCTTCCTCCTGGAGAGGGGGCTCAGCCGGGACGCCGTGAAGGCGTTCCTCCGGCACTACATGCACGCGAACCGCGAGCAGTACAGGAGCCCGGGCGTGGAGGCCGAGAAGGAGCACGTCGAGGGGCTGTTCGGCGCGCTGTCGGAGGGACGATCATGATCTCCAGCGAAGACATCGAATTCTATCACCGCACGGGCTGGCTCGTCTCGGACCACGTGATCGACGGGGACCTCGTCGACCTGTGCGTCCAGGCGGCCGAGCGCATCTACCGGTGCGAGCACGACCGCGTCCAGCCCTGGAGCGCCTCTCCGCACATCAAGAATTTCAACGAGCCGTACGCGGACAGGACCCGGCTCCGGGTCGACCAGTTCCCGTCGTTTCACAGCGATGCGATCAGGAGGCTCGTGTGCTCGCCCGAGATCGGGGCCATCGCGGCGGCGCTGCTCGGGACCGATGAGGTCCGGTACTACAAGGACATCCTGATCGGCGCCCCCACCGGCCGTCACTCCTCGATCGGATGGCACACGGACATCAGCTACTGGCCGACGTGCGTGCCGGAGCGGATGATCACCGTCTACGTCCCGCTGGAGGACCGCGACGAGCGGAGCGGCACCCTGCTCATGATCAACGGGAGCCAGCGCTGGGTGAAGCGGTCGTTCAACATCACCGCCGACCTCGGCGAGCTCGACAAGATCAGGAAGAAATACGAGGCGGAGGGGCGGTTCGTCGAGCTCCACGCGCTGCCGCACCGGAGGGGCCAGGTGAGCTTCCACTCGTCCCTCGTCGTGCACGCGACGTATCCGAACATGACCGACGTGCTCCAGCACTCGGTCGTGATCGGGCTCCAGGCGGGGGACAACCGGTTCGTCCCATCCCCGCTGAAGCGGCTAGACAGGGACATGGTGGTGAACCTCAACGACGAGGTAGGCCCGAAGCTGCCGGACGGCACCCCCGACATCAAGAACGACGACTTCTACCCCGTGGTGTACCGGGCTCCCGGCGCCGGGCGGCGCGGCTGACGATGGCCTCCGCGTTCGAGGAGGAGGTGCTGCCCACGGAGCAGGAGATCGCGTTCTACCGCGAGCACGGCTGGCTCCTCACGCGGCTCTCGGTCACCGACGCGTGCCTCCGCGCGTGCGGCGCGGCCGTGGAGGAGGTGTACTCCGGGCGATACGACTCGGTGCATCCGTGGAGCGCCGACAAGGGCAGCGCGGGCTTCGGCCAGAGATACCTGGACCGGACGCGGCCGCGCCTGGACGCCTACGTATCCCATCACAAGAGGGCCGTGGCCGAGGTCGCGTGGTCCCGCCACCTGGGCGCCTACGCGGCCGCCCTGATGGACGCGCGCGAGGTGCGGCTCTTCCGCGACGTCCTGCTCACGATGCCCGCGCGGCTGGGGTACGGCACCGGGTGGCACGTCGACAAGAATTACTGGCCGACGTGCAGCTCCGATCTGCTGACGACGGCGTGGTTCTCGCTGTCCGATTGCGACGTGACGGACGGCTGCCTCTCGGTGGTGAGCGGGAGCCACCGCTGGAGGAGCGCGCCCTTCGTCCGGAAGATCCCGTACGACGACGGGGAGGCGCTCCGCCGCCTGCGCGGCGCGGAGGGCGCGCCACGTGGAGCGCGACCCGGAGCCCCGGATGTTGGACCGGTACGTGTCACGCCGATCCCCCACCGGCGAGGGCAGATAAGCTTCCACTCCTGCCTGCTCGTCCACGGCACCCGGCCGAACGCCGGCCCGGTGACCCGGCAGTCCTTCGCCGTGGTGCTCCAGGACGGGGAGAATCGATACGTCGCGCCGGGCGACCAGGCGAGCGCCCGCCTCGCGAGCTTCAACACGAACGATCGGGTCGGCCCGAGGTCGCGGGACGGGCTGCCGGACTACGCGGATCCTGATTTCTATCCGGTGCTGTACGACGAGGGCGCTCCCGGCGCCGCGGCGCCGGATCGATCTCCCGGGTGATCGGCCATGAAGGTGCTGCTCGTATATCCGCCGAACCCCGACTACTGCGTCCTCAACGAGGACATGAGCCTCTGCGAGCCCCTCGGCCTGGAGTACGTCGCCGCGTCGCTCCTCTCGTCGTGCGACGTCGAGGTGCTGGACATGCGCTTCGACAGGGCCCTCGATCGGAGGCTCGCCGAGGGGGCCTTCGACGTCGTCGGCGTCGCGGTCCCGTTCACCACCTCCATCCGCGCCGTGAACAGGATCCTGGAGCAGGTCCACGCGCACGACCCCCGGATCGTCCAGATCATCGGGGGCCATTACCCCAGCACGAGCCTGTCGAAGCTCGACCTGCGGCGCGTGAGCTACGTGATCAGCGGAGAGGGCGTGGAGGCCGCGCGCGAGCTGCTCGGCGCGCTCGCGGCGGGCAGGGAGGTCCGGGACATGCCAGGGGTCGTCGTGGTCAGGGACGGCGCGCCGTACCCTGGCCCGCGCCAGGGGCAGATCGACCTCGACGCGTGCCCGCTCCCGGCGCGCCACCTGCTCTCGTCGTACAGGGCTCGTTACTTCCACGCCCACTACCGGCCGGTCACGCTGATGCGGTTCTCGGTGGGCTGCCCGTTCGACTGCTCGTTCTGCATCCTCTGGAAGATGACCGACAGGCAGTACCTCACCCGCTCGATCGACTCCATCCTCGGCGAGCTCCTGCAGATCGAGGGCGAGAACGTCTACGTCATCGACGACGAGGCCTTCATCCGGATCGATCGGATGTCGGCGCTCGCGGACGAGATCACGAGGGCCGGGATCCGGAAGCGGTTCCACATGTACGTCCGGTCCGACACGATCGCGAGGAACCCTGCGCTCTTCGCGAAGTGGGCGGAGGCGGGCCTCGACTCCGTGCTGGTGGGCCTCGAGTCGATCTTCCCCGAGGAGCTCGGGGAGTATCACAAGAACATCTCGCTGGGCGTCGCGCGGGAGTGCGTCAGGGTGCTGCACGCGAACGGCGTGGAGATCAGGGCGAACTTCATCGTGAGGCCCGACTACACGGTGGAGAAGTTCCGGCGCGTCCGGGAGATCGTGGACGAGCTCGACATCGATCGCCCCACGTTCGCCGTGCTCACCCCGTTCATCGGCACCGACACCTTCGAGGAGCTCAAGGGCCAGATCATCCTCGACGAGCCCGAGCTCTACGACTGCTATCACTCGCTCGTCAGGACGAAGCTGCCGCCGAGGATCTTCTACAGGGAATTCGCCGATCTCTTCAGGGCCGCCCAGCGGCGCGGCGGCGCGGCGGGCGGCAAGGTGTTCTATGCCGGCGAGGGCGGCTCCTTCGAGGAGTTCGTGGGCAAGATCGAGGGCTCTCATTCATTCCACGGGCCCGATGAATAGGCGCCTGATAGAGGACCTCGCCGCGCGGTTCGGCACGCCGCTGTACCTGTACGACGGCGGCTGTCTCGAGCGGCAGCACCGGGCGCTCAGGTCCTGCCTCCCGCCGGCCTTCGGCCTCTATTTCGCCGTGAAGGCGAACCCGCTGCCCGGGATCCTGCGGCTGTTCCGCCGCCTCGGCTGCGGCGCGGAGGCCGCGTCGGAGGGTGAGCTCCGCCTGGCGATCTCGGCCGGGTTCTCGCCGGAGGACGTCGTGTACACGTGTCCGGGGAAGACCCGCGCCGGCGTGGAGCTCGCCCTCCGCAGCGGAATCTCTCATATCACGGTGGAGTCCCTGGACGAGGCCGAGCTCATCGACTCAACCGCGGCCGCCGAAGGGGCGGCCGTCGGCGCGGTGATCCGCGTCAATCCGGCGGAGCCGCGTGGGTTGACAGCCGGGTCGGCCGAGCTCCGGATGACGGGAGGGCCCTCGCAGTTCGGGGTCGACGAGGAGGAGCTCGGGGCGCTCGTGGAGCACGTGAGGAAATGGCTCCCGCGCCTCCGGCTGTCCGGCCTGCACGTCTACTCCGGGACCCAGGTGCTGAGCGCGGAGGCGCTGCTGCGCGACGCGGAGCGGACCCTGGAGATGAGCGCGCGCGTGTCGAGGGAGCTCGGCATCGAGCTCGGGCTCATCGATATCGGCGGCGGGTTCGGGGTCCCCTATCAGGGCGGTGGCGGCGAGATCGATCTGCGGGCGCTGAAGGAGGGTTATGTGGACCTGTGGGCCAGGTATGCCGGGAGGCTCGGCGCGGCGCGCGTGATCGCCGAGTCCGGGCGCTTCCTCGCAGCGGACGGCGGCGTGTTCGTGACGCGCGTGCTGAGCACGAAGGTGTCCAGGGGGATCAGGTTCGTGATCTGCGACGGCGGATACAGCCATCACCCCGCGTCCGCATACATCGGCAGGTACGGCCGGAACCGTTATCCGGTGGAGGCGGTGGAGCCCTCGGGGGAGCGGGAGAGAGTGACCGTCGTCGGTCCCACCGGGACGCCGGTGGACATCCTCGCGCGCGACGTCTGGCTCCACCGGGTGCGGGCGGGGGATCTCCTGGTCGTCGGCAAATCCGGCGCGTATGGATACACGAACAGCTGCCAGCTCTTCTTCAGCGCGCCCTCGCCCGCCGAGGTGATGATCCACGAGGGAGAGGTCCGGGTGCTCCGGGAGCGCGGGCGGCTCTCTGCGATCACCGAGCCGCCGGAGGCCTCGTGAGGATAGAGGACGTGATCCTCGACGCCGGGGTATCTCCGTCGGTCATCGACGAGGAGGGGAGGCACGAGGCCCGCGAGATCCTCGGTCGAGCGGCGGCCGTGGTGCGCGCGCTGGCGGAGAGCGGGGTCCGGGCCGATGACACCGTCGCGCTGGCGGCCGAGAACGGGGTCGGCTTCATCGCCGGCCTGCTCGGCATCCTCGCCTGTGGCGGGGCGGCGGTGGTCGTGGATCCGGCGTGGCCATTTCCCGCGGTCGAGCGCGTCCTGAGGTCGGCGCGCGTGGTCGCGATCTGCTTCGCGGGCTCGCGGCCGCGGCGCATGCTGGAGGAGCGCTGGGGGGATCTCCAGGGGCTCGCGATGGTGGACGCGGAGGCGGTGGGGCGGTCGGACCTGGAGGATTTTCGGGGGGCGCGGCGGTCGGGGCTGTCGGGGGAGCGGGCGGCCGTGGTGCTCTATTCTTCGGGCACGAGCGGGCTTCCGAAGGGCGCCGTGCTGTCGCATCGGGCGATCTTGAGCAACATGCACGGGATCGGGGCATACCTGCTGGGACGGTCGGGGGCGTCGACGCGCGAGCGCTTCTATGTCGCGAAGTCGATGGTGCACTCTTCGACCCTCGTCGGCGAGGTGCTCCTGGGGCTGTCGGTCGGCGCGTCGATCGTCGCGTTGAATCCGGTGGTGCCGGCGACGCAGATGTTCCGGCGGATACACGAGCACCGCGCGACCATCGTGTGCGTGAACCCCTCCCTGCTCCATTTCTTCGCGGGCGCGGGCTTGAAGGAGGAGTGGCTCCAGAGCCTGCACACGATCCACGTGAGCGGCGCGATCGTGAACAGGAAGACATTTCTGCGGGTTCACGAGCGCTTTCCGTGGATCCGGTTGATCAACGGTTATGGATTGACCGAGGCTGGGCCCAGGGTGGCCAGGCTGGCCACGACGGAGGCGCTGAAGCCGGGGTCGGTCGGCAAGGCGATCCAGGGCGTGTCGCTGGAGGTGAGGCGGGCCTCCGGGGCCGCCTGCGCGGCCCACGAGGTGGGCGAGGTCTTCGTTCGGTCTCCGGGCCTGATGGAGGGCTATCTCGGGCCGGAGGGGCTGACGAGGGCCGAGCTGGTCCAGGGCGCGCTCAGGACAGGCGATCTCGGCTATGTGGACGAGGACGGAGATCTGTTCATCACCGGGCGGGTCGATGACCTCATCATCACGGGCGGCCACAACGTCGATCCGTGCGAGATCGAGGAGGTCGTCCTGCGGACAGCGGGGGTGGGGGACTGCATCGTCTTCGGCGTCGAGGACGAGGTGCTCGGACGGCGGCTCGTGTGCGCTTACACGCCGGCGCCGGACGAGATCGAGGACGACGTCCGGCTGAGGGCGCGGCTGAGGCACGCGTGCGCGGGGGCGCTCGCCGGCTACCAGATGCCGAAGACCTTCTGCCGGTGGAGCGATATACCGCTCACCCCGGGCGGCAAGAAGTCGAGGGTGCTGGCGGAGAGGCGGTATCGTGAGGCGAAAGATGATGGACGTTGACCGCGGAGCGCCCTTCGCCTCCGTCGTGATCCCCGTGATGGATCGGCTCGATATCCTGGAGCTCGTGCTGAGGTCCCTCGGCGGCCAGACGTATCCGAGGGATCGGTTCGAGGTGATCGTGGTGGACGACGGATCGGTGGAGCCGGCCGATCGGGTCCTGGATCCGCGCGCCTTCGAATTCCGGCTGGAGATATTGCGGCAGGAGAACCAGGGGAGAGCGGCCGCGAGGAACAGGGGGGTGCGGCGCGCGCGCGGCGAGGTGATCCTCTTCTGCGACGCCGATCGGCTCCCGGATCCGGGATGGATCGAGGGGCATGTGGCATTCCACGGGCGGTTCGACGGCTGCGCCGCGTTCGGCGTGCCCTGGGATTGCTTCTACGGGGTCGAGAGGATCAGGGCCGGCGGGGGAGGTCAGCTCGACGCGATCCGGAGGTTCTCGAGGAAGCCCGAGTATTTCAGGGCGATCATCAGGCTGTTCGAGGGGGCGATGACCTCTTCGCGGCTGTCATGGGCCGCGTTCCTCGTGGGGAACTCGAGCATCCGGCGCGCCGATCTGCTGAGGGCGGGGGGGTTCGACGAGGAGGTGAGGACCTGGGGGCTGGAGCATTTCGAGCTGGGGCTCAGGCTGGTCGAGCGGCTGGGGATGCGCATCGGCCATTGCAGCATGGCGTCCAGCTACCACGTCCCGCACGGGCGGGAGGTGAGCGCGCTCAGGGAGGGGATCCGGAATGGAATGCAGGTGCTCGCGCGGAAGCACCCTCGCCGGAGGGTGGCGCTCTTGCAGGACTTCCTGTTCGGGGAGATCTCGCTGCAGGCGCTGGAGGCTCGATACGGCGGGCGGGTGAGCAAGGCGGTGGCGTCGGAGCCGCCGATCTATTTCAAGGGGCTCGCCCGGGCTCCCGCTTGAGCCGCTGCGCGTCGGCCGCCTCGCGGGCGAGGTGCGCGGTGTGGCGGAGCAGGTCGGGGCCGCCGGGATCGCCGTGGCCGGGGATGACCACCTCGGGCGCGAACGCGTCGAGGGCGCGCACCGCGGCCTCCCAGCGCTCGACGTCGGCGTCGCCCGTGTAGCCGATCTTCGCCGTGGCGGCCCGGATCATGCAGCCGCCGAAGAGGAGGCGCTGCGCGGGGAAGAAGACGACGACGTTGTCGGGGGAGTGCGCGGCGCCCGGGTAGAGCACGCGGATCGACTCGCCGCCGAACGTGAGCGTGAGGCCCTCCTTTGCATTGAACGTGCGCGCGGCGGGGACGATCTTCATCCGCGTGAGGCGCGCGCGCAGCGGCTCCTCCACCGCGGCCGCCGTCTGGTCCCGCACCTCGGCCCCGCGCGCCTCGAGCAGCCTCTGCGTCAGGTCGCTGGCGTAGGTCTCCACGCCCTCCTGCGCGAAGGCCTCGTTGCCGCCCGTCCCGTCAGGATGGAAATGGGTGTTGATGGCGACGATGCGCGGCGGCCTGAAGGCGCCCCGCATCCAGCGGACCAGCGCGCGCGTGGCCTCCGTCTCGTAGGGCGACGAGCACAGGACGAGGGTCCCGTCACCCATGCGCACGACGAGCGAGTTCGCGGGGACGAGGCCCGCGTGATGCGTGATGAGATAGGCGTCCTTCGCCACGCGCCGGGCCGTCAGCTCGTCGTCGATCTTCACGACCTGCGCGCCCTCGGGCAGCGGGCCCCGGGCCAGAGGCTCGGCGGGCGCGGCAGGCGCAGGCGAAGCAGGCCGGGGATCAGGCGCCGGGAGACTCCGCGGCTCGCTGGAGCCCATGGAGCTCGCGCATCCTTGTAGCACAAAGAGCAGGAATGCAGAGAAATTCCAGAACGCCCTGGATGATGTGGATCGGGTCCGGTCTGGGCGGTCAGCTGTAGATGCGGTGTTCTGGATAACCATATCTTCCGTCGTACGGTAGGCGGATGGGATGCTGAAATCAAGCCGCGCGACGGAGCGGTGATCGCGGCCACGCCGGCGCGCCGGTATCTGGAGCAGATCGCGCCGGATTGGATCGACGATCATCCCTCCTCGTCCGCGATCGCCTCCGGGACGAGGTTATCGAGCTCCTGGCAACTCCCGGACGCTCAAGCGGCCGCCACCAGGCGCGCGAAGAGCTCGCCATACTGGAGGAGGTGCCGCACCCCGAGGAAATGGCGCCGCACGCGCTCGTGCGCGGCTTCGCCGAGGCGGCCGGCGAGCGCGCCGCCTTCGAGCACGCGGCGCAGCGCGGCCCCGAAGGCGACGCGATCGGTCGGATCGCGCACGAGGAGTCCGCTCACCCCGTCCTCGATCTGATCCCGGATCCCGCCCACGGCGCTCGCGACGACGGGGCGCGATTTCCACATGGCCTCGGTCACGGTGAGGCCGAAGCCCTCGCGCAGGCTCTTCTGCACGATCACGGCCGCGTGGCGCTGGAGCGCATTGACGATGGCGGCGTTCTCCTCGACGTCCGCGGTGGGCAGCATGGCGAGGTGGATGCGCGCGCGGATGGCCTGCGGCTGGTCGCGAAAAGCGCGGTAGACCTCCTCGAAGACGGCGGGGCCCTCGGGATCGTCGGCGACCGCCCGCACGTTCGGCCCAGCCAGCACGAGCTCGGCCGCGGGCAGCGCGTGTTGCTCGACCAGATCGGCGAAGCCGCAGAGGACGCCCTTCATGTCCTTCAGCGGATCCCAGCGGGAGATCTGCACGACGAGCGGCGTCTCCCACGAGGGCGCGCGCCCGAGGCGGATGACGTCGGCGCAGCGCTCGACGCGCCCGGGCGTATCGTCGCTGCGCGTGAACGCATAGCGAGGCGAGGGCGGCGGAGGGCCCTCCAGGAGGCCCACGTGGACCAGGATGGAGCGGACCGAATGCTCGTCGAGATCGGCGTTCTTGGCCGAGAAGGCGTCGATGCTCGGCTGGATGACGGTGGCGCGGCCGTCGCGGTAGCGGGGCGGGACATAGCGCTCGCAGGAGAAGACGAAGGACGGGACCTCGTCGAGGTAGCGCGCGAGGAACCGGAAGCCGAGCTCCGACTCCTGGTTCATTGCGTCGGCGCCGATATGGCAGCGCCAGACGACATGCGCCCCGGCCGCGAGCAGCGAGGGCGCGAGGCCCGCGGTCTGGGGATCGTGCAGGAGCACCACGTCGCCCCTGCGGACGCGCGCGCGGAGCTCGAGCGCGTTCTGGCGGAGGGTCCTCGCGTAGACGCGGTGCGCGTCCTCGTCGAGGGGGGAGCCGTCTCCGCGCTCGCCGTGCAGGGCGTGGTGCAGGCGCTTCGTGATGTGGAAGAATTCGGTCGAGCCCCCGATGGTCAACCAGCGGACGTCGAGCCCCGCGCCCCTCGTGTAGCCGAGGAGCGAGCGCAGCATCTCGGCCACGCCCCCGCCCACGGCGGTCGAGTTGACGTTCCAGACCACGGCGCCGCCGAGCCGCGCCTTCAATGCAGCCGCGACGCGCAGCGCGTCGTCGACCTCGGCCTTGCCCAGGACGGGCACGAAGCGATCGAGCGAGCGCGTGCCGAGATGGATCTCCTGGAGCACTGCCATACCCCCCAGGTTGATAAGGAGCCCAAGCGGGTCCGGCTGTCAAACGATTTCATGGCCTGGGCCGGTTCTCGACATGAAATCCTCCGCCGCGGCCGACGCGCCGGTCTGCGAGATGAAGAGGAATGCGGCTGCGCGAGCTTCGAAAGCTTGTGAGGGTGCGCGTTTCGGGCGAGACTCCGGGGCGGGGCCGCCGGAGAGGCGCGCTCCGCTCCGGGCGAGGCGATGGAGGATGCAGCGAACGTCGTGGTTCTGGCCGTCGGAACGGTGTTCCATGGCCGCTACGAGGTCGCGCGCTGCCTCAGCGTCGGGGGGATGGGGATGGTCTACGAGGTCACGGACCTCCGGACCCGGCGGCGCCGCGCGCTCAAGGTGATGCGCCCCGAGCTCGTCGGGGATCCGGTGCTGCGCGAGCGGTTCGCGGTCGAGGCGACCGTCGCGGCCGAGATTGACAGCGAGCACATCGTCGAGACCTCCGATGCGGGGATCGACCCGGAGACGGGCATGCCGTTTCTGGTGATGGAGCTCCTCAAGGGGGAGGACCTGGAGAGGCGGATCGAGCGAGGCGGCCCGCTCGCCGCGCGCGAGGCGCACGCGCTGATCCTCCAGGCTGGCAACGCGCTTGCCCATGAAGCGCATGAGCGTTGCGCACGACAGGCATCGCCGCAGACGGCACTCCCAGCTCCCAGCGCTCGGGCAGGGCGGTGTCCACGGCGCGGGCGCGGATCCGGCCCCGCCCTGGACCTGGCACGAATGGTGTATGAGCGACCGCACCGGAAGCGCTGCCGTCACAGGGCCGCTCCGGCGAACAAGAAGCCCACATGGCGAGGTCAGGATGAATCGTTTTGCTCGCGGCGCCGCCAATGCGTTGGTGCTTGCGTCGCGGTATCGTGTTTTCATCCCACCGGAGGCCAGGGTGCGAAGCCCTGCGCCGCAAGGAGACACATCGATGCGATCGCGGCTGCGGCTCGTGCTCTCTCTGATCCCTTTGCTTGCCCTCGCGGCCGCGAGCAGCCGAGCGCGCGCCGAGTGTCACGACCCGCAGCCCGCCGCGGCGCCGGCGCCGGATCCCGCCCGAGCGGAGCGGCTGTTCGCCGAAGGGAAGCAGCTCATGAAGGAGGGCAAGGTCGCCGAGGCGTGCGGCCTGCTCGAGACCAGCCGCGCGCTCGATCCGGGCGGCGGTACGGTGCTCCAGCTCGCCTATTGCCTCGAGCTCACGGGCAAGCTCGCCACGAGCTATGCGCGCTTCGACGAGGCGCTTCAGATCGCGGTGCGGGACAGGAACGAGCGGCGCGCCGAGATCGCGCGCGAGCATCTGGCCGCGCTCGCGCCCCGGCTCACGAGGATCGAGATCCGCTTGAGCCCGGGGGCGAAGGATCACGCGGGGCTCGAGGTGCGGCGTGACGGGATGTGCGTGGACTCCGGCTCCTGGGAGAAGGCCATCCAGGTGGATCCAGGCAAGCACGTGATCACGGCCACCGCGCCCGGAAGGACGCCCTGGCAGACCGAGATCGAGGTGATCGAGGAGGGTTCGACGACGCCCCTCACGATCCCGCCGCTCGAGCCGAGGCCGGTCGTCACACCCCCGCCGATCATGGAACCGATGCGAGGACGGCCGCCCGCACGGCTCGAGCCGCCCCCGAGCGGCTCGTGGATCCCGGGAGCCGTGATCCTGGGCGCCGGTGCGGTGGGCCTCGGGATCGGCGCGGTGACAGGGCTCCTGGCGACGTCCAAGGCGAGCGATATCGAGGATACGTGCCAGAACGACCTGTGCCCGCCCTCGCAGAAGGAGCAGGCGGAGCGAGCGGAGACGCTGGCGATGGTGTCGACCGTGGGCTTCGCGGCGGGGGCCGCCCTGGCGGCGGCGGGGACCGTGCTGCTCGTGATACGGCCCTTCGGGCGTGGAGCCACGCAGGCGCGCGTGACGGCGGGCCTGGGGTCGGTCGGGGTGGGAGGGAGCTTCTGATGAAGACCCGGCGGAGTCGATGGTTCCACGCAGCAGCGCTCGCGTGGTGTGGGCTGGGGCCGTGCGCGTGCTCGAAGATCACGGGCCTCGGCGATCTGCACTTCGGCCCGGGTGAAGCCGGGGCGGCGTGCAGCGTGGCGAGCGATTGCCTCAGCGGTGTGTGCTCGAACGGATCCTGCCAGCCCGCCGCGATCACCCCCACTTGCTCCGACGGGGTGAGCAACGGGGACGAGGCGGGCATCGACTGCGGCGGCGCGTGCGCGCCGTGCGCTGACGGGTCGGCGTGCGGCTCGGCGAGCGACTGCGAGAGCGGACTGTGTCTCGACGGGGTATGCCAGGCGCGCGCGTGCGCGCAGGGCGAGACGCAGGCGTGCTATACCGGGAGCCCCGCGACGCTGAACGTCGGCGCTTGCAGGGCGGGCGTCACCACCTGCCTCGACGATGGCAGCGCCTTCGGCCCCTGCGTCGGAGAGGTCACTCCCACGCCCGAGCGCTGCACCACCTCGGTGGACGACGATTGCAACGGCGTCACGAACGAGCACGGGCTCGGCTGTGTGTGTTGGCCCGGAGCCCCCACCGCTTGCCCGTACTCGGGACCGCAGGGGACAGAGGGCGTCGGCATCTGTCAGGCCGGGACCAAGTGGTGCGACGCTCTGGGGACGGCGTACGGCCCCTGCTCGGGCGAGGTGACGCCGCAACCCGAAGACTGCGATGACCCCGCCGACCAGGATTGCGCGCCCAACTGTGGCGAGGAGGTCTGGTGGATGGCATTCGCCCACCCGAGCTCCCCACGGCTCATCGATATAGACGACACGGGCCGCATCTACACCGCGACCGACTCGAGCAATGTAAGCTGGTTCGATGCATCCGGCAATTTCTTCTATGACGAGTATTTTGGCAGCGCCCCCGTGTTCGCGCTCGAAGGGACCAGCAACCTGGTGCTGGGGTGGCATGCTGGGTTTGGAACCCTCGGCGTGGCCAGGTTCGATACATTGTCGACGGAGGTGTGGAGCAAATATTTCTATAATGCTCCTGGGGTGGTGGGCAACGACGTCTACGCGCTCGATACGAACCAGGCAGGCGATGTGTTCGTCGTGGGAGCGGCATGCGGGTACGGGGACAACCAGTGCGCCATGGACCTGGGGGGCGGTCCGCTCCCATGGTGGGGTGCGCGAGACGCGTTCGTGGCCAGGCTCGACGCGGCGGGAGACCACGTCTGGAGCAAGAGCTTCGGCGACATCTACCTCGACGAGGCGCGCGGCGTGGCGGCGACCCCCGACGGAGGCCTCGTCGTGACCGGCAGGTTCATGGTCTCCGCCGATTTCGGGGGGATGACCGTCACCACCAGCTCACAACAGGCCGTGTTCCTGGTGAAGCTCGACGCGGACGGGAATCCCCTGTGGGCCCATGCCTTCGGGGGAGGAGCTGCAGGGGGCCTCCCACCAAACACGTATGGAACCGCCGGGCTGGGCGTGAGGGTCGACCCGTCGGGCGACATCGTGCTGATGGGCACGTTCGGCGATTCCAGCGGCCTCGGCACCATCGACCTCGGCGGAGGGCCATTGATCAGCTATGGTGATGACGACACGTTCGTGGCGAAGTTCGACGCCATGGGCAACCATCTCTGGAGCATGCACGCAGACATCGATGCCCCCACGAGCGTGTCGGTCAATTCGTTCGGAGATATCCTCGTGACCAGCCAGTCCGCCGTCTCCTCCGAGGTCATGCTGCTCGACGCGGGCGGAGCCATCAAGTGGAGCAAGGTCATGAATGCCTTCGCGACGTATGGAGCCTTCGCGCCCGGCGGAGACGTCGTGATCGCAGGCGACCAGGGGGCGTCCGCCATGTTCCTGACGAGGCTCTCCCGGTGATCGAGGCGGGCGGTGTATAGTGGCGCGCCATCATGCGCGCCTCGCCCCATTCCTCCGCCTCGCTCGAGCTCGTCGTGTACACGGGCGCGGACGTCTCGGTGCACCCGTTGCCCCGCGAGGGCGCCCTCCGGATCGGGCGCGAGGAGGGCAACGACGTGCGCATCGACGGCCCGTCCGTCTCGCGCAGGCACGCGATCCTGCACGTCGGCCCGCCCCTCCGCATCGAGGATCTCGGCAGCAAGAGCGGGACGTTCCTCCACGAGCCGCTCGCGCCCGGGGCCGGGGGCCAGACGCTCGAGCCGCGACGGCTCACGCGCCAGATGGCGGACCTCGCGGTGGGCGACTGCATCCACGTCGGCTCCGCGCTGCTCGTGATCCGGCGGGTGGCGGCGCCGGACGATCCTCCGGCGACGGAGGGGCCCGGCGGGCGGCACGTGACGCGCGACGCCGCCATGCAGCGGCTCTACGAGCTCGCCGCGCGCGCGGCCGAGGGGCGCATCCCCGTGCTCGTGCTGGGGGAGACCGGCGCCGGAAAGGAGGTGCTGGCCGACTGGATCCACGCGCGCTCGAAGCGCGCGCGCCGGCCGCTGGTGAAGCTCAACTGCGCGGCGATCCCCGCGGGGCTGCTCGAGGGCGAGCTGTTCGGGACCGAGAAGGGGGCCTTCAACGACGCGCCCCAGCGGCCCGGGCTGCTCGAGACGGCCGACGGCGGTACGGTCTTCCTCGACGAGGTGGGGGAGCTGCCGCTCCCGGTGCAGGTGAAGCTGCTCCGCGTGCTCGAGGACGGGAAGGTCATGCGCCTCGGCGGGCGCGCGCCGAGGGCGCTCGACGTGCGCTTCATTGCGGCCACGAACCGCGATCTCGCCGAGGAGATCCGGGAGGGCACGTTCCGGGAGGACCTGTTCTTCCGGCTGAACGGGATGACGCTCGCGATCCCGCCGCTCCGCGAGCGCGTCGCCGAGATCGGGCCGCTCGCCGAGGTGTTCGCGCGGAGGGCCTGCGAGCTGCTCGATCGCGCGCGGGTGCCGGCCATCGCGAAGGAGGCGCTCGCGATCCTCGAGGGGTACCGGTGGCCGGGGAATGCGCGCGAGCTGCGCAACGTGGTGGAGCGGGCGGTGCTGCTCGCGGGCCACGAGGAGCGGATCCTGCCGGAGCACCTGCCGCCCGAGCTCATCGCTCGGGGCTCCGGGTCGCGCTCCCCAGGTGAGCGCGCCCTCCGCCCCGAACCCCAGCTCGCCCGGCCGGGTGCGCCGGCCCGCGCCGCGGCCCCGGAGGGGCTCGATTCGCTCGAGGCGCTCGAGGCGAAGCGGAGGGAGATCGAGCGGCGGCAGATCGTCGAAGCGCTCGAGAAGTGCGGATACAACCAGACGAAGGCGGCGCAGATGCTCGGGATCGCGCGCAGGACGATGACCTACAAGATGAACGAGCTGCGCATCGACGGGCCGCGCGTGCGGCGCGGCGGCCCGGAGGAGCCCGGGCCGGAGGGCGATTGAGGAGCTCCGGGCCCGCTCAGGGCGTGAGCTTCGCGAGGAACACGTCGAAATAGTCCGCGCTCGTCAGCGGCCCCGTCCCGAGATCGATGCTCCCGTGGAAGTTGCCGATCACGAAGACGTCGCCGGCGCCGTCGACCGCCACGTCATTGAAATTCTGCCATCCCGCGTCGCCGAAGCGCTCGCTCGCGAGGTGCTCGCCCGTCACGTCGAGCTTCACGAGCAGGGCGTCGGGGTCGCCCACCTTCGAGATCGGACCACCGCCGAAGTCGACCGTGCCGTCGAGCTCGCCCGCCATCAGGAGATGGCCGGCCGCGTCGAGGGCGAGCTCGGCGACGTAGAACGTGTTGTGGGCCGAACCGAAGG